>NZ_JBVIFS010000057.1:0-22705 GCF_055571215.1 Streptomyces sp. NPDC030995
TTTGGCACGCTGTTGAGTTCTCAAGGAACGGACGCTTCCTTTGTACTCACCCTCTCGGGCTTTCCTCCGGGCTTTCGTTCTGTTCTTGCGTTTCCAACTCTACCAGATCATTTCCGCGCTGTTTCCAGACTCGGATTTGAATTCGGTGACCGTTGGGGGTCTTTGCCTTTCGGCGCTCCACCACATTAGCGCTTTTCCCTTGCGGCTCATAATCGAGCCACCGGCCGGGAATTCGGGCATGCCGAATAGGACCCCGCCAGGGGTAAGTCGTAGGTAGTGGGTTGGCCGCTCCGGGGGTCTGCTGATGGCAGTGCCCCGTTCAAGCGGCTCGGGCTACGTTAGGCGTCCGGCAAGGCCGAGTCAAGTTGAGCGGCGGCGTGGCGCGTGGGCGCGGTACGGGCTCACCGTCGGGTCGTTCGCGATCCAGAAGCGGTACGGGTGGGTGGCGCCGGCTCCGCTCACTCCGGTGCGCGGGCCGCTGCTCACCAGGTCGGGTGTGGTGGGGGTGCCCGTGAGGAGGGACAGGGGGGAATCGGGGTCCCCGCAGAGGTCGGCGCCGTCGAGGGAGCGGTCCACGGCCAGGGCCGTGGCCAGGCGGGCCGGGCCTTTGGCCAGTTCTCTCGGGCTTCTGGCGGAAAGTCGACGTTTGGCGGCCAGGTCGGCACCCACGGTGACCTCGCCCGCGCGCAGCAGGACCCCGCTCGCGTGGCCCGGTGGGCCGCACACCAGGTTGAGGCTGAACCACATGCCGTAGATGAAGTAGACGTACGCGTGTCCGGGGGGACCGAACATCGATGCGTTGCGCGCCGTGCGGCCGCGGTAGGCGTGCGAGCCCGGGTCGGACTCGCCCTCGTACGCCTCGACCTCCGTGATGCGCAGTTCGAGGGGGCCGTCGGGGGTGCGGCGGACCAGGGTGCGGCCGAGGAGGTCCGGGGCCACGGTGAGGACCGGGCGGTCGAAGAAGGACCGGGGCAGGGGCGTACGGTCGGGGCGCGCGCTCATCCGGTCGAGCGTAGTGGAACGCGTACACCGGCAACCGGGGCCTAAGGTTCCGCGTTTGACAGCGTTTTTTTGCAAGCGGTAGTCGCCAGATCGTTCAAGGGGAGTTTTGAGCATGGGCTTCAAGAAGCTGTTCGCGAGCCTGGGTGCCGGTGGTGCTTCGGTGGACACCGTCATCACCGAGCCGAACGTCGTGCCGGGCGGGATCGTCCAGGGCGAGGTCCGGATCCAGGGCGGATCCGTCGAGCAGCAGATCGAGGGGCTGTCCGTCGGTCTGCAGGCGCGGGTCGAGGTCGAGGGCGGTGACCAGGAGTACAAGCAGGACGTGGTCTTCACCAAGCAGCGCCTCGGCGGTGCCTTCCAGGTGCAGGCCGGCGCGCTGCACGTGGTGCCCTTCGGGCTGGAGATCCCCTGGGAGACGCCGATCACCCACTTCGGTGGCCAGCACCTCCACGGGATGAACATCGGGGTCAGCACCGAGCTGGAGATCGCTCGTGCGGTGGACGCGGGCGACCTCGACGCGATCAACGTGCACCCGGTGCCGGCTCAGCAGGCGATCCTCGACGCCTTCCGGCAGCTCGGCTTCACCTTCCGCAGTGCGGACATGGAGCGCGGGCACATTCGTGGGACGCGGCAGACGCTGCCCTTCTACCAGGAGATCGAGTTCCTGCCGCCGTCGCAGTACCGGGGGCTGAACCAGGTCGAGCTGACCTTCGTCTCGGACGGCCGGGAGATGGACGTCGTCCTGGAGATGGACAAGAAGCCGGGGCTGTTCTCCGAGGGCAGTGACACCTACCGCTGCTTCCAGGTGGGGCTCCAGTCCTACCAGGGCACCGACTGGGCGGCGTACCTGAACCAGTGGATCGCGTCCGTCGGTTCGCAGCGCAACTGGTTCTAGCCGGTCCTAGGCTCGGACCGGTATTCGCCAGCGACCAGGAGGGCAGCAGTGACACAGCAGAGCATGGCGCCGCTTCCGCACGACTTCCACCCCGAGGTGCACTCCTTCAGCGTGACCAGTGAGGATCTCTCGCCGGGCGCCGATCTGGGTGACGCCCAGGTGCTCTCGGGTGGGAACGTCTCGCCGCAGTTGCGGTGGGAGGGGTTCCCGGAGGGGACGAAGAGCTTCGCCGTGACGTGCTTCGACCCGGACGCGCCGACGGGCAGCGGGTTCTGGCACTGGGTGCTCTTCGATCTGCCGGTCTCGGTCACCGAGCTGCCGGCCGGTGCGGGCAGCGGAAAGTTCGAGGGGCTGCCCGCCGGGGCGGTGCACGTGCGGAACGACTACGGGACCAAGGACTTCGGCGGGGCGGCTCCGCCGGCCGGGGAACGGCACCGGTACGTCTTCACCGTGTACGCGGTGGACCAGGAGAAGCTCGGCCCGGGCGGCGACGTGTCGCCGGCCGTCGTCGGGTTCAATCTGCGGTTCCACACGCTCGGGCGCGCCCAGCTCATCGGTGAGTACGAGTCGCCCGCCCGCTGATCGTTCTCCGAGCGTTTGCCCGGTCCTGGTCTAAAGAAGGCCAGGACCGGGCATTTTTATTGCGTTGTCCCGCGTGGCGCGCGCGGCCAGAGTGGTCGCGGGCCCTGCCGCCAGTGTGGTCGCGGGCCTGCACACGGGAGGTGGGCGAGATGCGGGACACGCTGGTGCTGAATGCGAGCTTCGAGCCGCTGTCGACGGTGACCTTGAACCGGGCGGTGGTCCTGGTGCTCCAGGACAAGGCCGTCGTCGAACAGTCGCATCCCGAGCTGCGTGTGCGCGCGGCCACCATGGAGCTTCCGATGCCCCGGGTGATCAGGCTCTGCCGGTACGTCCGGGTGCCCTTCCGAAGACATGCTCCCTGGTCGCGGAGGGGGGTGCTGGTCCGGGACCAGCACCGGTGCGCGTACTGCGGGAAACGCGCGACGACCGTGGACCACGTGCTGCCGCGGGCCCAGGGGGGTGGGGACACCTGGCTGAACACGGTGGCCTCCTGCGCCGAGGACAACCACCGCAAGGCGGCCCGGACTCCCGAGGAGGCCGGGATGCCGCTGCTCAAGAAGCCCTTCGTGCCGTCTCCCGCGGACGCCATGCTGCTCGCTCTGGGGGTGGCCGGGCGCGATGCCCTGCCGGAGTGGCTGGAGCGCTCCGCCTAGTCGGCCGCGCTGGGCGACGTAGCTCACTTACGTCGCTCAGCGGATCAGCAGCTGGACGATCGCGAGGATTCCGACCGTCACGATGACCGCGCGCAGGGCGGCCGGCGGGAGCTTCCGGCCGACCTTGGCGCCGATCTGGCCGCCGATGGTGGAGCCGACGGCGATGAGCAGGACGGCCGTCCAGTCGAATTCGGCGACGAAGAGGAAGAGGACGGCCGCGACGCCGTTCACCAGGGCGGCGATGACGTTCTTGACGGCGTTGATCCGTTGGATGTCCTCGCGGAGCAGCAAGCCCATCAGGCCGAGGTAGAGCACGCCCTGGGCGGCGCCGAAGTAGCCTCCGTACGCGCTGGAGAACAGGACGCCGCCGAGCAGGGTGGGGCCGCCGTCGGGGTGGCCCGTATCGCCTCCAGCGGCTTCCTGGCGCCGGCGCAGGGCGGCGGCGAGGCGGGGCTGGAGGATGACGAGCACGAGGGCGAGCCCGATCAGGATGGGCACGATCGTGTCGAAGGAGTCCGACGGCAGGGTGAGGAGCAGGATCGCGCCCGCGAGTCCGCCGACGAGGGACACGGCGCCGAGCCGCAGGACGCGGGCGCGCTGGCCCTGGAGCTCCTTGCGGTAGCCGATGGCTCCGCTGATGGAACCGGGCACCAGGCCGAGGGTGTTGGACACGTTGGCGGTCACCGGCGGCAGGCCGGTGGCCAGCAGCACCGGGAAGGTGATGAGGGTGCCGGAGCCGACGATGGTGTTGATCGTGCCCGCGCCTATGCCTGCGACGAGGACCGCGAGTGATTCCCAGATGGACATGGACCGTGCCATCCCCTTTGCATGAGTGGGTCGCCTCCCCGCCGTGAAGGTCGAGGGGCCGTACCGATCATGCAGGAGGGGACGGCCGTTAGTCGATGGGGGGCTGCTCGCGGCGCTCGGCGGCGGCCTTGTCGGCCGCCGCGTTGCCGTTGTTTCCGCCGTCCTTGCCGGAGTTCTGCGGGTTGAAGCCCGAACCGCCGCCCATGGGGCCGAAGTTGCCCATGGCCCCGGAGAGTCCCTTGAGCGCGTCGCCGATCTCGCTGGGCACGATCCAGAGCTTGTTGGCATCGCCCTCGGCGATCTTCGGGAGCATCTGGAGGTACTGGTAGGCGAGGAGCTTCTGGTCGGCGTCACCGGCGTGGATGGACTCGAACACCGTACGGATGGCCTGGGCTTCACCCTCGGCGCGCAGGGCGGCGGCCTTGGCGTCACCCTCGGCGCGCAGGATGGAGGACTGCTTCTCACCCTCGGCGCGCAGGATCTCGGACTGGCGGACGCCCTCGGCCTGGAGGATCGCGGCGCGCTTGTCGCGGTCGGCGCGCATCTGCTTCTCCATCGAGTCCTGGATGGAGGTCGGCGGCTCGATGGCCTTGAGCTCGACGCGGTTGACGCGGATGCCCCACTTGCCGGTGGCCTCGTCGAGGACTCCGCGGAGCGCCGCATTGATCTCCTCGCGGGAGGTCAGCGTCCGCTCCAGGTCCATGCCGCCGATGATGTTGCGGAGGGTGGTGACGGTGAGCTGCTCGATGGCCTGGATGTAGCTGGCCACTTCGTAGGTCGCGGCGCGCGCGTCGGTCACCTGGTAGTAGATGACGGTGTCGATGTTGACGACCAGGTTGTCCTGGGTGATGACCGGCTGCGGCGGGAAGGGGACGACCTGTTCGCGGAGGTCGATCCGGTTGCGGATGGAGTCGATGAACGGGACGACGATGTTGAGGCCCGCGTTGAGGGTGCGGGTGTAGCGGCCGAACCGCTCGACGATGGCGGCGCTGGCCTGCGGGATCACCTGGATCGTCTTGACCAGTGCGATGAAGACCAGAACCACCAGAATGATCAGGACGATGATGATCGGTTGCATGCGGTTCCCCGTGCCCTTCCGGCTGTCTGTGCTGCCCCGTTGAACGGAGTCTCGCAGACCCGGGGGCCGCGAGCAGGCTGCTTGTCACATGACGACGGCGGTCGCCCCGTCGATCTCCACGACGTCGACGGACTGGCCGGGCTCGAAGCTGGTGTCCGCGTCGAGGGTGCGCGCGGACCAGACCTCGCCGGCGAGCTTGATGCGGCCGCCGCGGCCGTCGACGCGTTCGAGGACGACTGCGCTTCTGCCCCTCAACGCGTCGATGCCGCTGCGGTGTTGGGGCCGTTGGCTGCGGTGCCGGTTGGCGATCGGCCGTACGACGGCGATCAGTGCGACCGACACGACCACGAAGACCAGGACTTGGGCCACCACCCCCCCGCCGAGGGCCGCCGTGACGGCGGCCGCCACCGCGCCCACGGCGAACATGCCGAACTCCGGCATCGCGGTGAGGACCAGGGGGATGCCCAGTCCGACCGCGCCGATGAGCCACCACACCCATGCGTCGATGTCCACATGGTCATGGTAGGTCGGGTGGGCGCGGTCGGGACAGGGTGCGGGCAGCCGTACCCGGACGGCGGCCTAACCGAGCGGAAGGCCCTGGGCGCTCCAGCGGTCGTTCCCGTTGCGCTCGACGACCAGCGGGAGGCCGAAGCAGAGCGAGAGGTTGCGGGAGGTCAGTTCGAGGTCGATCGGGCCCGCGGTGACGACCTTGCCCTGGCGGATCATCAGGACGTGGGTGAAGCCGGGGGCGATCTCCTCGACGTGGTGCGTGACCATGACCATGGAGGGGGCGAGCGGGTCGCGAGCCAGTCGGCCGAGACGGCGTACGAGGTCCTCGCGGCCTCCGAGGTCCAGGCCGGCGGCGGGCTCGTCGAGCAGCAGGAGCTCGGGGTCCGTCATCAGGGCACGGGCGATCAGGGTGCGCTTGCGCTCGCCCTCGGAGAGGGTGCCGAACTTCCGGTCGAGGTACTCGGTCATGCCGAGGCGGTCGAGGAAGGCGCGGGCCCGCTGCTCGTCGATCTCCTCGTACTCCTCCTGCCAGGTCGCCGTCATGCCGTAGGCGGCGGTGAGGACGGTCTGCAGGACGCTCTGCCGCTTCGGCAGCTTGTCGGCCATCGCGATGCCGGCGACGCCGATGCGGGGGCGCAGCTCGAACACGTCGGTGCCGGGCTTGCCGAGGGTGCCGCCGAGGATGGTGGCGCTGCCCTTGGTGGGGAAGAGGTAGCTGGAGGCGAGGTTCAGCAGAGTGGTCTTGCCGGCGCCGTTGGGGCCGAGGATCACCCAGCGCTCCCCCTCCTTCACCGACCAGGAGACCTGGTCCACCAGAGCCCGGCCCTCGCGGACCACGGATACGTCCACCAGCTCCAGAACATCGCTCATGAGCGTGTTGTCACCCCTTGCAGTCACGGTTCTCTGTGCGCCGGTAGACGCAGCCCCAGGAGGAAAACCTACGCCACTCGGAGAGGGGTCCGGGGCCGGGGCCCGGTGCGGGGGCCGATCCGTAAAGTAGGGGGATGCTTTTCGAACCACGTTCAGGGCGCTTGGCCGCCTGGGGGAACGCTCTGCTGGCCGGTCTGGTCTCGCCCGACGAGGCCGTGTTGTCGATCGTGGGCGAGGACGCCGTGCACCGGGTGGAGGGGCTGCCGGGTGAGGCGGGGCCGGTGGGGCTCACGCTGGCGCTGGGGCGGCTGCGGACGCTGGGGGTGTCCGGGCTGCGGGTGGCGCTGCCGGCGCCGGGGCATCCGCTGGGGCTGAGCGGACCGCCGGAATTCAACGCGCGGGCGCTGGAGGCCGAGGAGGCCGTGGTGTGTGTGGGGGCCGCGCTGGGCCTCGTACCGGAGGTCGACGAGGTGGGGCCCGAGGGTGACGTGCACGTGTCGGTGACCTGGCACTGCCTGCCGGTACGGGAGGCCCCGCCGGCGGACGTGCCGTCGCTGAGCGAGGCGGAGCGGGAGCTGGCGGAGGCGCTGCGCGAGGCGACGGTCGCACTGACGCGGCTGGACGTGGCGGGGTCCGGGCCGGTGGCGGAGGCGGCGCTGTCGGCGTACCGGGCGCGGGCGGAGGCGGGGCGGGACGCCTTGGCTCCGGGGTATCCGGCGCGGGCGGTGCGGGTGCTGGCGCTGGCGCAGCGGGTGGATCTGATGGTGTCGCTGGCGTACGAGAACGGGCACGGGGGTGCGGTGTCCTCGTCCGAGATGGCGGCGCGGGCGGAGGCCTTGCGGCCGGTGGAGCGGGTGGCCCGGCGGGCGCTCGTCGCGGCGTACAACTCTGCCGTTGAGGCGGGCGAGCGGGGGCGCTAGCCCGCGGGTCGGCTGCGTGGTGCCGAGCCGGGCTGCGCCCCGGGCCCCTGGGGCTCCGCCCCAGACCCCGCGCCTCAAACGCCGGCGAGGCTGAACATGCGGCCCCGCTTCCCGGGGAGAGGGGGGAAGCGGGGCCGTCGGCTCGGGCCGGGGTTAGGCGTTCACGCCCGTGTTGGCGAAGGCCGGGTTGAGCAGGCCGATCACGTTGACCGTGTTGCCCACCACGTTCACGGGGATGTGGACGGGGACCTGGAGCTGGTTCCCGGAGGCCACGCCGGGCGAGTTCAGGGCCTCGCCCTCCGCCGACGCACCGCCGTGCGCCGAGGAGACACCGGCGCCGGCGGCGACGAGGCTGCCCGCGATCATGGTGACGGCTGCGGCCTTCTTGAAGTTCTTCACGTTCTCGTCCTCCAGTACGTCTGCCGCGACCAGCCGTCGCGGCACGCCATGGAGAACGGTCACCCGGCGATCGGGTTACGCCATGTGGGCTACATACACCCGACCGTATGAATCTCAGACCGGACGGACTCGGTCCGATTACTCCGCCAATCCGTGCCTGACCGCCCACAATGCGGCCTGAGTCCGGTCGGAGAGGTCCAGCTTCATCAGGATGTTCGAGACGTGCGTCTTGACCGTCTTCTCGGACAGCACCAGGGCGCGGGCGATCTCCCGGTTGGAGCGGCCGTCCGCGATCAGGCCCAGGACCTCGCGTTCGCGGTCGGTCAGCGACCCCGGCCGGCCCGCGGAGGGGCCCTGGTCGTCCTGGGAGAGCAGGGCCACCGCCACCTCCGGCTGGAGGAGGACGTGGCCGGCGTGGACGGAGCGGATGGCTCCGGCCAGGGCCTCGGGGTCGATGTCCTTGTAGACGTATCCCGCGGCTCCCGCCCGCAGGGCCGGGACCACGGTCCGCTGCTCCGTGAAGCTGGTGACGATCAGCACCCGAGCCGGGTTGGCCAGCTCGCGCAGCTTGCGCAGGGCCTCGATGCCGTCGGTGCCCGGCATCTTGATGTCCATGAGGATCACGTCGGGCCGCAGTTCCTCGGCCCGGGCGATGCCCTCCTCGCCGTCGGACGCCTCGCCGACCACCTCGATGTCCTCCTGGACCTCCAGGAAGGTGCGCAGGCCCCGCCGGACGACCTGGTGGTCGTCGACCAGCAGTACGCCGATCCTGCCGCTTCGGCCGGTGCCGTCAGCCACCGGGGACCTCCATCTCGATCGTGGTGCCCTGACCGGGCTCCGAGTGCACGGTGAGGCGGCCGCCGACACCGCCCGCGCGGTCCCGCATGGAGACCAGGCCCAGGTGGCGGCCCGCCCGGCGGACGGCCTTGGGGTCGAAGCCCTTGCCCGAGTCGACGACCTTGAGGACCGCGCCCCCCGCGGGCGTCCGGGCGAGGGTGACGTCGACGCTGTCGCCGCCCGAGTGGCGCAGCGCGTTGTGCAGGGCCTCCTGGGCCACGCGCAGGACCGCCTCCTCCTGGGCCGCGGGGAGGGCCCGTACGCCGTCACAGGTGAAGGTGACGTGCGCGGTGTGGGCGCGGTCCAGTACGTGGACGTGCGTGCGCAGGGTGGCGACCAGGCCGTCGTCGTCCAGGGCGGCCGGGCGGAGCTCGGTCACGGCGGCGCGCAGTTCGTCGGCGGCCTCCGCCGCCAGGGCGGCCACCTGCTGGAGCTCGTCCTTGGCGCGGGCCGGGTCGCGGTCGACGAGGGCGGCGGCGGCCTGGGCGGTGAGGCGGAGCGAGAAGAGCTTCTGGCTGACGGCGTCGTGCAGCTCGTGGGCGAGGCGGGAGCGCTCCTCGGCGATGGTGAGCTCGCGGCTGCGCTCGTAGAGCCGGGCGTTGGTGAGGGCGATCGCCGCGTGCTGGGCGAGGAGGGAGAGGAGTTCCTGGTCCTCGTCGGTGAAGCCGGGCCTGCCGTCGGGGGCGCTCCGCTTGTTCGCGAGGAAGAGGGCGCCGAGGGTCTCCTCGCCGTCCCGGATCGGCATGCCGAGGAAGTCGGACATCTCGGGGTGGGCGGACGGCCAGCCCTCGAAGCGCGGGTCCTCGCGTACGTCGGCCAGTCGCTCGGGGCCGCCGTGGTGGAGCATCGCGGCGAGGATGCCGTGCTGGCGGGGCAGCGGGCCGATGGCCCGCCACTGCTCGGCGCTGATGCCGTCCACGACGAACTGGGCGAAGCCGCCGTGGTCGTCCGGGACGCCCAGGGCCCCGTACTCGGCGTCCAGGAGCTCGCGGGCCGACACGACGATCGTCCGCAGGACGTCGCGGACCTCCAGGCGGCGGCTCATGGCGAGCAGCGCGGTGCTCACGGCGGCCAGGCCGGTGCGTTCCGGTCCCTTGTGCATGGGGTCACCGTACCGGGGGCGGTGATCATCGGGATCGGGCCGTGGGCGTAGGTCCATCGGACCGGTACGGGTGGGGCTCTCGGCCGACGCGGCGGCGGGCGGCCCGTTCCTAGGTTGGGGGCATCTGCTGATCGGGACGGAAGGGACGGGGTGCGGTCATGTCGGTGGCGATGGTGACGGGGGCTTCGCGTGGGCTGGGCCGGGCGCTGGCCGGGGAGCTGGCGGCCGACGGGTGGGACCTCGTGCTGAGTGCGCGGGGTGCGGCGGCGCTGGAGGAGGCTGCCGCCGAGGCGGCGGAGCTGGGCGCCAGGGTCGTGGCGGTGGCCGGGGACGTGTCCTCGGAGGCGCACCGGGCGGCGCTGGTGGCGGCGGCGCGGGAGCTGGGCGGGCTGGACCTGCTGGTGAACAACGCGGGGGTGCTGGGGGCGGAGCCCCTGGTGCCGCTGGCGGTGCATGCGCTGGACGGGCTCCGGGAGGCGTTCGAGGTCAATGTGGTGGGGCCGCTGGGGCTGATCCAGGAGGGGCTGGCGCTGCTGCGGGCCTCGGCGGCCGGGGCGGTGCTGAACATCAGCTCGGACGCCGCGGTGGTTCCGTACGCCACGTGGGGTGCGTACGGGGCCACCAAGGCGGCCGGGGATCTGATGTGGGGCGTGCTGGCGGTGGAGGAGCCGGGGCTGCGCGTGTGGTGGGCGGACCCCGGGTCGATGCGGACGCGGATGATGGCGGCGGCCGAGCCGGGCGAGGACCTGGCGGGGCTGCCGACGCCGCGGGAGGTGGCGCCCGTACTGCTGCGGCTGGTGCGGGAGGCCCTGCCGAGCGGGCGGTACACCGCGCAGGGGCTGGCGGCGCGGGCGGGCGCCGGCGCGGGGGCCGGGCGGTGAGCGGGCGGTCGGCCCTGCAAGAAGAGGGACTGTATATACCGGACATTCCGCCGGAGCTGGTGGCCCGGTTGCCCGCCGAGCAGCGGGGGCCGGGGCTGGGGCGGGACTCCGTACGGCTGCTGGTCTCGCGGGGCAGTGCGGAGGTGTCCTTGCACGCCTTCCGGGAGCTGCCGGAGCTGCTGCGGGCCGGGGACGTCCTGGTGGTGAACACCTCGGCCACGCTGGCGGCCGCGGTGGACGCCCGGCTGGGCGGCGCGGAGGTGGTGGTCCACTTCTCCACCAGGGGTGACGGGGGCCGCTCGGCGGTGGAACTGCGGGATCCGGCGGGCCGGGGGACGACCCGGCCGCGGCCAGGGGGGCCGGCCGGGGCGGTTGTGGAGCTGCCGGACGGGCACCGCCTCGTCCTGGAGGAGCCCCTGGCCCCGGGGGCGGACCGGCTGTGGTGGGCGCGGCCCGCCACCGCCCCGTACGAGGTCCCGGCGCTGCTGCGGGCGTACGGGCGGCCGATCCGGTACGCGTACACGGAGCGGGACCAGCCGCTGCCGGCCTACCAGACGGTGTTCGCGGTGCCGGCCGCCGACGGGTCGGGCTCGGCCGAGATGCCGAGCGCCGGCCGGCCCTTCACCGCGGAGCTGGTGGCGCGGCTGGTGAGCCGGGGGGTGCAGTTCGCGCCGCTGACCCTGCACACCGGCGTGGCCTCGCAGGAGGCGCACGAGCCGCCGTACCCGGAGCGGTACGAGGTGCCCGCGACGACGGCGGGGCTGGTGAACGCCGCGCGGGCCGCCGGCGGGAGGGTGATCGCGGTGGGGACCACCGCGGTACGGGCCCTGGAGTCGGCCGCGGGGCCGGACGGGCTGGTCCGCGCGGCCGGCGGGTGGACGGATCTGTTGGTGACGCCGCGGCGCGGGGTGCGGGTGGTGGACGGGCTGCTGACCGGGCTGCACGAGCCCGCGGCGTCCCACCTGCTGATGCTGGAGGCGGTCGCGGGGCGGGCCGCCGTACGGCTCGGGTACGCGGAGGCGAGGGCCCGGCTCTGCCTGTGGCACGAGTTCGGGGACGTCCATCTGCTACTCAAGGATGAGATCGGTCACTGATTGCATTGCGACAGCAACGCACGGTGAGACTGTTACGTGCTCGATGTGAGCCCGGGCATAGGACCCACATCACTTACGAAGCTGCCTAGTGGACGGATAAGGGCCCTGTCAGCACGGGCGTGCGTAGCGCCGAGGCCGGAAATCGGGCCTCGGCGCCCGCGCGTGATCCACTAAGCAGGATCGTACGTCACACCTTTGCCACAAGTTTTTGCCACCGCTAAGAATTGCTCCCGTCGCACAGCGCCGCTGATCCCAGATCCTCGCGGCGCTTTCCTGCGGCCCCCGCTATTCGAAGAGGTTGCCCCGCCATGTCTGCTTCCAGCACTCCCGGTCACAGTCGTCTGACGAAGGCACACAAGCTGTCCATTGCCGGCGTCGCCACGTTCAGCGCCGCCGCGCTCGCCTTCTCCCTCGTCCCGGCCGACGCCGCCGAGGCCGAGACGCTCGTCGCCGCCCCCGTCGCCTGGACCCAGGTCGTCGACGGCATGCAGGCGAAGACGGTGGCGCAGCACCTCACCGTGCAGCAGGTCGTCGCGGACAAGCAGGCGAAGGACGCGGCGAAGGCCAAGGCCGAGGCCGCCGCGAAGAAGGACCGCGAGGAGAAGGCGGCCGCCAGCCGTTCCGCCGCCCGCACCCCGGTCTTCGCGAACAACCTGGACGGCTGGATCAAGGAAGCCCTCTTCATCATGAAGAAGGAAGGCATTCCGGGCACCTACGCCGGTATCCACCGCAACATCATGCGTGAGTCCAGCGGCAACCCGATGGCGATCAACAACTGGGACATCAACGCCCAGAACGGCATCCC
This sequence comes from Streptomyces sp. NPDC030995, assembly GCF_055571215.1. NCBI lineage: Bacteria > Bacillati > Actinomycetota > Actinomycetes > Kitasatosporales > Streptomycetaceae > Streptomyces > Streptomyces sp. NPDC030995. The sequence goes on from NZ_JBVIFS010000057.1 coordinate 12,436, forward strand.
CAGCAAGGGTCTGCTCCAGGTCATCCTCCCGACCTTCAAGACGTACCACGTCAAGGGCACCAAGTTCGACCAGTACGACCCGGTCGCGAACATCGTCGCCGCCTGCAACTACGCGGCCGACCGCTACGGCTCGATGGACAACGTCAACAGCGCCTACTAGGCCTCGCTGACGCCACCCAAGCCCCCCATGCGCCTCAGGGCGGCACCCGGAACTCCGGGTGCCGCCCTGAGGCGTTTTCGTACGCGGTAGCGCTGACCGGGTTACTTGCCGGCCCGCATGACCTCGGGCTCGTGGCGGCGCAGCAGGCGCTGGACCGCGAAGCCGCAGGCGATGCCGATGAGCAGCAGGATGGTGATGTTCAGGCTCCACTGGCCGACCGTGGCGTCCCAGAGCGGGTCGGTGTTGGTCGGGTTCTCGGCGTCCCACGGCGGCATGAGCTTGCCGAGGTTCAGCGTGGTGCCGGCGGCGGCGATGGCCCAGCGGGACGGCATCAGCCAGGCGAACTGCTCCAGGCCCGGGGAGTCGTAGACCTGGAAGAGGATGCCGGTGAAGACGACCTGGACGATCGCGAACATGACCAGCAGCGGCATGGTCTTCTCGGCGGTCTTCACCAGCGAGGAGATCACCAGGCCGAACATCATCGAGGTGAAGCCGAGCGCGATGACCGACACGCAGATCTCGACGGCCGGCGGCATGATCAGGCCCTCGGTGGGCAGGTCGCGCGGGAAGAAGCCGATCGCGCAGATGATCACGCCCTGGATGGCCGTGATGACGCCGAGGACGATCACCTTCGACATGAGGTACGCGGACCGGTACAGGCCGGTCGCGCGCTCACGCTCGTAGATGACGCGTTCCTTGATCAGCTCACGGACCGAGTTGGCGGCGCCGGAGAAGCACATGCCGACCGCGAGGATCAGCATGATCGTGCCGGCGTCGCCGTTGAAGCGGGACGGCGCGACCGGCGGCGCGAGGCCGAACTTCGCGGGGATCACCGTGGAGACCACGCCCAGGACCGCGGGCAGGAGCACCATCAGCGCCAGGAAGCCCTTGTCCGAGGCGATCACCGAGACGTAGCGGCGGATCAGCGTCCACAGCTGCGAGCCCCAGCCCTGCGGCTTGGTCGGGTGCATCTGCCGGACCGGCGGCATGGCGACCGACTGCGGGGCGACCGCGTCGATGTCGGCGGCGTACAGCTGGTAGTGCTGGGAGCCCTTCCAGCGGCCGGCCCAGTCGTAGTCGCGGTAGTTCTCGAAGGCCGAGAAGACGTCCGCCCACGTGGTGTAGCCGAAGAAGTTCAGCGCCTCGTCCGGCGGGCCGAAGTACGCGACCGAACCGCCCGGGGCCATGACCAGCAGCTTGTCGCAGATGGCCAGCTCGGCGACCGAGTGGGTGACGACGAGGACCGTGCGGCCGTCGTCGGCGAGGCCGCGCAGCAGCTGCATGACATCGCGGTCCATGCCCGGGTCGAGGCCGGAGGTCGGCTCGTCCAGGAAGATCAGCGAGGGCTTGGTGAGCAGCTCCAGGGCCACGGACACGCGCTTGCGCTGACCACCCGAGAGCGCGGTGATCTTCTTGTCCTTGTGGATGTCGAGCTTGAGCTCGCGCAGCACCTCGTCGATGCGTGCGGCGCGCTCGGACTCGGCGGTGTCGCCGGGGAAGCGGAGCTTGGCCGCGTACTTCAGGGCCGTCCGTACGGTCAGCTCCTTGTGCAGGATGTCGTCCTGCGGGACCAGACCGATGCGCTGGCGGAGCTCGGCGAACTGCTTGTACAGGTTGCGGTTGTCGTAGAGGACATCGCCCTGGTCGGCGGGCCGGTAGCCGGTCAGCGCCTTGAGCAGCGTCGACTTGCCGGAGCCGGAGGGGCCGATGACGCCGATCAGCGACTTCTCCGGGACGCCGAAGGTGACGTCCTTGAGGATCTGCTTGCCGCCCTCGACCGTGACCGTGAGGTGGCGGGCCGAGAAGGAGACCTCGCCGGTGTCGACGAACTCCTCGAGGCGGTCGCCGACGATCCGGAACGTCGAGTGGCCGACGCCGACGATGTCGTTCGGGCCGAGCAGCGCGGTGCCGGACTTGGGCAGCGGCTGACCGTTGACGTAGGTGCCGTTGTGGCTGCCGAGGTCGTGGATCTCGAAGCGGCCGCCGGGCATCGAGCGGAACTCGGCGTGGTGGCGGGAGACCTGGAGGTCGGAGACCACCAGCTCGTTCTCCAGCGCACGGCCGATCCGCATGACGTGGCCCAGCGAGAGCTGGTGGAACGTCGTCGGGCTGCGGTCGCCGTAGGCGGGTGCCCCGCCCTGCGCCGGGCGGGGCGCGGTGGCGGCGCCGCCCTGCTGGTGCGGGAGGTGCACCTGCGGCTGCTGCGCGTGCTGCGGCTGCTGCTGTGCGTGCTGCTGTTCCCAGGCCTGCTGCTGCGGGGCCTGGTAGGCCGGGGCCTGCGGCTGGGCGTACGCCTGAGCCGGGGCCTGCTGCTGCGCGACGGCCGGCTGCGGTGCCACGGCGGCAGCGGCAGCGCTCAGATTCAGCCGCGGGCCGTCGGTCGCGTTGCCCAGGTGCACCGGCGTGCCGGGCACGAGTGCGGTCTTCTGGACCCGGGCCCCGTGCACGTAGGTGCCGTTGGTGCTGCCGTGGTCCTCGATGCCCCAACCCTGGCCGTTCCAGGCGATGGTGGCGTGCCGCCACGACACCCGGGCATCGTCGATCACCACGTCTCCCTGGGGATCACGCCCCAGCGAGTACGACCTGGACGGATCGAGCGTCCAGGTCCTTCCATTCAATTCCAGTACGAGTTCCGGCACTCCAGCCCCACTTAAGTCCCCCGAGAATCCCCCATGACGTCAGGGAGTCTAGGGATGGCGAACATCCGGGGGAACTATTTCAGGCCCACAGCCGTATGTGGAATCCGGGCCTCGTAGGGGCGTCTACGACTGCCCGTTGACGGGGTCGAAAGTCACCCGGAGAGTGAGATACGGGACTTCTCGCCCGGAGGTCCCGTCGCGTACCGCTCGGTAGGCATCGGGGGTTCACCGTATGCGCCGCATCCGTTGGGGAGATGTGCTCCTGACCGCCGTCGCCGCCGTGGGCTGGTCCCTGGTCGTGATGGCGGGAGTGGCCGGGCTGGGGCTGCACTTGCTCGGCGCGGACGCCGCGGGAGGCTCGCTCGGGGCGATGACCGCAGCCGTGGTGGTCCTCGCGGTCGGCGGCACGGTGACCCCCTCGGGTGACGTGGCGGTCCTCGGGGTCGCGGGCGCGGGCGCCGAAACCTCCCTGGACGTCATGCCCTTGGGGGTGGCGCTGGCCGGGGCGCTGACCCTGGCGTGCCTGTTCCTGCGCTCGCTCCGCGCCGGGGCGGGCCCCGGTGAGACGGTCGCCCGGGTGGCGGTGCTCGGCGCGCTGTTCGTCGCGACGGCGGGCGGGCTGGCGTGGGCAGGGCACGACGTGGTCACCCTCGACGGGACGGCGCTGCCGTCGCCGAAGACCCCGCCGAAGGTAGAGATCCCGGGGATCGGGGACATCGGCGGGCTGCTCCCGGACCGCATCGGGGACCTGATCGAGACGCGGACGCAGGTGGGCTTCTCGGTGGAGCTCGGGCCGACACTGCTGGGCGCGGGGGTGTGGGTGCTGGCGGTGCTGGCGGTGTCCCTGCTGGTCTCGCGGCGCGGGCCGGCGGCGCTCGCCCGGTTCCGCCCGGCCGCCTCGGCGGTGGTGACGGTGCTGCTGGTCGCGGTGGCGGCCGGGCTGGCCGCGGCGGGCTGGGCGGCGCTGCGCGACGAGGCGGCCGCGCCCGGTCAGGGCGGGCGGGTCCTGGGGGCCGCGCTGCTCGGGGCGCCGAACGGCAGCTGGCTGGGGGTGCTGCTGGGTCTGTTCGTCCCGCTGCGCGGCCGGGCCACGGGCGCGCCGGCCCGGCTGCTGCCCGATCCGCTGGACGAGCTGCTGGGGGCCGGGGCGCGGGAGCCGGTGACGGTGGCCCGTCTCGCGGAGTACGACGAACGGGTCTGGCTGCTGGTCGCGGGGGTTTCCCTGCTGCTGCTCCTCGCGGGTGTGCTGGCGGCCGTACGGACTCCAGGGCGCGGGACGCCTGGGCGCGGGACGCCTGGGCGCGGGGTCCTCGGGTGCGCGGCGCGGCTGTCGGTCGTCACCGGGGTGACCCTGGCGGGGCTGGTGTGGCTGACGGGGCTCTCGGCGGATGCCTCGCTGGCGGTGCTGGGCGTGGACACGGTGGATGCCGGGGTGGAGCTGCGGGGGTCCCTCCCGCACGCCCTCGCGCTGGGCGCGGCCTGGGGCGCGGCGGCCGGCGCGGCGGGCGCGCTGCTGACCCGCCGCCGGGCCCCGGCGGGGCCGCCGCAGGGGGGCTACGGAGCCCCGGCCTGGCCCGACCCCCGCCGGGACCCCGGCGGGGCGGGCCCCGACGCGCCCACGGCCACTTACCCCGGCTCCCCCTACGGCCCGCGCGGGCCCGGACCTTACGGCGGGCCTCCGCGCGGGCCCGGCCCCGGATGGGGCGGGGAGCCGGACGGGTCCTGGGACGTGACCGTCACGGGCCTCCCGCCGAGGCCACCGCGGCCCGCGAAGCCGCCCCGGCGGCCGCCCTTCACCCCGCCTCCCCCGCCGGGAGCACCGCCACCGCCGAAACCGCCCGGGCCGCCGAAACGCTCCGGGCCGCCGTGACCGTCGCCGCCGGTGCCGCTGGCGCCGCCCCTGGGCCGCTGCGCGGAGCTGCTCCCCGCCCCGCCCTTTCTCCGTATCCCGGGGCGGAGCCCCACGCGGCGGAGCCGCATATCCGGGACGCCGGGAAAGGGTGGGGTGGGGACCGGCCCCGCAGGGCGTCGGCCGACCCGGCGCAGGGCGGCGCATCGCGTTCAGGGAGTGGGACGGGGGTCCTGTCGCGGGAGCTGGGAAGATACGGTGAGGACACCATGAGCGCATCGCAGACCTCCGACGTCCCCACCCTCCTCGTCAAGATCTTCGGCAAGGACCGTCCCGGGATCACCGCCGGGCTGTTCGACACCCTCGCCGCCTACTCCGTCGACGTCGTCGACATCGAGCAGGTCGTCACCCGTGGCCGCATCGTCCTGTGCGCCCTCGTCACCGAGCCCCCCGGCGGGCTCGAGGGCGACCTGCGGGCCACCGTCCACAGCTGGGCCGAGTCACTCAAGATGCAGGCCGAGATCCTCTCCGGTACCGGTGACAACCGGCCGCGCGGCAGCGGCCGCTCCCACGTCACCGTCCTCGGACACCCGCTCACCGCCGAGTCCACCGCCGCCATCGCCTCCCGGATCACCGCGACCGGCGGCAACATCGACCGTATCTTCCGGCTCGCCAAGTATCCGGTGACGGCCGTCGAGTTCGCCGTCTCCGGCGTCGAGACCGAGCCGCTGCGCACCGAGCTGGCCACCGCCGCCGCGCACATCGGCGTCGACGTGGCCGTGGTCTCGGCCGGGCTGCACCGCCGGGCCCAGCGCCTGGTCGTCATGGACGTGGACTCGACCCTGATCCAGGACGAGGTCATCGAGCTCTTCGCCGCGCACGCCGGCTGCGAGGCCGAGGTCGCCGAGGTCACCGAGCGGGCCATGCGCGGCGAGCTGGACTTCGAGCAGTCGCTGCACGCCCGCGTCGCGCTGCTCGCGGGCCTGGACGCCTCCGTCGTGGACAAGGTGCGCGCCGAGGTGCAGCTGACCCCGGGCGCCCGGACGCTGATCCGCACGCTCAAGCGGCTCGGCTACCAGGTGGGCGTGGTCTCCGGCGGCTTCACCCAGGTGACGGACGACCTGCGGGAGCGGCTGGGGCTGGACTTCGCCGCCGCCAACACCCTGGAGATCGTCGACGGGAAGCTGACGGGCCGGGTCACCGGCGAGATCGTGGACCGGGCGGGCAAGGCCCGGCTGCTGCGCCGCTTCGCCGCGGAGGCCGGCGTACCGCTGGCCCAGACGGTGGCCGTCGGTGACGGGGCCAACGACCTGGACATGCTCAACGCGGCCGGGCTGGGCGTGGCCTTCAATGCCAAGCCGGTGGTCCGGGAGGCCGCGCACACGGCGGTGAACGTGCCGTTCCTGGACGCGGTGCTGTACCTGCTCGGGATCACCCGCGAGGAGGTCGAGGCCGCCGACCTGGCCTGATCCGTAGGACACGTACGGGCCCCGGCCGCCGCTGCGGCTGCCGGGGCCCGGTCACGCGTACCGGGCGGGTCAGTGCCCCTTGGGGGTCCAGAAGTCGAGCAGCGTGCCCACCCCGTGTTCCAGGGACTTCCACGAGCCGGAGAAGGAGACGACGGCGAGCGCCGCGGTCGGGAATCCCGTACGGGTCATGCGCGCCAGGGTGTCGCCCTCCGCGCGCCCCGAGAGGGCGTCGGCGAGGGCGTGCATGCCGGGGTTGTGGCCGATGACGAGGAGGTCGGAGACCTCGTCGGAGGTCTCGTTCAGCAGGGCGATGAGCTCGCCCAGCGAGGCGTCGTAGAGCCGTTCCTCGTAGTGGGTCTTCGGCCGGTGCGGCATCTCCTGGACGGCGAGCTTCCAGGTCTCGCGGGTGCGGGCGGCCGTGGAGCAGAGGGCCAGGTCGAAGACGATGCCGGTTTCGGCGAGCTTCAGACCGACGGCCGGCGCGTCCTTGCGGCCTCGTTCCGCCAGCGGACGGTCGTGGTCGGACACCTCGGGCCAGTCGGCCTTGGCGTGCCGGAGGAGGGCGATCCTGCGGGGTGTGTCGGCGCTCATGGCTCCCAGCTTCGCATGAAACGAGCCACGGGGCGCAGGGTGTTGGGGGGCTCACCCCAGGGGGTGTCTTGTCGGTCAGGCCGGATCAGGGAGCGGCGTCTGACGCGTGCGATCGCAAGGCGGAGGAAGGAGTCGACGCGGTGGGGGCACCTCCCAGCGGTAGCTGGGGGACGTCGGCGAGTGACGACAACGCGGCTGGGGGTACCCCCAGGCGAAGCTCTGGGGGAGTGCGTGGCAGACGCCGCGAGCCCGGCCTGACCGGCAAGACACCCCCTAGGGGGTGGAGCGCGCGTGGGATCAGCCGACGGCGCGCAGGATTTGTTCCGCTACCTGGACCAGGGACGAGACCTCGCCGGTGGCGGCGTGGGCCTCGCCGGAACCCGCGAGGAGCACCAGCAGGAAGCCGAAGGCGAGGACGGGCAGGGCCAGCGCCCACCAGTGCAGTCGGGCACCCGCGCCCGCTACGGCGTGTGCCCGGGGGCCGGGCGGGAGGGACCGGGTGTGCGTGGGGGCCGACATGGCCGCCTCCGTGGGGGTGTGGACGGGACTGGCTCGCTGCCTTCGAATCTATGGATCCGAAGGGGCGGTTCCCATCCGGGGCACACCCCACTTCTCCCTGAGCCTGACCCCCTAGGGGGAGGGGGGTTATCCCCACCACCGCACCCGGGGGGCCGGGATCACGGGGAGGCGATCGTCGCGATGACGGCGATGATCACGGTCACGGCGAGCATCGCGCCGAGCACGAGGCCGAGCTTCTTGCGGCCGTTCTGCGGGTTCGGTTCAAGTACGGGCGACATGCCGATCAGTCTCGCATGACGCATTCGTCCTCGATCGTGCGGTCCCGGCCGGCCAGGACGCCCAGCGCGATCTGCGGCACGAGCAGCCCGGCCATCAGGGCGAGCGGCAGGTCCCAGCCGCCGCTGTGCTGGTAGAGCGTGCCGATGACCAGGGGGCCGGGGATGGAGATGAGGTAGCCGGTGCTCTGGGCGAAGGCGGAGAGCTTGACCACGCCGGCCGGGGACTTGGCGCGCAGTCCGATCAGGGTGATGACGAGCGGGAAGGCGCAGTTGGAGATGCCGAGCAGGAGCGCCCAGGCCCAGGCGCCGGCGGCGGGGGCGAGGTAGAGCCCGAGGTAGCCGGTGAGGCCGAAGACTCCGAGGGTGACGGCGATCGGGCCCTGGTTCTTCATCCGGCCGGCGAGGCCCGGGATGACGAAGGCGAGCGGGACGCCCATGACCATGGTGACGGCGAGGAGCACTCCGGCGGTGGAGGCGGAGACCCCGGCGTCGCGGAAGATCTGCGGGAGCCAGCCCATGGTGATGTACGCGCCCGTGGCCTGGAGGCCGAAGTAGCAGGCCAGGGCCCAGGCGGTGCGGCTGCGGACGACCCGCGGGCCCGCGTCGGCGCGTACGGTCCCGGCGAAGGCGGAGGCCGCCGCCGCGCGCTGCTCCCGGCGCGAGGCGCGGGCGATGGGCAGCCAGGGCAGTACGGCGACCACCGCGAGCGCGGCCCACATGAGCAGGCCGGCGCGCCAGCTGCCGCCGAGGGCTTGGGTCAGCGGGACGGTCGCGGCGGCGGCGAGCGAGGTGCCGGTGGCGAGGGCCATGGAGTACAGGCCGGTCATGGTGCCGACCCGGTCCGGGAAGTGGCGCTTGACGATCACCGGGAGCAGGACGTTGGTGAGGGCGATGCCGGCCAGGGAGAGGGCGCTGGCGGCGAGGAAGCCCGCGGCGCCGGTCGCGAAGGGCCGGATCAGCAGTCCGGTGGCGACGGCGGCCATGCCGGCGCAGACGACGGCGGCCGGGCCGAAGCGGCGGGAGAGCCGGGGCGCGGTGACACCGAAGACGGCGAAGCACAGGGCGGGGACGGAGGTGATCAGTCCGGCGACGGTGCCGCTCATGCCCAGACCGGTGCGGGTCTCTTCGAAGAGGGCGCCGAGGCTGGTGATGGCGGGCCGCAGGTTGAGGGCGGCGAGCACGATTCCGACGATGAGCACCGGTCCGAGCCAGGTGGGCTGCGCCGTTGCCTGCGGGGTGACGGCGGCGGCCGCGGCGCGGGCTGCCGCTGCCCGGGCGCGCGCCTCGGCCCGTGCCTCGGCCTCGCCGGTGGCCTGCCGCGCGGGCCGGTGACCCCCGGCGGGCCGGTCGAGCGTCTGTATTTCATCGTCGGACATTCAGCCATCATAGAATCATGGGATGATTGGTTGTCCAGTCGCTCTTGAGAGGAACCCATGCCGCTGACCTCGCCACGACGTTCGGCGCTCGTCGACCAGGTGATCGCCCAGCTGCGGAACCAGATCACCTCCGGCGAGTGGCCGGTCGGCGCCCGCATCCCCACCGAGCCGGAGCTCGTCGAGCTGCTCGGCGTGGCCCGCAACACCGTGCGCGAGGCCGTACGGGCGCTCGCGCACAACGGCCTCCTCGACATCCGGCAGGGCTCGGGTACGTACGTCATCGCCACCAGCGAGCTGGCCGGCGTGATGCACCGCCGCTTCGCCGCGGCCGACCCGCGGCACATCGCCGAGCTGCGTTCGACGCTGGAGTCCTCGGCGGCCCGGCTGGCGGCGGAGCGGCGGACCGATCGGGACCTCGTACAGCTGGACGCGCTGCTGGCGCGGCGCGAGGAGGCCTGGGCGAGCGGGGACGCGGAGCTCTTCGTGGCGGCGGACGTGAGCCTGCACATGGCCGTGGTGACGGCCTCGCACAACGACGTGCTGATCGAGCTGTACGCGGACCTCGGCGACCTGCTGGCCGACTGGCTGCGGACGGACGTGGGCACCGACCTGCGTCCCGCGGACCATCTGGACCACGCGCGTCTGATCGAGGCGATCCGGCGGGGCGACGGGGACACGGCCGCCTCGGAGGCGGCGGGCTATCCGTTCGCGTGCCGCGGCAGGAACCCGGAGGACCTCACGGCCGCTGGTGGCTGACCCACGCCGAGCGGACTTCCTTCCAGCAGCGGCCGGTGAGCTCGGCCCGGCCGGCCGGGCCGACGGCCACGGCGGCGCCGTCGCCGTCCACGTCCCACCAGCGGTCGCATTCGACGTGCAGCCGGACCAGGTCGGTCTCGGGGTAGGCGTTGTGGCAGGACGACGTCACCTGCGAGCCCTGGATCTCGGTGTCGCAGTCGGCCCCGAAGAGCTCCCGGGAGGCGGTCCGTGCGGGTGGCGCGGGGGGCTCGGCGGGGATCTCGGCGAGCTCCACGACGGCCGGGGCCACCGCCTCGGGTCCGGATGCGGGCTCCTCCCCCGCGGACTGCGCGGCCGCTCCGGGCATCAGGAGGCCGGTCAGGATCACAGAGGTGATCAGCAGCGATACCGCTCCGCTCGGCCTCGCGCCCACTCCCGTACCTCCTCCCCGCAGGAGCCGGGAAGATCCCGACCTGGCCAGTTTGCAGGCATCTGCCCCGGTTTTCGACTCGGGAAGTTCCGAGCAGCCGGTGAACATCCGATCGAACACGTGCGAACGGCGGCGGGGGGGGGGGGGGGGGGGGGGGGGGGGGGGGGGGGGGGGGGGGGGGGGGGGGGGGGGGGGGGGGGGGGGGGGGGGGGCGGGGAGGGCGC
>NZ_JBVIFS010000058.1:0-19527 GCF_055571215.1 Streptomyces sp. NPDC030995
GAGTACGTCCAGTACTCGGGCGCCCCTCCGCCTTGCGATGCACGGCACCAGACAACGCGGGCTTAACCGGCAAGATCCGAAAGAGACGGCCTAGGGGACGCATCGCAAGGCGGAGGGCCGCGGCTCGTACTGGACGTACCAGCGCGGTCCGACAACGCGGCGAGGTGCCGTGCCGGGGGCCGTGACCCGGTGAACCTTTCCGGCCACAGCACTAGCCGGCGGCAGCCGGGCCGACGGCCTGTTCCAGGGCTTCCAGGACGGTGTCGCGGAACAGCGTGGCCTTGTAACCGGTCTGCGGCAGCGGCCTGCAGCGGGCGAGCACCGTCGCGGCCGCTGCGGCGAGGACCCCGGAGGTGGCCTCGCGGCCGATCAGGGCGGCCTCCACCTCCGTCAGCCTCAGCGGGACGCGCGCCACCCCGCCCGCCGCGACGGCGGCGTGCGTGACGGTGGCGCCGTCGAGCGCGAGCCGGGCGGTGGCCTCGACCAGGGGCCATTCGGCGTGGGCCCGGCTGGTGGCCCGGTGGCAGGCGGCGCGTTCGCCGGGCAGGGGTGCGGGCAGGTGGACCGCGGTGAGGATGCGGTCCGGCGGCAGGAGGTGGTCGGCGTGGTAGAGCCGGTCGCCGTCCCCGTACAAGTCGGCGACGCTGCGCGCGGATTCGCCGTGGATCTCGGCCTCGGCGTCGTAGGTGAGCAGGGCCATCGCGAGGGTGGACGGGTGCGGGGTGACGCACGGGCCGTCTCCGCTGACCACGCCGAAGTGGTGGTCGCCCTCGCGCGCGGGGCAGCCGGTGCCGCCCGTCTGGAGGCAGCTGACGTGCGGATTGCGGTAATACCAACAGCGGTTGCGCTGCAGCAGGTTGCCGCCCAGGGTGCCGGCCGCGCGGATCTGCGGCGTGGCCGCGGTCCCGGCCGACACCGCGAGGGCCGGCCAGCCGGCGCGCACCTGCGGATCGGCGGCCAGCGCGGCGAGGGTGGTCAGGGCGCCGATCCGCAGCCCGCCGCCGGGCAGCGGTGTGGTGCCGCGCAGCTGGCCGGCGCCGTCGAGGTCGGTGAACGGCCCGGGTGAGACGCCGCTGCGCTGCCGGGCGGTGGTGTCGGTGCCACCGGCGCGCAGCTCCCCGCCGCGGGTCAGGACGGCGGCCGAGAGGTCGGTGAGGGTGGGCTCGGTGCTCACGTACCCAGTCCTTCCAAGAGCCGGTCGGGGCGGATGGGCATGTCGTACGGGCGCCAGCCGGTCGCGTCGTGGACCGCGTTGGCCAGGCACGCCGCCGTGGGCAGGGTGGCGATCTCGCCGAGGCCGACACCGCCGCCGGGGACGTGCTCGAACCCCTCCTGATGGAAGTGGATGGTGATCTCGGGGGTGTCGCCGATCCCGGGGATGCGGTAGTCCTCCAGGTTCTCGGTCAGCACCCGCCCGGTCGCCGGGTCGGTGCGCCGCTCCTCGTACAGGGCGTAGCCGACGCCCTGTACGACCGCGCCCTCGCACTGGCTCCTGGCCAGCCGGTCCTCGTGGATGCGGCCCGCGGAGATGCCGCTCCACACGCGCAGCGGGCGGATCCGGCCCAGCCGTGTGTCCACCTCGACCTCGGCGACCTGCACCGATCCGGTGAAGCCGCGGCCGATCGCCACACCGCCCAGGGTGAAGGGGATCGCGTAGCCCCGGCGGTCGCGGGGTCGCCGGCCCGTCACCCGCACGCCGTGCGCCGCGTCCAGCCGCGCCGCGACGTCACCGCCGCCGAGCGCGTCCCGCAGCCGTACGGCGGCGTCCGCGGCGGCGGGCACGAGGGAAGGCGTGGTGCGGCTGCCGCCGGAGGTGGGACCGTGAACGGCGTCGCTCCGGCCGACCTCGGCGCGCACCCTCCCCTCCGGCACGCCCAGCCCCTGGGCGACGGCCCGGCGCAGCACGGTGCGCGAGCCCGTGCCCATGTCCTGCACGGCGCAGCGGGCGACGACGATTCCGTCCTCGACGGTGAGCTCGACCTCGGTGACGGGATCGAGGAAGTACATCCAGTTGGCCGCCGCGACGCCGACGCCGCGGCGGAACCGTCCGGTGCCGCCGCGGGGACCGGCCCAGAGGGGAAGCGTGGCGGCCCGGTCGTACAGGGCGTGCCGCTTGAGGTTGCCGTCCCAGCGGCGGCGCAGGGCGATCGGGTCCTGGCCGAGCCTGTGGGCCATCTCGTCGACGGCCTGTTCCAGCGCCCAGCACAGCGTGGGTCCGCCCGGGCCGCGGAACGGGGCGCCCGGAGGCCGGTGGGTGACCGCGTCGAAGTCGCGGAGCCGGCGCGGGGCCTTGCCGTACATGAACCGGGCCAGTGCCGCCACGGAGCCTCCGACCGAGACCCCGCCGTCGCTGTCCGCGTCCATGGCCAGCGCACTCAGATCGCCGGCCGCGTCCGCGACCATCGCCAGCCGGATCCGGGTGCCGGGCCGGTATCCGCCGTCGGTGAGCTCCTCGTCCCTGTCCAGCACCACCCGCACCGGGGCCTCGTACAGCCGGGCCAACTCCACCGCGGCGACGACGTCGGAGGTCAGTCCCATCTTGCAGCCGAATCCGCCACCTACGTGGACGGCCTTCGCCACCACCCGTTCGACGGGCACACCGAAGCGCTCGGCGGCGAGCTCGGCCACCTGCTTCACCGACTGCGTGGACACCTCCAGGTGGAGGCTGCCGTCGACCCACTGGGCCAGGCAGGCGTGCGGTTCGAGGGGGGTATGGCTCTGCGCGGCGGTGGTGAACTCGCCCTCGACCACCCGCTCGGGGTTCCGGGCCCGGGCCTCGTTGATACGGCGTACGGCGGTGGCGGGGCGTTTGCTCATGGCGGACGGGCCCCGCAGGTTGCCGCGCCAGCGGGCGGGCACCAGCTGGGGGGTCTCGCCGGACCCCGGTGCCCGCTTGCGCGCCGCCTTGTCCTCGTAGACCAACGGGCCTCCGCCGGCCCGGGCTTGGCGTACGTCCAGGGCCGCCGGCAGCACCTCGTAGTCCACCGTGACCCGCTCCGCGGCCGCCCGCGCGGCGGCCCGGCCGCGCGCCGCGACCGCGGCCACCGGCTGCCCGACGTAGCGCACCACGCCGTCGGGAGGCAGCAGCGGCACCAGCGGGAGGTCTCCGGCCTCCAGGGAGCGTACGTGCGCGTGCGCGTGCGGCGAGCGGATGATCACCCCCTCCAGGAGGCCCTCGGGGCGCAGGTCCGTGGTGTACCGGGCCGATCCGTCGATCTTCTCCGGGGCTTCGGCGCGCGGGACCGCCGGCGCCTCTCCACCGGTCGGCTCCCCCTCACCGGTCGGTGACGTGTCGTAGTCGCCCGCGCAGGCCGCTGCCACCGCCCTGAAGATCCCCTCGTACGCTCCGCAGCGGCACAGGTGACCCGCCAGCGCGTCCGCGATCTGCTCCCGCCCCGGCCGGGTGCGGCCGTGCGCTGTCCGCCACCGCTCGAAGAACGCCGCCGCCTCGACCACGAACCCCGGCGTGCAGTAGCCGCACTGGAGGGCGTCCTCGCCTGCGAAGGCGCGCGCCACCGGGTGGCCGGACAGGCCCTCCACCGTCGTCACCCGTCGGCCGGCCAGCACGACCGCCGGCGTCAGGCAGGACACCCGGGGCTCACCGTCGACCTGGATCGTGCAGGCCCCGCACACCCCGCCCGCGCAGACCAGCTTGGTGCCGGTCAGACCCAGCCGGTCGCGCACCACCTCCACGGCGGCCGGGTCGTCGTCCACGTCCACCGCGCGCCGGGCGCCATTGACCTCGAACTCCACGAGACGTACTCCTCAGACGTGGGGTGGCGACCGCCGGGCCTCGCGCTCACCTTCACGCTCCTTGATATCCCGCTCCCGGGGTCGCCGCAGCTCGGCGCGCCCGCGCCGCCGCTCTACGGCTCCAAAGGAGGAGACCCGGTGTGGCGGGCGGGCCCGTCCCGCCCGGGCGTGTGTCCATGACGCCCGACATCGCTGCGCGCACGTCAGAGGGTCGTCGGGCGCGGTCCAATCGGCCGGTATTCGACCGACCCCCTGCCGGTACGGAAGTCCTACGATGACCACGCGGCCGGGAGGGCCGCGCCGTGCCAGAGGGGGAAGGAAGCGCCGGCCGCATGCACCTTCGCATCGACGTCCCGGGGGACGATGCCGCAATGGAGGACCTCGGCACCTGGCTGGGCGCCGAACGGTCCTTGCGTGGCCGCGTGAAACTGAAGAGCTCACCGCCGCAGGCGGGCCCCATGGGCGCCGACACCGAACTCGTGCTGCAGATCGCGGAGCTGGGCGTGGCAGTCTACCCGCTGCACTGGCTCGACCCGGCCGGACCGGTCGTCCACCGCGGCCGCGAGATCACGTAGTTCGCCGGCGACTCCTCGGCCCGCGCCGACAAGGTGAAGGCCGACTCCGACCTCCTGCGCCGGGTCGGGCTGGACGATTTCCTCGCCCACGTCGGCCAGAACTCCTACGACGGGGGCGAGGCACTCCTGATAGGTCTCCTCTTCTTCGTCGCCGCCCTCGGCTGCCTCGTGGCCGGGGGGGCACGCGGGCCGCACCCTGACCAACCGCCTCCCGGACGGCGGCCCGGACTGGAGGAGCCTGTCAGGTCGCTGGGGGTAGGTGGCGCGCTGCTGCGAGTTTGGCCATCGTCCGAAGTTTGGTGAAGTAGGAGGCGCAGTACTCCTCGTTGATCAGGGGCACGGTCTTGTCGAGGTCGGCGATGCACGCCCAGAGGACGGCAATGCCACGGTCGTCGAGTCCGCCGTTCAGCTCTCTCTGCACGAGGCCGGCGACATCGGCGTCCAGGAGGATCAGCTCCACGCCCTCGATGTCCACGCCGCGGAAGCTTGCGGGGAACAGCGCACGCAGGTGTTCCTCCCACAGCCGGGCGAGTCGGTCTTCAGGCTGTGCTCCGGCTGCCGCTTCTGCCGTGGTTGGTGGGCGAAGGAGCAGGGAGACAGCATCGAAGACGGCACGCACCATGCCGACGGCCCTGGCCGGGCTGAGGGCGGCACTTGTCACGGCGCCCTGCGTGAGCTCGTCGCGCAGCAGTCGGCCGCGGTCGAGTTCGGCGGCGAGTTCGGCCGGGACGAGCCCTGCGTCGGTGGCCCGCTCGATGAGGTCCTGGAGTGGCTCGTTGATGGCCAGACGCTCGGCAAGGACGTGTTCCAGGGCGAACAGGGCATGCGTGACGGCGACGGTGGCGAACTCGTACCGGTAGCAGGAGTGCCGGATGAGCTCGCGGGAGGTTTCCATCGCGCTCATGACGTACATCGACGCGTCGCCCGGCAGAACCAGGTCGGCAACCAGGGCGTGCATGCCCGCATAGTCGAGAACGATGTCGCGGGCGCGCGGGTCCAGTGGTGGCAGAGGGAGCGAGCCGGGCAACGGCGGCAGGGGGTTCACCAGAGCAGTCTTGTCGTCTGAAGGCCGTCCGTGCCATCGGAATTACTGGGGCGGTTGGCGGCCCGCTGCCGCAGGTCGGCGGCGCTGCCCCGGCCCGACCACTCACCCCAGCCGCCCTTCGACGGTCACCTCGGCGGGCCAGATGCCGTGCTCGATGAAGCACGCCACGGCCTGGCCGGCGACGTCGAAGGCGACGGTGTCCCGGTCGGCGTAGGTGTCGACCTGCCCGTTGGACAGCACGTAGCCGCCGGAGGAGCCTTCGCCGCGCGGATCGACGAGATGCTCGCCTGGGTCGTCTTCCCCGTCCAGCAACACGACCATCGCGCGTTCGCCGTTGGTGACCACGGCCAAGCGCCGCCCCGCGTCATTCTCGAACCACGTTTCCTGGTTCGCCCAGTCCCACCGCTTTCGAAGCAGCTGTCGAGCTTCCTCGCCGGAGTAGGCGTGACCGGCAGAGCCTTGCAGGTGCCAGCGGTTCGTAGGGGTCAAGGTGCTCCTGCCTCGATCTGGCGTCTCCGAACAGCCAGGGCCGGACACGGGCGATGGCAACGCCGGGACCTTGGGAGCCCCCATTCTGGCGGATGACCGGGGGACGGGCCGGCCGCACCGACCCGTCGCCGTCCACCGTCCGAACACCGACTGAGTCGATGGCGCACCGGCGCCTCAAGAACGAGCCACCGCCAGTCAAGCCAACGTCTGCTCGTTCTTCTCGTGCTGTCTGCGCACCATTTCAGTGATCCAGATGGGCGCGAACGGAGACGTGCAGCCCGGGGACGTCGGGTAGTCCTTGAGCACTTCCAGGCGCTCACCGATGTCGATCGCACGGGTGCGGTGCTCGGCGTGCTCGATTCCGATCTGCGCCAGACAGTGGTTCATCGCCCACTGCAAGCGATCCGGGGCGTCCTTCATCTCCGCCTCGATGACGTCGAGCAGTCCAGCGAGGTCGAGTCCCTCGGGCTTCTTCGTCACGCGTTCGGTGGTCAGAGCCCAGCCGGCACTCGCGACCACCGGATCCGGGTCGGCGGACCAGGCCAGGCGCAGCTCTTCGGCGTACGGGTTCTTCTTCACCACGTAGTTCACGAGCCAGTCGTGGACCTTGGGGGTGCGCGCCTCGCGCAACATGACGTCCAACGCGTCGCGCTCGAACGCCTTCGGGCGGCAGATCAGGATCGCCAGCAGTCTCGCCGCGGTGTCATCCGTCGCCCAGAGCCCGCGTGCGAGTTCTTGCTGCGTCTTCAGCCGCTTCGCGAGCGCGCGCAGCTTGCCGAGGTTCACACCGTGGTCGTCACCGTGCTTCTCATTCACTTCGCGCGCCTTCGGGTCCTCGAGCTCGGCCAGCTCGGCCATCACTTCGGCCACCAGCGTCTCGGCCACCTCAGCCTCCTGTCCGTCACGTACCGGATGCAGCCTACGAGGGAAGTCGGCCCTCCTGCCGGACACGCCGACGTGTGCCGGGACAAACCCCTCGCCGAGTCCCGGCCCATCAAACCTGTCCGCCAAACAGGAACAACCGCCGGCACGGCGCCCATCCCGCGCGCGTCCCAATTTCCGCGCCATGGGGCGGATCTCACCAGGCAGGTGGCCCGGAGCCGCGCCTTGTGACTTACGTGATGGTTTCAAGCCAGAAGAAAGGAAAAAGAAAGGAACTTGATATTCAATGCGGCGTATGTAGTGTTTATTCGTCTGTTCCGAACACCTTTGGCCGAGTGTCGGCCGGGTGCGTGAAAAATAAAGAGGAGTCAATCAGTGCGTACTTCCATATGGGTCGCCTCGGCGGCCGTGGCCGCCTCATTCCTCACTGCCGCGGTGTCTGGCACGGCAACGGCCGCCGAGGTTCCGGTTCCCCAGGCCGTGTCCTCGACCGTACCTGCGGGCTACGTGGGTTATAAGACATACGACAGTGCCGCAAAGTGCGAGGCCCGGGGGCAGAGGGGAATCACCGAAGGCACCTGGAGTGCCTATGTGTGCGAGCGGATATCCTTAGGCGTGGAAATGCCCGCCTACCTCCACGGGCTGTATGTGAAGAAGTAAGGATTCCACTTCCGACGGGCTGAACATAAGCCTCCGCATAGCCGGGCCGGGGCCATGAGGCCCCGGCCGCAGGCCGTGAATACCCGTGACTCGGATAGAGCGTGGTCCCGGCACGCGCCGGTGCGTCCGATGCAGAACCGGACGCACCGGGGTGGCGGCAAGATCACAAACGTACTGAAGACGAGGGAGTTGCGAGATGGATGGACGCGTTGTCCTGCTGATACCGGGGACCGTTCCCCGGCCGAGCAGCGGTGTCTTAGGCGAGCTGGCACGGGAGTTCGTCTCCGTCGGGGACGTGCTGGCGCGGATCGACGAAGTCGCGGTAGAGCTGGGCATGGAGAAGGTGTCTCCCCGGTTGGTCGGCCCGAGCGCCCCGCCGCCCGGTTCGGCTGATCCGGACGCGCAGTACCTGGAGATCTTCGCGGTCTCCGCGGCGGTGAGCGCGGCAGCCGCCGAATGCGGCCTGGAGCCTTTTGCCGTGGCGGGGCAGAGCATCGGCGAGTTGTGGGCGCTGGCCGCCGCCGGACATCTGACGATCGAGGACGCGGCCCGTCTCGCGGTGGCCCGTTCCCGTGCCCTGTCCGAGCAGAACTGGCCCGGGGCGATGCTGGCGGTGGGGACCCGGGAGGCCGACGCGCGCAACCTCGCGGCGCTCGTCGGGGACCCCGATCTGGTGGTGGCCTGTGTGAACGCGCCCCGCCAGTCCGTCCTGAGCGGGCCGGCTGCCGCGATCGCGCGCGCCGGCGAGATCGCCGAGTTCCTGGGGTGGCCGACCGCCGAACTCGATGTCCCGCATGCCTCGCACTCCCCGGCTCTCGGCCCGGCGGCTCGCCTGCTGAGGAACCAGCAACCCCCCGTGCCGTACGGGGGCAGGAACTGGCGGATCTGGTCCACGAACCTGGGGCGTGAGGTCGGGGACGACGACCCGCTGGAGATGACCATCGACTCGCTGACCAGCCCCGTTCGGCTCCTGGACACGCTCAGGGACCTCCACGGGCAGGGCGTGAATGTCTTCGTGGACTGCGGAGCCCGACCGGTCGCCGGCCCCCTCGCGGAGGCTTCGTTGCCGGGCATTCGCGTGTACGTCCCGCTGGCGGATGCCGCCGGCCCGGCCGCGGTCCTGCGGGGCCTCGCGTCCGGCGCTCTGGCCTCGGCCCCGGTTGGTACGGCCGAGTCCGCAGGGAGCCACGGAAAGAAGTCCAAGGGCAAGGGCAAGGGCAAGGGCAAGCGCAACGGCAAGCTGAAGGACACCCGGCCCTCCCCGACGGACGCTCCCACCTGGGCGGCTGCGCCGTCGCCGGTTCACGAAGCCGTGGCCGCCGCCACCGAGACCTTGCGGGAGCCTGCCGCCACGCCATCCGAGCCCGAGGTGTCGGCCGCGTCGGCCGCGTCGGCCGTGCCCTCGGTAGCCGATCGGCAGGAGATCGTCGCCCGCCTGCGCACCGTGTACGCGGAAGCCCTCGAGTACCCCGAAGAGGTACTGGAGGAGGACGCCGACCTCGAGGCGGCCCTCGGGGTCGAATCCCTCCAGCAACTGGCCCTCCTGCGACGCACCGAAGAGCTCTACGGCGTCGAGGGCCTGCGGCACAACCCCAATCTCCTCCAGCTGGCCACCTTGGGCAGGATCGCCGACGCCGTCATCGAGGCCCGGGCGGCGGCGGTGTAGCGCGGTCGCGGCCGAGGGGGAGGACCGGGAAACCGGGAACTCGCCAGCGAGACCGTGCCGGTCACGTCGGGGCCCGGGCCGTGAACAGCCATCAGCCGACACGGCCGGTCACGGTCTTGCGCGTCCTCAGCCCCTCACCGCCTGGTCCGTGGCGATCTGCCGCGACGGACCCGACGTCAGGCGCCATCCCCCCGCAGGTGGGGACGGCCGACGGCAGTCGGTGTCCATGCCGTCACCGGCCTCCGAACCACCCCAGCACCCGTCAGCCGACAGCCGCACTCTCATTGGTCGACGCCGCCCGATTCCCATCCGGCCCTGACGGTCGCCGGTCGATGGGGGTGTCGGGCCCCCGCGCCCACCTCGTAGATCCTCGGTGCCGCACCGCACCAGCCGGACGGACGCCGGTGCCCGCCCCTGCCCGATCAGACGATTCCGGAGAGAAGACCATGAGCAACCCGCCCGTCGCGATTGTGGGGTACGGCGCGGTCCTGGCCGGCGCCGACAGCCCACAACAGGTATGGGAAGTCCTGGAAGCCGGCCGCAACCAGTTCAAGCCGCCCCTGCTGTGGAGCGCCGAGCACGTCATGCCACCCGAGCTGCGCAACGCAGCCCTGGGAGGCTTCATCGACAAGCTCACGCCGCACCCTCGCCTTGCCGCCGATATCGACGCCGGAGACTGGCCCGCCGACGCCCCGCCCGTCATGACGTTCCTGCGGCACTCAGCCCTCCAGGCCCTCGACGGGCTCCGCGCCCGCGACACCGACCGCTGGCTGTGCGCGGCCGCCAGCATGGGCGAGCACGAGTATCCCCACCTCTACAACGACGTGCTCGCCCGCACCTACGCGAGTCATCTTGCCCGGGCCACCGAGGGCAGGCCCGGTGCCCGTTGGCTCAACGAGCACAACGGCGACATCCTGGCGGCCCACTACCAGCGCGACTCCTTCCCCCCGGCGCTGTCCACCGCCCCCTTCTACCTCCACCGCGCTCTGGAAGGCCTCGTCCCGGCCGGATCGGAGAGCGTGGTCGCCGAAGCCGCCTGCGCGAGCAGCCTCTACGCCCTCGACGCGGCCGTCCGCTCACTGCAGCAGGACACCTCCGACATCGCCCTGTGCACCTCCAGCGTCATGATCAGCCCGTCCCTGAGCCGGCTGTTCGGGACCACCGGCACACTGGCGACCGGGGACGACATCCGTCCCTTCGACGAGAAGTCCTCCGGTACCCGCACCGGCGAGGGAAGCATCACCCTCGTCCTCAAGCGCCTGGACCGGGCCCGCGCCGACGGGGACACCGTGCACGCGGTGATCCGCGGCGTCGGGCTGTCCGCCGACGGACGGGCCGCCTCCATCCACGCCCCCGCCGCCCGGGGCCAGTCCCTCGCGCTGCGCCGCGCCTGGCGGGAAGCCGGCATCGCACCCGGCGACCTGGACTGGATCATCGCCCACGGCACCGGCACCACCAAGGGGGACCCGGTCGAGCTCGAGATGCTGCGCGAGGCCCTGGCCGACCGGACCAGCCCCTGCCCGGTCACCTCGGCCAAAGCGATCTTCGGGCACACCATCGCCAACGCCGGCCTGGTCTCCGTCCTGCATGCCGTCCTCGGCCTGCGCCACGAACGGATCCTGCGCCAGCCCTACTTCGAGCGCTTCCCCGCACCCGCGGCCGGACAGTCCGTCGATCCCATTGCCGTTCCGGTGCGGCACATCGACTGGCGGCCCGGTACGCGCCCCCGCACCGTCGCCGTCTGCTCCGCCGGCCTGGGAGGGGTCAACGGTCACGTCGTCCTCACCGACGACCACCCGACCCTGCGGACCCTGCAGACCCTGCAGACCGGCAAGCCCACTCGGGCGGACTCCGTCCAGGACGACATCGTCATCGTCGCACGCACCGCGCTGTTCCCCGGGGCCGCCACCGACACGGTCGACACCTGGCTGCGCGGCGAAGGGCCGCCCCCCGAGCCCGGATTCGGCGACCGCTACCCCCATCCGACCGATCCCCCTCTGCGCATCCCGCCTCCCACGCTCCGCCAGATCGACCGCACCCAGATCATGTCCGTGCAGGCAGTCCGCGATCTCGCCCCGGCCCTCGGGGCGGCCTGGGACGAACTGCGTCCGACCACCGCCGTTGTCGCCGCCGCCGGGACCATGACGCGGCGCTCGGTCGAGGCCATGGCCCACATCCACCTCGCCGACGCCACAGCACCGGTCGCCGCGCTCCACGGCCCCGAAGCCGCCGAGGAACTCCGCTCGCTGCTGGCGACCGCCGTGACCGAGGGGTCCGCTTCACCGCATGCTCACACCTTCACCGGCGCCCCGACGGGCCTGGTGGCCGGCCGTGTGGCCAACTACCACGACCTCCAAGGCCCCATCACCACCTGCCACGCCGACACCGACAGCACCCTCGCCGCAGTTCGCCAGGCGCAGCGGTGGCTGGACAACGGCTCCTGCGATCTCGTGCTCGTCTGCGCCGCGGACGGCAACACGCTGCCGCAGAGCGACACACCGGCCGGCACCCTCGATGTTCCCAGCGACCGCGCGCCGGGTGAGGGCGTGGTCGTTCTCGCTCTCGCCCGGGCGCAGACCGCGGCCCGCCACGGCCTGCCCGCCCTGGCGACCGTACGGACCCGCATGTCCCACCCGGACGACCCGCCGGCCCCCAAGGACGGTCAGCACCTCGCCGACGGCCCCCGCTACCGCGCCGCGGCCGGGGCCCTCGCGGTGCTGGAGGCACTGACGACCGGTGCCGACACCGTCATCACCCCCCGCACGCCGGGCGCCCCGACGGTCCGCATCACCCCCGCAGGGGCGGCCGGCAGCGCATCCGATCGGGCCCAACACGCCCTCCAGGAGCCGTCGGACGCCCAGCAGGGCCAACCGATGGCGTACGGCCTGCACGAGCTTCCCCCGCCGCAGCCCCACGCCGGTGCACAGGCCGAGCCGTTCGCCCCCGGGACGCTGGTGCTGTGCGACGACCCGTTCCTGGCCGGCCTCGTGCCCGACGCACCGGACATCCACCTGTGGTGCCCCGCCGCCACCCCGACACCCCGTGCCACGCCCGTTCGCGCCGAGGACGTGGCCGCCGCCCTGGCCGGGCTGGACACTCCCCCGCAGCACGTCCGTATCCTCACCCGTCTTCCCGCCATCACCTCGCCGACCGCCACCGCCCGCGTCCTGGCCCTGCACGACCTCACCTTCGCCATCGCCAGCGCCCTCGCCGGTCCTCTCGCGACGGGCAGCGTCACGGCGCTGCTCACCCACGCCCTCCCTGACGGTGTCCCGCATCCCTTCAGCGGCTTGTTCACCGGGTCGATCCGTTCCGTCGCGACGGAACTGCCCGACTGTGCCGCCCTTACGGTGCTCGCCGGCGACCTCCCGCCGCGGAAGGCCCTCGATCTGCTCGCGGCCGAAGCGTCACGGCGCGTCCCGGGCGCCGCCGTCGCCCACCTGAACGGCAAACGCCTCGGCTTCCGGTTGGCTCCGGCCGCTCCGGCCGCTCCCGCCGCTCCCACCGACCCGGCAACCCCCTTCACGCTGGACGGGGATTCGGTGATCCTCGCGGCCGGCGGAGCGCGTGGCATCACCCCTTCGCTCCTCCTCGCCCTCACCGCCGACAAGGCCCCTCACCTCTACATCCTGGGCCGCACCCCCCTGCCCGATCCGGACGGCGGGCCCGTGCCTTCCCTCGCCGACCACATCCGCCAGACCCGCGCCCAGGACCCCTCCCTCTCCGTCAAGGACATCAAGGCCTCACACGCACGGCTGGTCCGCGCCCAGGAGATCGCCGGGACCCTTTCCCAGCTCAGAGAACAGTGCGGCGCCGACCGCGTTCACTACCTCACCTGCGATCTCACCGACGCCGAGCTGGTGGCCCGAACGGTCCGGCACGTCCTGGACCGTCACGGCCGCATCGACCTGCTGCTCAACACCGCCACCGAGATCAAGTCCCGCGCCCTCGGCTTCAAACCCCTCGGCGACTTCCGCACCGTCCGGGACATCAAGGTCCGCGGCTACCTCAACCTGAAGAACGCCCTGCGCGACAAC
The DNA here is from genome assembly GCF_055571215.1 of Streptomyces sp. NPDC030995. Taxonomy (NCBI): domain Bacteria; kingdom Bacillati; phylum Actinomycetota; class Actinomycetes; order Kitasatosporales; family Streptomycetaceae; genus Streptomyces; species Streptomyces sp. NPDC030995. The sequence continues at coordinate 13,108 of NZ_JBVIFS010000058.1, forward strand.
CCGCCGCGCCTGTGGTGCAACTTCAGCTCGATGTCCGTCGTCTTCGGCAACCCCGGGGACGCCGACTACGTGGCCGGCAACGACTTCCTCACCTGCGCCGCCCGCCACCACGCCACCCCCGAAGCCAAGGAATTCAGCCTCATGTGGGCCGTGTGGTCCGACCACGGGGCGGGGGCCGATCCCCTCCTTGCCGAGCAGATCGCCAGCACCGGCCGCTACGAGGTCGTCACCGCCCGCCAAGGCGCCCGACAGCTCCTCCAGGCACTCACCCACCACGCCCACGTACAGGCCCTGGCCTTCCTCGGGACCCAAAGCCCCACGACCGCGGCCCACCCCCCGCACACCACCTCCGTCCCACAGCCCCCGGCAACGTCCGCACCGCTCCTGGGACGCCGCCTGACCGACGAGGGAGGTGACAGCGTCTTCGAGCGCCGCCTGGCCCACCCCCTCGACGCCGACGGCCCGGATGCCTGGATCACCCACCACACCGTCAAGGGCGTGCCCGTCGTCCCCGGCGCCTTCGCCCTCGAAATCGCCGCCGAAGCCGCCCTGACCCTCGCACCCCACCTGCAGGTCATCGGCTTCCGCGACCTGCGCTGCCACAGCGCCCTGACCGTCCTTCCCCAGCATCCCCCGCTGCTCATCCGAACCCGGGCACACCTGTTGCCCGCCGCTCCCGACGGCAGCCGGCGGGTCCGCGTCCGCATCCTCACCGACCGCACCAGCCCCAACGGCACGGTCCTGGTCCGAGACCGCCTCTGCCAGAGCGTCGACGTACTCCTCTCCCCCGACCAGCACCCGATCCCCACGCACGATCACCCCCGGCCCAGCCGCCCGTCCACCGGCATGGAGCTGCACCACCCCAACCCGCTGGTCCAGCTCACCGGACCGTTCGCCTCCACCGCCGGCCACCACGTGGACCATCACGGGGCCAGCGCCCGATTCGCGCTCGCCCCGCTCTGGCACCCCGCCTTCGAGGCCTTCCGCATCCCCGCACTCACCCTCGACGCCATGATCCAGACCGCGGTCCTCGCCACGGCCCCCGACGACGCCCCCGTCCCCCTGGCCGCGCTCACCGGCATCGACGCCATCGACCTCGCCACCCCCCACAACGACACCAGCCTCACCCGCGTACACCCCACCCTCGGGCTCCTGCTCCACGCCCCGACCTCCACAGACCCCGGCAGCGTCCACGCCCTCGTCGACACCACCACCGTCGTCCGCATGCACGGCATCCACGGCGCGGTACTGGGCACCCTCGACCGCACCACCGGCCGCGTCCAACGCGCCGCCGGCCTCGCACAACCCCTCACCCTCGGCATCCCCGGCGCGGCGACGCCCGCCCTGTCGGAAACCACCGAAACGGCGGCCCGGTCATGAAATGGGACGACATCCTCATCCGCTCCACGGGCCGATGGCTGCCGACAGCCACCGCGACCTCCGACGCCCTGGCCCGCGGCCTGATCAAACAGCGCCGCGCCGACCAGCTCGGCTCCTCCTTCACCACCACCAGCACCGAGGAACTCACCGTCCGCATGGCGGTCCGGGCAGCCATCGACGCACTCACCAACGCCTCGGCCAGCCCCCAAGACCTGTCCCTCCTCCTCTACACCACCGTCGGCCACCAAGCCCACAGCACTCCCGCCCAATACGTCCAACGCGCCCTCGCCGCCCCCGACGCCGAGTGCTACGAACTGCGCGCCGCCAGCAACGGCGGCATGGCCAGCCTCGTCGCCGCTGCCAGCCACCTCGCCGGCCGCCCCGACGGCGAAGCGCTGGTCACCGCCGCCGCGATCTTCCCGCCCGAGCACTTGGACCGCTGGCAGGGCAGCCCAGGAATGATCATGGCGGACGGAGGCAGCGCACTCCTGATGTCCCGCAGCTCCGGCTTCGCCCGACTCTGCGCCACCGCCCACACCGCGATTCCCGAACTGGAGGAGTTCAGCAGGGAACAAACGCAGACCGACGATGAACAGTGGAACGCCAAACGACGGCAGTTCCTCGTGGACACCGGCCTGCCACCCCACGAACACCTCATCTGGAAGGCCTTGGACCGCAGCCTCAAGGCCGTCCTGGCCGAAGAGGACATCGACCCCAAAGCCCTGCAGCACACCATCGTCCCCTCGTCCGCCTGGCAAATGGCCGACTTCTACTTCGCCGAACCCCTCGGCCTCACCCGCGAACGCACCACCTGGTACTACGCCCGCCAGACCGGCCACATCGGCCCCGCCGACCAGTTCCTCGGCCTCGACCACCTCGTCCGCGAACGCCGCCTGTACCCGGGCGACTACGTCCTCATGGTCGGCCTCGGCGGCGGCTACTGCATGACCCACGCCCTGATCCAGATCATCGAACCTCCCATCCCCCGCAACCGCATCCACTTGAACCGCTGACCAGGCCGCTGCGGGGCACTCCTGCCCCGCAGCGGCTGGGCGGGGCATCGCATCCGATCAGGTGGGAGCACTTGCACAGACGGTGCGCCCACCACCCTGTCTGCCGGATTCGGGCTACTTTCACAGCCGGCCAAGGGAGGAAGCGATGACCGATCACCCGCACATCGGTGTGTTCCAGCGCGCCATGGCGGCCTTCTCGGCGGGCGACATGGAAGCGCTGGCGGAGGTCTTCCATCCCGACGTCGTATGGCACCACGGGGGTCGGGGGCCGCTGTCGGGGGAGTATCAGGGCCGCGAGGCCGCGTTCGAGATGTTCGGTCGGGACTTCGAGCTGTCCGGCGGTACGTACCGCCCGCAGCTCCACGATGTTCTCGCCAACGACGCCCATACGGTCGCCCTCCTCCATGCCACGGCGTCGCGCGAGGGCAAGCAGCTCGACATGGACTACGTCATCGTCTTCCACATCAGCGACGGCAGGATCGTAGAGGGCTGGGAGCTCTGGGCCGATCAAGCAACCTACGACGAGTTCTGGTCGTAGGGACGCGAAGGATCTTCCGGCCGGTGATCCGTTACGCCGCCGTCCGCTGCGCCTCCTTGTGCACGTCCCGGACGCCGCGCCCGAGGCGCTCGGCGATCGCCGCGACCATCGTGCGCGGCCGGCGGGGCGCCAAGTGGGCGGACACCGCGTTGCTCAGGCCCGGTGTGACGTAGGCGCGGTCGGCGTCGAGGGCGCGCAGTGCGGACCGGACCACCGGCTCGGGCATGCTGAACGCCCCCGTCACGGCAGCCTTCCGGGTCCCGATGACGTCGAAGAACCCGGTCTCCACCGGCCCCGGGCAGAGCGCGAGCACGCGGATGCCGCGCCGTCGGTACTCCTGGCGGAGCGCGAGGCTGAAGTCGAGCACGAAGGTCTTGGACGCGCCGTAGACGGCGAAGTACGGCGTCGGCTGGAAGGCGGCGGTGGACGCCACGTTGATCACCGAGCCCCGGTCGCGCGCGAGCATGCCGGGCAGCAGCTCATGGGTGAGGTCGACGAGCGAGACGACGTTCACCATCAGCTGGTCGTGGTCACGCTGCCCGTCGGTGTCTTCGAACCGGCCGCAGGTGCCGAATCCGGCGTTGTTGACCAGCACGTCCACGGTCAGGCCACGGTCGGCCAGCTCGGCGCCGATGCGGCGGGCGGCGTCCGGTTCGGCAAGGTCCTGGACCAGGACGTGGGCGTTCACCCCGTGGGCCTCCCCGAGCCGGTCTGCGAGGGCGGCCAGGCGGTCGGCCGAGCGGGCGACCAGGACGAGGTCGTGGCCGCGCGCGGCGAGCTGCGCGGCGAACTCCGCGCCGAGGCCGGAGGATGCGCCGGTGATCAGAGCAGTGGTGCGCACAGTGGTGCTCCTTCTCTCGTGCTCGTGTGGAAACGCGGGACGGTCAGGCTGGACCAGACCGAACCGACGCTTCGTCATCTGTGACACGAGAGTATCGGATTCTCATAGAACTGCAACACCATTGTGTCGGTTATGGAGGGACCCGCGCCCTCGCTGTAACGTCTCCGCGTATGACAGGGCTGGAGGCAAACATGAGCAAGACGGCGGGCCGCCCGCTGCGGGCCGACGCCGAACGCAGCGTCCGCGCGATCCTGGCGGCCGCGGAACACGTCCTGGCCGAGAATCCGGCCGCGTCCATGGAACAGGTCGCGGAGGCGGCCGGAGTCACCCGGACCACCGTCCACCGGCGGTTCGCCAACCGGCAGGCCCTGGTCGACGCCCTGGCCGCCGAGGCGGCATCCAAACTCGCGGAGGCCATCGAGGACGGTCACCCCGAGACCGCCCCTCCGCTGGTCGCACTGCACCGCGCCACCGCCAACGTGCTACGGGTCAAGGGCGCCTGGGGCTTCGCCCTCAGCCCGGCCGTGGCCCAGAGCGAGCAGGCCGCGCGGACGCACCAGGAGATCGCGCACCGCTGCACCGAACTGCTCGGCCGGATCCAGGCCGAGGGCGCGATCGCCCCGGACGCCGACCTGGAGTGGGTACGCCGCGTCTTCTACGCCCTCATCAGCGAGGCTCTGCACGGAGGGGAAGACGCCACCCACGGCGATCACCAGCCCGACCCCGACGCGCTCGCGACCAGGATCCTCGACACCCTCCTCCACGGCGTCGGCCCGCGCCCTTCCTGACCGGCCGGGCAGGCGAAGTGCCCGACGGGTGCGCTTTCAGCGGCGCGGGCCGAGGGCGCACCGGTCGGGCTCCGCGTCCCCCCAGTCGGACCCCGGTGCCGCGTGGTGCGCCTCGTCATCGAGGCTCATGGGGCACGTTGGTACGCGGCGCCCGCCCGTGCGCGGGCCACTCGACAGCAGGGACGTGGAGGTACGCGGTGGGCGATGACCAAGAGGATCGCTACGAGCTGGTGTTCGACAGGAGTGAACCCGGGGCGGAAGGCACGGACATCGTCGTCGTCACACGCACCGCGCAGACGGGGCCGGGCGGTCATCCCGTCTATGCCGACGACACCGGAATCATCCGCGCCGAGATCAGCGACCAGGGCGAGCTCCGGATGCTGCCCTCAGGGGGCCAGCAGGCCCTGACCCATCCCGTTCGCGCGCGCCGCCCCGCATCCTGACCGCGCCTGCCACGGTCGCCGTACCCGCAACGGTGGCCGTGGGCGGCACCATCGTTCTCCAGAGTCCCGCGTGACATCATGAGGTCGTGCGCGTACTGATCGTGACCGCGGGATCCTGGGGTGACGTCGCCCCCTACACCGGATTGGGGGCGCGGCTGCGTTCCGCGGGGCACGAGGTGACGATCGCCACGCACAGCCGCTTCGACAGCGCGGTGACGGCCCACGGACTCGGCTTCCGCCCCCTGCCCGTGGACCCGCGTGAGGAACTGGCTTCCGCGGCCGGCCAGGGACTGGCCAGAGCGGTCAGCCCGCCCGTGGCCATGGCCCGGGTGATCCGCATGGCACGGGAGTTCATGCCCCGGCTCACCGAGGGTGTCGTGGACGCCGTACGGCAGGGCGCCGACGTGGTCCTGACCTCCACGCTCACCGACCCCATGTGCTCGGCACTCGGCGAGGCGTGGGGACTGCCCAGCATCGGCGTCTACCTGCAGCCGATCGAACCGACAGGGGCCTTCCCGCCCCTGGTCACCGGGTCCCGGTCGTTCGGACCGTACGGGAACAGGCTGGCGGCGCGAGCCCTGTGGGCCGCCACGGACCGGCTCTTCGCCCCGGCAGTGGGCGAGCTGCGGCGTGAACTCGGCCTGCCCGCGCAGAGGTTCGGCGGGCCGCTCGGCCTGCCGCGCGGGCGCACCGTCCTGCACGGGTTCAGCCCGAGCGTCGTCCGCCGCCCTGCGGACTGGCCCGAAGGCCACGAGGTCGCCGGGTACTGGTGGCCCGCGGAGCCGCCCGGCTGGCAACCCGAGCCGCGGCTGCTGGACTTCATCGGCGCGGGCCCCCCGCCCGTCTTCGTCGGCTTCGGCAGCTTCGTCGCCGCCGATGCGGAGCAGCTGAGCGGGCTCGTCTCCGAGGCCCTGCGACGGGCCAAGGTGCGCGGCATCGTCCAGGCGGGATGGTCCGGCCTGCACGCCGAGGGCGACGATCTGCTCACCGTCCAAGAGGTGCCCCACACCTGGCTGTTCCCGCGCACCGCCGCCGTGATCCACCATTCGGGCGCCGGCACCACCGCGGCCGGCCTGCGCGCAGGGGTCCCGGCCGTCCCCGTCCCGGTCCAGTTGGACCAGCACTTCTGGGCCGCCCGCCTCAGCGCTCTGGGCGTCTGCGGTCCACCGCTTCGCTACCAGCACCTGACCGCACCCCGGCTGGCCGCCGCAATCGTCGCGGCCACCCGGACCCCTGCCTTCGCCGCCCGCTCCCGCCGGCTCGCCGCCGGGATCTCCCAGGAGGACGGAGCGGCGCGGGTACTCACCGCGCTGGAGCGGCTCGGCTAGGCCGTCTCTTTCGGATCTTGCCTGGCCCGCGCTGCCTGGCACCGCACCTCGCCGCGTTGTCGGGGCGCCCGAGTACGTCCAGTACTCGG
>NZ_JBVIFS010000059.1:0-18577 GCF_055571215.1 Streptomyces sp. NPDC030995
CTTTTTTTTTTTTTCCCGTTCACCCGAAGGGGGGGGTGCCCTCGGGTACGGGCTGTACTCGGGCGCCCCGACAACGCGGCGAGGTGCGGTGCCAGACAGCGCGGGCCAGGAAAGATCCGAAAGAGACGGCCTAGGCCCTGCGGGCCTGGCGAGGCCCCATGGCACCGGACGCCGCGCCCCGGCAAACCTTTCCGGCCACAGCACTAGGTCTTGCCCGGCCGATCATTTGCGCCGTGGCAATGACGCTTCGGTAGCTCTGCTACCGGTCACCCAGCTTCGGCCCGCTGCCGAGGTCCCGGCCGCGCGCACCGGCGAGAGCCCGCCCCGCGGGCACCGCCGCCCGCTCTAGAGCGGGCACCCGTACCCCGCCCCGCCCCCGCACCCCGCCCCCGGGCCGCAGCTTGCCTCCGGTCCGGCATCCGGTCGTGCCCATGCGCCGGTATCCGCTGAGCTGCACGGACAGCGGGTCGGACAGGTCCGGACAGTCCCGGACAGCAGGAAGACTTGGCCGCGCCAGGCTGCCCCGTCGAGAGTTCTGCCATCCCAGCGAACAGCCGTGTGAACCACGGCACTCGACCATGGAGTCAGCCATGCCCAAACTCACTTCCCTCGCGGCCAGGGGCGTCGCGATCACCCTGCTCGCCGGTACCGGGTTAGCCGTTACAGGCGCCGGCAACGCCCAGGCCGCCTCATTAGGGGAGAACATCGCCACCACCGCCAAGGGACAGATCGGTGCGCGCGCGTGCGGCCTGAACAACAAGGGCAGCTACTGGGGCCGGGGCACCGCCCAGACCGGCAGCTGCGGCCCCAACCACACCGAAGCGCACCCCTGGTGCGCCGACTTCGTCGGCTGGGTGTGGTGGAAGAACGGCGTGGGCGGCAGGATGAGCCAGCTCGGCGACCTCGCCTCCAGCTTCACCAAGTACGGTCCGATGCACTCGACCCCGAAGGTCGGCGATGCGATCCTCTACAACCTGCACACCTCGACAACCGGCGACGACCACGTGGCCATCGTGGTGGCCATCTCCGGCTCAACCATCACTGTGGTGGGCGGCAACCAGGGCCCCGAGCCCGGCAATGTGAGCCGCCGCAAGTGGGACTCCTACAAGGTCGGCACCTGGGCCAACCCGCAGCAGAGGATCAGCGGTTACGTCACCCCCGTGGCCCGCTGACCTCACGCCGGTGGCCCGCCGCCCTTCTCGGGGCGGCGGGCCGCCTGGTCGCGGACCTGCCGTCAGCCCGGGACGGCGGCCTCAGGGAGCAGGTCGATCAGGAAGCGTTGGGCGGGTCGGTCACCACAGGGCTGTTGGACGGCCTCGGCCCCGGCGATCGTCTCACCGTCAAGGATGCCCAGGCAGAACTCGGTGTGTGCGCGCCGCAGCCGGTAGCCCTCCGCGGTGGTGCCGAAGCGCTCGATCCGGAAGAACTGTGCGTCCTTGTCGGCGAGGCAGTTGCCCTGCGGCTCGACCAGCCCTTTGGCGGGGCCGCTGTCGAGGATGGTCAGACAGCCCATTCCCTTGTCCGTCGGATGCTCCCACTTGATGTTGGCCAGATCGTCACCGTCGGGCTGGAGGAACGAGCGCGGACCGGGGTCCGTGCAGGAGCGCTGGACCGCCACCTCGGATCGGTACCGCCCGGAGCGTTCCTTCCCCGCCGTGAGGCACAGCTCCGGGGTCTGCGCGGGGTGGATGCGGGCCCAGCTCCCGGCGGAGACCACGGGGAGGAGCGCAGCGCGGCGGTTCGCCGAGGTACCCGCCCCGCGTGAGCCCGGGGCCGTCAGATCGCCGCTCAGCAGAACACCCGCCGTGAGGGCTCCCGCCAACGCCACGGCGGCCACCACGATCACGGGTCGCCGTCGCCTCCGGTGCCCTGCTCTCGCCGGCGGCGACTGCTCCTCTGCGCCGCGGCCACCGGGATCCACCGGAGCGTCCCCGCTCGCCAGGAGCTCCCAGACCCCCATCCACTCCGCCGATCTGTCCTCCTCACCGCAGGCGCGGACGAACGCGGCAACCGTCTCGCGGCGGGGCAAGGTGCTCCTGCGCAGGAGGTCGGCGACGGTGCTGCGGGGCAGGACGTCACCTCGGGCCACTGCCCGGCTCTCCAACTGCCGCAGGGTCAGGCCGGACCGGGCCTTGAGCGCTCGCAGCGCCGCCGTGAACTCTTCGACGCCGCGTATGTCGCCAGGCTGTAACTCGCTCTCATCCATCCGACCATGAGTAGTCCACAGAACGAGGGCAGACAACGCGTTCGTCGGCCGACCGGACGACATCCTGGAGTCGTCGTGCCGCGCGCGAAGAGGGCCCGAATGGCCTCCTGACTACCGGACCAACGCGAAGGTACTGGCCGCGACGGCCCCGCCCACCGCAGCGCCTGCAAGAACCTGGGCAAGGGTGTGGTCCTTCAGCTCTACCCGGGACCAGCCGACGACGGCGACCAGGGGATAGGCAAGGAGCACCCAGGGCCCGTAGGTCATGGCGAGCATGGCCACGCTTCCGGAGGACACGGCTGCGTGCACGCTGATCTTCCAGGCAGGGGTCACGGCGAGGAGGGCGGCGAGTGTGACCAGCATGGCCGCGATCAGCGCGATGATCGTCCGGGGGGCGCTGAAGGACCACAGCAGCAGGATGCCGGTGGCGACCGAGGCGATGATGAAGGTCATCACGACGATGCGCTGCTGCCTCTGGCCGACGTGCCGGTCGGCCCAGCGGCCGCGGCGGATGCCGTACTTGATGAAGGCCAGCGGGATGACCGCGGCGAACAGGCAGCCGAGGAGGCCCCATCCGATCCCGGCGAAGCGGCTGGTGTGCCAGCCGATGAGGATGGTGTCGGCGATGATCCACGTCTTGGGATCGAGCCCATCGGTGATCAGGCGTGCGGCCCGGGACTCGTTGGGCCGGGTGATCGTGGTCGTCACGCCGTGGACTCCTGTCGGATCGTGTTGAGGAAATCGTCAGCCACGGGGGAGTGGTAGACCTGGGCGAGCTGGATGAGCCTCTCGACCTCGGTGGTGAAGTCGAGGTCGTCGATTCCGTCGCTGCCCGGCTCCCGCGCGCTGCCGGCCGGCGAGGCGCCGCGGGCCTTGGCTTCGCGCGCTGCTCGCATCCAGAGCGCCTCAGCCGCTGGGCTCGTCGCCGGGGCGAATCCTGCCTGCCTCGCGGCGGTCTGCGCACGCTCGCGCAGCTCGCCGGTGGCGTAAGGGTCGAGTGCCAGGGCAGCGTCGCGGATCTCGATCACTCGCCGGTACAGCCGGAGGCGCGGGCTGCGAAGGAGTCCGGTCTTGAGGACGATATCGGGGGTGACCGCGGTCAGGTCCTGCCAGAGGGGCTGGAGCCGGCGGTGGTGCCGGCCGTCCTGGATGGTGCGCCAGGCAACGCCGAACGCGGGGATGCTGCTTCCGACCAGGATGGAGCCGATCGCGATGTACTTCAGGGCGTCGGTGGCGTTGTCGACTGCGGTGTCGCTGGAGCCGTCCGCCAAGCCTGCGAGGCGGCTCGTCATGTATCCGGAGCGCAGCAGGGTGTAGAGGACGCCTACGGCGGTTCCGATGCCCATGAGGCGTACGCCCGTGCGGAGCCAGCGGGCGCTGGCGTGGCGTGCGCTGCCCCAGAAGAGCCAGGTGGCGTTGGCCATGGCGATGCCGAGGTAGACGACGAAGACGAGGTAGTAGGCCGTGGCCCAGCCGTTGCCGACGTTCTCCTCGTAGAAGTCGGTCACTTCGTGGGGACGTGGGACGAAGAAGGCGAAGAGCACCGCCATGACCGCCATCGCCGTGAGGGCGACGTAATGGCGGGCTCGCAGCCGACGGCCGGTCTCCGGCCTGGCGATGGCCACGACGAAGTCGACGACGGCACCGGCCGCGATCACGCCCAGCCAGTGCTTGATGAGGGTGGACAGGTTGTTGACCCCCGCCCAGTTGTCCAGGCCGTGCATCACCCCGGGAAGGCGCAGCGTCATGGAGAGGGTCAGGGCGGCGAAGGCTGCCCACAAGGCCCTCTGCTTGGCGGTTCGAACGGCCGAGGGGACGCGCCAGACCGTCACCGCCCAGAGCATGATCAAGACGGCGATCTCAAGGTATTTCAACTTCACGACCAGGTGTTTCGAACGGGGTGCCCGAGGGCGTCATGGAGGCGCATAAGACGGTCCTCGGCCTCGCTGGAGGTCGACTGCGTCGTGTAGCGGCCGGCCCGCTCGTGGATGAGGGTGGCGAGGGTCTCCGCCTGTCGCTCCTGCGGGCTCGCGAACTTGCTCCGCCCCATGAGGTGCGCCAGGCGGTCGATGTCGAGGCCGAGTTCCTCGTCGATCGATTCGGTCAGGCGGGCCACGCTCCTGATCCGGGCCGCCTCGGCGCGGATGATCGAGGCCACGGGAAGATCAGGGCGATCAAGGCCGGATACGGCCCCCTGCGTACGCGTCAGCAGGCGCTGGAAGTGCTCGGAGGCGCGAGCGATCTCGTGCTCCGACGGCTTCTCCGACATGTCGAGCTCGGGGGCGACATGACCGAGCAGCATGTGGGAGATCTCGTGGAGGACGATCTGCACCTTGAGGATCTCGGCTGCGACCGCGTCGTAGAAGACGAGGTCGGCGACCTCCAGGCCGAGCCAGATCCCGCACGGCAGGGCCGGATCGGGAGGCCCGTCGAGAGGCAGCAGGATCAGTGGCCGGCCACGCTGCTCGGCTATGCCTTCGCAGAAGGCGTCAAGGTCGAACGGCTGGGGGATGACGAGTCGGTCTGCAACGGCGGCGCACTTCGCATCAGCGCGCTTCCACCACCGCATGGTCGCCCTCCCTGTCCGCCGGCTCTCCGGGCGTGGAGCTCAACCGCTCCGTGCCGTTGGCCTATTTCGCACTCCCGATCGTTCTGAGAGTAACCGGAATCACCACGGGCGGCCGAAAAGGGCGTATCGGCAGACCGAAACACCTTGTTTGTGCCGGGTCGTGTGGCTGATTCGCGTCTCACGATTCCTTGCGACGGCGACGGCGGGGCTTCACATCCGGAAGTCCTTCGGCCTTCCGGAGCTGCTTGATCAGGCCGGTGACGGACCTCATGGAGCCGGCGGACAGTCCACTGAGGCGGAAGGCAGCAGCTTTGACGTCCTCGTCCTCCAGGACCTGGGCGAACTCGTCAGCCGCTGCGGCCTTGCTCATCTCCTCGCGGAGCCGCGTGATCCTCTCCTCGATCCGCTGCTCGATCGCTTCGGCGTTCTCGCCGTCAGCGAGGTATCCGACGGTGACGCCGAAGAAGTTGGCGATCGCGCGGATCGAGTCGATACCGGGGTTCGGATTGTTGTTCAAGCGGATGGTCTGGACCGTGCCGTGCGAGACGGAGGGGCCGGGCAGCTGCCTCGTGCCGTCGGCGATCTCTTGGTACGAGTACGGCCCGCGGCCCGCCGGGTGGATCGTCTCGATCAAGAAGCCGAGGCGGTCGCCCATGGTGTCTCGCCGGCCGGTGGGGGTTCCCTCACCCATCGCCGTCACTGCTCCTGTCTACTGCTGGATCTCGTAGTTCACCGCTGAACCACCACCCTCATTGTCTATCCACCTAGATGGATCTCGCCACACAGTCCAACGAAGCGCGTCTAACTCGCTAGCGAACCTCCGTGAATGTGACTCACGCCACGTCGCCGCCCGATCGTCCCGCAGCCGCTTGACAGGGCACCCGTAGGTCGACGTATGTTCATCCAGCCATCTAGCCCACTAGATGAGTTGGTGCTGGGCCGCTCGACATTTCATGTCTAGCTGGCTGAGTGCCGAACCTGCTGGGCCAGAAGGAAACGGGGGAAGGGGTAGCGATGCTGTTTCAGCATCAGACCTCTTCAGTAGGGCCGCTGTTCGGGGGGAACCAGATTCCCCCCGAACAACGGGACACACACCCTCCATCGACGCCCCGGCTGACCAAAGGCTGTCCCCGTAACGGCGGGGCGCAAGTGAGACGATCTCTCGTGCCGTCAGTGTGCTCACGACCACTCACAACGCCCCGGGTGCTCGCCGAAGGCCCGGCCGACGCCGGGGCGGCGAGAAGGTTGGTGTGCGGGGCCGACGGAACCGGGTAACGTCTTTGTCATGTTCTTCCAGACGCCGATTTACGAGTGAGAGCGTGACGGGCCCGTGCTGACGTCCTTCGACGTCGCCGCCCGTCCCCCACCGATGAATCCGTAGATCACTTCACATCATTACCGGGAGAACCCGTGACCGTGAGCAAGAACATCAACAACCCCGTGGGCCAGGGCGGCGGCCAGCGCAAGAGGTTGTCCCGCGCCGAACGGCAGAACAACGGTCCGCACCGCAACCTCGACCGCCAGGGTGCAGCCGACCAGAAGGCTGAGCTGGTGCGCAAGATGCGCGAGAAGGCAGGCGCAGCCGAGGGCACCGGCCAGGCGGGCGACGACACCGCGCGGAGCTGACGCACCGCCGCCGCAGGGCGGCACCGCACGGGGCACTCTTTCGCCCAACTGCGGCCCGTCGGCTGCCGTACGCAGGGCTGAAGTAGCGTTCGGGCATGAGCATGCCGCCGCCGCCCCAGCAGCCCCCCGGCCCGTACGGGCCCCCGCAGCCCCCGAATCCGTACGGTGGACAGCAGTACGCCCCGCAGTCCTCGCCCCACCCGCACCAGCAGCCGTACCCGGGGCAGCCCTACCCGCAGCAGCCCTACCCCGGCCAAGGAGCCTGGGGGCAGCCCCCGATGGGCCCGCCGCGCAAGAACCGGACGGGCATGGTGATCGGGATCGTCGCGGCCTCGCTGGTGGCGCTCGGCGCCCTCGGATTCGGGGTGAACCTGCTGACCGAGGCCGGATCCGTGGCGAGCGGAGCCGGTTTCCCCGAGGCCAAGTACCGGCTCACCGTTCCCAAGACCATGCTGGACGGCAAGTACGAGCTGGTCCAGGACCTGTCGGACACCGAGGGCAAGGAAGCCCTGAAGGGCAGTTACGACTCGAAGATCCGCAATCCGAAGCCGGTTGTCGGCCAGTACACCTCCGAGTCTTCGAAGGGCGTGAGCGCCCTGGTCATCTCCGGGATGTACGGCCAGTTCAAGGACCCCGAGGGCGCCCGCGAGAAGATGCTGGACGGCGCGGCGGACGCTGAAGGTGCGTCCCTTGCGGTCCCCGCCAGGGACATCAGGCCCGCCGGCTCCGACATCACCCTGTCCTGCCAGGTGTTGACCGCGAGGCAGGGCGGTGTCGAGAGCACCCTGCCGATGTGCGCCTGGGCGGACGAGAACACCGGCGCCTCGGTCGGCGTCTTCACCCCGGAGATCGCGCAGCAGAAGCCCGGGTCCGTCGACCTCGCCAAGATCGCCGAGACCACCCTCAAGGTGCGTGCCGAGTCCCGGCAACCGATGGGCTGACCTTCCGCCTCCTCGCGCAGCCGTTCAAGAGCGTGTGGCTGCAGCCAGTCTGCAGCCAGTCTGCGGCCAGTGACGCGCGGCGGTCGGGCGGGGCCCGGAGGATCGCCTCCGGGCCCCGTTCGGTTCGTGCTCCCTCAGCCGAGGGAGCCGGAGCCGGACCAGCCGGCGGCCGCCACCTCGACCGGGGAGGTGCCGGGGGCGAGGTCGACCGGGTTGCCCAAGGCGTCGGTTCCGCCCGGGTAGAAGAGGAGGCGACCGTCCTGGGTGGTCGCCCACATGTCGGCGGTGCCGTCGCCATCGGCGTCGGCGGCTCCCGCGATCCGGGGGCGGGTGCTCTCGTAGTACCCGGTGCCGAACAGTGTGCGGGTGCCGGTGCTGCCGAAGCTGCCGCCGTCACGGCCGTGGTACAGCCACAGCTTGCCGTCGGACTTCTTGCGGGCCAGCAGGTCGCCCCGGCCGTCCCCGTCGGCGTCACCGGGCGCGGTCAGCGTCATCCCGTCCCAGCCTCCGGTGCCCAGGCTGACGGGAGGCTTCACGGAGACAGGCGTACCGGGGACCCCGTCGTAGCGGTACAGCGTGTCGGCGTACTGGGCGACGAGGTCGGGGAAGCCGTCGCCGGTGACGTCACCGACTCCGACGATCTTCGCGCTGGTCGGCAGCCCGGTCGCCAGTACGGTGTGGCCGGAGATCCTGCCGTCGCCCAGGTTCGGGAAGAGCCGCAGCTCGCCGCCGACGCGGGCCACTATGTCCTCCGCGCCGTCGCCGGTCCAGTCCCCGCGGTGCGTCACCGAGGTGCCGGCCCAGTTGGACTGCCCGATGACGGTGGAGGCACCCAGACCGCCGCGGCCGTCGCCCGGATACAGGCGCAACTGGTTGTTGCCGTCGACGCCGAGGAGGTCGGGCCGGGCGTCACCGTTCAGGTCGCCGGGCACCCGGCGCACGGTGGTGATCACGGGTGCGTGGTCCGAGAAGACGCCCGCCGGCTCCGGCTCCAGGTAGGGGTTCGTCAGGTCCATCAGGGAGTGGTCGACCTCGACGGAGGTGAACCGGTTCCGCTTGCTGGTGAAGACGTGGTCGTAGCGGTGGGTGACCGGCGAGTCCGCGTCGACCCAGCCCTGGTGGGTGTACTCGTCGTTCGCGTAGCGCGCGAGACCTTCGGCGAGCGGCGCCAGGGAAGCGTCCGTCTCCTTGGCGTTGAGGTCCCCGCCGAGGATCAGGCCGGAGGTGAACTCCGACCCGAGCCGCGTCCTGATCTCCTGGGACTGCATGCCGCGGACGACGCCTTCGGCCGAGTCCTCGGTCCCGGCGAAGAGGTGCGTGGTGCAGATCCTGTCCGGCCAGCCCTCCTTCCGGACGCAGAGCGCGGGCTTCTTGCGGCCGGACAGCGCTGCGATCTTCTCGGCACTCGGCTGCTTGGGTGCGGGGAGCGACGCGAAGTCCGCCGCCGTGAGCGTCACCGGCGCCGTCTCGAACGACTGTACGGCCATGTCGGGCACGTTGCCCTTGACCGCGATCAGCACGCCGATGTCGCCGCCGAGGAAGTCGGTACGGCAGTTGGTGGGAAGGATCCCGTTGCCCCTCGCTCCGCGGTCGCCGACCGCGTGCACGATCTTCCAGCCCGGGAGTTCGTTCTCCAGCAGCTTCTGGTGGCTCCGGGCCTTGGCCGCCTCCGGCGTCCGGTCCGTGTAACCGCAGGCCTCCTGCAGCATCACCACGTCGGCGTGGTGCTTCGCGGCGAGCCCGGCGACCGCCTTCATCTTCTGCGCCGGTTCGTTGCGGTGCGGGCAGTAGCCCAGCGTTTCCCCTCTGAGGCCACCCGCCTCACCGCAGATGTTCCACGTGATCACCCGCAGCTCACCCGCCGTCGGCGGCGCCACGGCCTCCTCGGCCTGTGACGGTCCCGCCGTCAGCAGGGACGCGGCGGCGGCCACGACAGTGACAAGCCCGGTGGCCCCACGCCATTTTCTCGGCATGGCAAAACCTCTCAAAACCCCTCCCCAGATGGTTCCGGACCGCCCCCGGAGCCTGCCGGCATGACGGGAGGCTCGAGGCGGCCCTCCGGGAGGCCGATCGTGCGGCCTGCTCCCGGATCTTGGTCAGCATACGGGCGGCCACCAGGGCGACCGCCGATGGCACCCCCCGCCTGCGGTGGTCGCGGTGGAGGGCCTCGACCGGCCCTGGCCGAAGGCCATGAGCTGCCCGCACGTCCGAAGGCCGCGCCACTCGCAGCCCTGCTCGGGGGCCGCTTGGTTCGTGGCGCGCAGGGGAGTGGCGGGTGTCATGGGCTAGAACGGGTTTCCCATGCGTTTCGGATTTTCGGGGTGATGTGGTGGAGCAGACGGGGGTGCCGGACGAGACTGGGGTGCCGGACGAGGCGGGGGAATGCCGGAAGGGGCCTGGGCGCCGGCTGTTTCTGGGGTTTGCCGCTGCCGCGCTCGCTTCATGGCCTGCCGGTGTGGCGACGGCCGCGGTTGCCGCGGCCGGCCCCGAGGACGCCGCAGGCCGCGTCCAGAGGGGGCGCGGGCTCGACGTGAAGGCTGAGAACGCGCTGCCCGGCTCCCCCGATTGGCGGATCACCCGCGCCGGGCCGGCGCGTGCGGTCGAGGGGTTCGCCGACCGGGTCAGCGTCTGCCCCGGTGAGTCGTTCGGGTTGCGGGTCTCGACGACATCGGCGTTCTACACCGTCTCCGCGTACCGGATGGGCTGGTACGGCGGCGCCAGAGCCCGTCTGGTCTGGAAGTCGGCCGCCCTGCCGGGTGTCCGCCAACCGCCGGCCAGGATCGATCCCGGCACGCGGATGGCGCACGCCGTGTGGGAGCCGACGGCACAGGTGGACACCTCGGGGTGGCCGGAAGGCTGTTACCTGCTGCGGCTGGACACCCGGGACGGGCAGGCCCAGCGCTACGTGCCACTCACCATCCGGTCCTCCTCGGCCGTCGGCCGTACGGTCCTGGTCAACGCGGTGGCCACGTGGCAGGCGTACAACCGGTGGGGCGGCGCGGACCTCTACAAGGGTTCGACGGGCAAGAACGGGTCGCGGTCCCTCCAAGTCTCCTTCGACCGCCCGTACGCCAACAGAAAGGGCGCCGGCCAGTTCCTCGTGTTCGAGGCGCCCCTGATCGCGCTCGCCGAGCGCCTGGGCCTTCCCCTGGCGTACACGACGGGCCTGGACGTGACCCGCGATCCGCATGTCCTGGACGGGGCGGCCGCCATGGTCTCGCCTGGCCACGACGAATACTGGAGTCCCGAGCAGCGCCGCCACGTGACCCGGGCGCGCGACGCGGGGATGAACCTGGCCGTGCTCGGCGCCAACTGCTGCTACCGGAGAATCCGCTTCGCGGCCTCCGCTGTCGCGCCGGACCGCATCGTGGTCTGCTACAAGAAGGACTACGCCCAGGACCCCGGCTTCCAGCAGGGCTCCGCGCCCACGAACGACTTCCGGCGCGCGCCCGCTCCCGACCCGGAGAGCTCACTGCTCGGCGTGATCTACGACGGCTATCCGGTCGACGCCCCCTATGTCGTCTCCCACCCGGACCACTGGCTCCTGGCGGGCACCGGGGCACGGGCCGGTGACTCCTTCCCCCACCTGGTGGGGGTCGAGTACGACCGGGTGAACCTGTCCTTTCCGACGCCGCGGCCGATCGAGGTCCTCGCGCACTCGCCGGTGGTGCGCAAGGGCCGGCCCTCGTACGCGGACACGGCCTACCTGTCCCTGCCGGGAGGTGCCGCGGTCTTCGCCACGGGCACCATGCGCTGGGTCGAGGCCCTCGACGCGAGCGGACCCGCCGGCGGCAAGGCCAACCACGGCCTGGACGCCCGCGCCGGACACTTCACACGCACGGTCACCGCCAACGTCCTCCAAGCCTTCGCGCGGAGGGCGGCCGGGCAGGCCAAGGCCGCCCAGGACAATCTGGCCGCCCACTACGGGGAAGGATTTGCCCTCGGCGACGGCAAGCTGGACCCTCAGACGGGTACTCACACAGCAGCCAAGGAGAAGACCGAATGAGCAGCACCACGGCGGTCTGCTTCGGCGAGGCGAGGTTCTGGGCCTACGACGTCGCTCTCGGGATCCTTTTCGCCGAGGCGATCCACGTTGCCGGGGAATCACTCGAAGACCATCAGCCCTCCTGGCGCAGTGAACTGATTCAGCAGATGCGCGTCAACGCCGTGCTCGCGAGCGACTTCGCGGTGGTACTGGACCAACTCGACACCGAGCAGCGGGCGGAGCTGTTGACCTGGGTCCAGGAGGCATGCTCACGTCTGACCTCACGCGGTGGAGTCAGCTCTGCCGAGGTGGCCGACTGGGATGTCCTGGACGGATTGACCATTCACCTGCGCGGTGCCGATCACGTCGCTGCTGCCCCACTGGTCGAACTGGGCGAAGCGATAGCGCAGTTGCTCGCCGGCTCCTTGCCACCCGCACCGGAGGGACAGCACTGGTTCTTCGGTACTCCCGCTGGACGACGCAGCATGTGAAAGCGGCATGTCGACCGACGGGAAGGGGGTCGCGGCGCATCGTCGTCGACGCCGCCACCCACCAGGGTGGGGCTGTGCACGACGCCGGGGCCCGGGGTGGCGCACCGCTCGACGCTAGCCGGCGTTGGCGTTCCCGATTTCGACTGCCAACGCGGCCATCTCGCGCAGGCGCTCGTAGTACTCGGTCGCGCCGCCCGCGTCATCGATCGACGGCAGGACCTTCTGGACGGCCGCGAGGCAGACGAGCAGGATTTCGCGGCGCTTCTCGTCAAAGGGTTCTGACAGCGACGAGGAGACACCGATTGCGATCGCTGCGTCGAGGGACACCATGTCTTCGCCTTCGATCTCTCGACGGCGCATGTCGGGTGGGAAGGGCACGCGCATGTGCTCTTCCCACAGCCCTGAGAGCAGGTCCAGTTCCGATTCGCGCATGTTCGACATCATGCCGGGGACGCCGGGGCCGGCAGCCGCGGGGGATCGACCGCGTCGACTTCCTCACCTGCGCAGCCCGGTCCCGGACTGGCGACCCCCGAACCGGACAACCGCCCTCAAGCACGACAACTCCGCCGAGCACCCGCAGAACACCCACTCAGAGCGCGGCCGATGGGCAACTCGCCCGGCAGGCCTCGGCAGGCCATGGCCCCTTGCACGGGGCTGGGTCGACGGGGCCGGCCCCCCGTGTGATGGTGCGGTCGCACCAATCGCACAGCACTGTCGCGCGGGCGCCCGCGTCCTCAAGGGCCCTGGCAAAAGCCTGGTCGTAGCCATATCCCCTTCCTGGCTGAGTCGGCAGTGCTGCGGGAGGCGCCCGGACCCGAGCTGTACGAGGCCGTACTGGCCGTCCGCCGCGCGGACGCGGAGCTGTTCGCGATGTTCACCGAGGCGGACGTCATCAAGGCCGTCCGCTGGCGGTATTGACTGGCTACTCCTCGGGCTCCCAGGCGATCAGCTGCTCGAACACCTGCTGGTCGCCCTCGATCTTCAGGTCGCTCAGCGTGAGGCGGCCCCAGACGAAGAGGAGCAGCTGCTCGGCCGTGCCCGTGGCCGAAGCGGAGGCGGGCGCGGCGTCGTCCGTGAGGGGTGCGGGCCAGGCGCCGGTGCCGTCCAACGCGAGGAGCCAGGAGCGGCCCTCGGTGGCGTGGTAGTGGATGGTGGCGGCCTCGTGCGGCCAGGCCGCCGGGGTGGAGTTGCAGGTGTCGAGAAACTCGGCCACGCCGTCGATCGCGACGTCCGCCGGCATGGGCTGCACGGCGCCTGCGGCGAGCTGGGCGTCGTAGGTGTGCACCAGCACCTCGTGCACCCGGCGCCGGGCAACGCCCCAGGCATTCGCCGGCGACACGCCGGCGCCCCACCACGCCCAGCACTCGCGCTCCGGGCCAGCCTCGCGCAGCGCACTCAGCAGCAGCTCGTTCGACTCGGCGTACCAGGCCAGCAGCGCCTCGAGCTCGCGCGGCACCTCCGCGGCATCCTTGGCCGGCGGAGCCTCGGCCGGGCCCGCGGCGACGATCGCGGCCCACCAGCGCTGGCCCGTACCCAGGTGCTGCACCAGATCGAACAACGTCCACTCGGGGCAGGACGGCACCGGCGCGTCAAGGCTGGGCGCGGCGGCAACCGCACTCCGGAACGCGGCCGACCGCTCGTCGATCAGTTGCAGCAGGGCGGAAAACTCAAGACTCTCTGTCACATCGCTTACCTATCACCCCAGCTCAGCCGACCGCACCCTATTTTCCAGGCCGTGGGCATCCTGTTCGTGCTGCACACCGGGATCCAGTGGGAGTGGCTGCTGCAGGAGCTCGGCTTCGGGTCCGGGATGACGTGCTGGCGCCGACTGCGGGACTGGCACGAGGCCGGGGTGTGGGACCGGCTGCACCAGGTGCTGCTGACCGAGCTGCACCGTGCCGGGAAGCTGGACTGGTCCCGGGCGGTGATCGACGGCTCCCACCACCAGGCCCGTCGGGGCGGCCCAAAACCGGGCCGAGCCCGGTCGACCGTGCCCGGCCCGGCTCGAAGCACCACGTCATCACCGACGCAGGCGGCACCCCGCTCGCCATCACCCTGACCGGTGGCAACCGCCACGACATCACCCAGCTGCTGCCCCTGCTCGACGCGATCCCGCGGATCCGCGGAGTGACCGGTCGCCCCCGTCACCGGCCGCGGCAGTTGTTCGCCGACCGGGGCTACGACTTCGACAAGTACCGTCGGCTCCTGTGGAAGCGCGGCATCAAGCCGGTCATCGCCCGACGCGGAGTTCCGCACGGCTCCGCCATGGGCTCGGTCCGCTGGGTAGTCGAGCGGACGAACGCGTGGATCCACGGCTTCCGACGGCTACGGATCCGCTGGGAGATCCGCGACGACATCCACGAGGCGTTCCTGAAGCTCGCCTGCTGTGTGATCACCTACAGGCGAGTCCAGGCATTGTGTCAGCTCCTCTTATTGGCGTCGCCGGCCAAGGACACAGAACTCGTTACCTTCGGGGTCTGTCAAAACAACCCAAGGCTGATCCCCCTGGCCAATATCAACACGCCGTGCACCAAGAGCCACGAGACGAGCCACCTCGGCGACCTGATCACCAGGCCTCAAGTCGAAATGGAGTCGGTTCTTCACCGTCTTGCTCCCATCATCCCGGCCGAAGAGCAACCCTGGCAGGCGATCCGGCTCCGGGCGGATCTCGAACTCCTCATCGGAGGAGTGGACCACAACCCAACCAAGAGCCGCAGCCCACCACCGCCCCAAAGCCAGCGGATCTACCGAGTCAACAACCACCTGTTCCCATTCCAAGGTCATCCGCCGAGCCTAGTGCTGTGGCCGGAAAGGTTCACCGGGTCACGGCCCCCGGCACGGCACCTCGCCGCGTTGTCGGACCGCGCCGGTACGTCCAGTACGAGCCGCGGCCCTCCGCCTTGCGATGTACCGCACCGGACGCCGTGACCCGGCAAACCTTTCCGGCCACAGCACTAGACCTGCCTGGGCTTCAGATGCTCGCGGACCGCTGACGGGGCTCGGGTAGACCACGAGGGCAGTGTCCGCAGCCTGCGAAGAGCCGTGCATCCGGTCAGCTTCCCCCGGGCTTTCCAAGACTCGCCCGGCTACGCCGCCATACGCCGGTCAAGGAAGTCGATCACGGCCCTGGCCAACGCCACCCGATGGTCCGACAGGGAGTGGTCCGTCGCGAAGACTTGGTGCTCGAGATGAGCAAGGCAGTGCTCCTGGTACGCGGCGACGACGGGTTCGTGGTGGACCCGGACAGGGGTCACGTCATCCCGGCCCGTGCCGATCAGGAGTACGGGCCGCTCGCCCAGCCGCGGCGCCAGCCGCGCCAGACTCCACTCGGACCCGGCGCTCTCCAGCTCCGACATCAGCGTTTCGCCGCTGGCGCCTCGCAGCGGAAGCAGCTCTCTCGCGAACGCCTCCACGTACGCGGCCCGCGCCATCGGATTCGCGACGCAGATCGCCGCGACCGCACCCAGGTCGAAGCCCGCGACCGAGGCTACGGCGCGCACCCGCGAGTCCGCCGCCGCGGTCATCAGAGCGGCGAAGCCGCCCAGGCTGTGGCCGACGAGCGCCATCCTGGCCGGGTCCAGCCGGTGATGGGACGCCATTGCCGGTTCGCGCAGAGCGGCGACGACCCGGGCGCTGTCCTCCAGGACGTGCCGCCACCCGTAGGTCCCGCCGACACCCCAGGAGCCCCGGTAGTGGAAGACCATCGCCGCGTACCCGGCGCGGCGCAGCCCCTGCGCCAGGTCGAAGTTGCGTTCGTTGCCGGGGAAGCCGTGCAGCAGCACCACGACCGGGTGCGGACCGGGTCCCGCCGGCAGGTGGAGGAGCCCGAGCAGGTTCTCACCGGCGCTGCGGATGGGCAGGGGGATCGTGGCGGCCGGTGGCCGGAGAGCTCCGGACGGGTCCGTCACGAGCGGGTCGGGCGCGGGATCTCCTCCGTCGAGCATGCGACCTCCTGTGCGTACGGACCGGCTGACGGGACAGTAGCAGCCATCAACTCGGCCTGGTTCCTTGTCGCTTACGGGCTTCCGCGGGTGGTCCGGGCCGCGGTCTCGGCCGATCCGGGGGCCCGCCGCGTACCTCGCTTTCAGTAGTTGGTCGTATGGGCATGGTGACGACCTGGTGGGATAGTGGACTGCTATGGAGCCGGTGTCGAGACGCGTGTGAGCGCGGGACGGTACGAGGGCACGGCCGCGAGCCGGTGCCGAATGCTGCGCGGCCGATCCAGAGAGCTGCCGACACGCCCAAGGGCCCGGATACGGGGGCCTGCCGGGGCGGTCGCGTCCGGCCGCCACCCCACACCTTGAGGGCAATCGGCACCGGGGACGTGTAGGCGTGCGAGCCGTCCCCGTTGCCCAGCACGTCCCCACGCCGCCCGCCGGCCTGTCCACCGCGGAGAGAGGGAACTCATGACGACTGACGCGCTCGCCGGGCTCGCGGCTGCAGGCGGCGCCGCACTGGTTGCGGCGATGGCCACGGACGCGTGGCAGACGGCACGTACCGGCTTCGCCCGGCTGCTCGGTCGGGACGGCCGGCAGGAGATCATCGCGAGCCAGCTCGAGGCGCAGGCGGAGGTGGTGGAACGCACCGCCGAGGACCGCCGGGACGAGGCCCGAGAGGCACTCGTCCCCGGGTGGCGACTTCAGCTGGCGGACTTTCTCCGGCAGCATCCCGAAGCCGCACGCGAGCTGCGGGAGGCGATTGAACAGGTCCGGCCACAATTGCCGGAGAGGCACCAGCGGCACGTGGGGGAGGTACACCTCGAAGTCCGCGCCGGCAGAGACGCCTACACCGCCGCGCAGGACATGACCGTCACACATCACCACGACGGCCGGGCCGCGCCATGAGCGCGCCGCCTCCGGCACGGCCGAGCATCCGGGTCGGAGCCGACCGCGACGCGTACGCCTCCGCCCACACGCTGCACGTCATCAACAACTACAGCGACGCTCTCGGCAACAACTACAGCGAGGCACTCGGTTCGGCCGGTCAGGTGTCGATCGCACCCAAGAGACTGGCCTACCCGGTGCGGGGCCGCCGGGAAGTCATGGACGCCCTGCTTGGCGCCGCTCCCGGGACGGTACAGGTGGTGTGCGGCGCCGGCGGCTCGGGCAAGACCACGGTCGCTCTCGCCGTCGCGGAAGACGCGCGTGCACGCGGCGTCGCGGTGTGGCACCTGTCCGCAGTGGACGCGACCACGTTCGGCGCCCATGTGCGCGCACTGGCGGTGCAGTTGGGGGCCGGCGAGGAACGGCTCGGATTGGCCTGGTCGGGCCCGGCCGGTGACGCGCCGGATCTGGTCTGGGGGCTGCTGGACGAACGGCGAGGACCCTGGTTGCTGATCGTCGACAACGCCGACGACCTGGGGATACTCGCGTGCAACGAGAGCCAGGTGAGCGACGGGGACGGCTGGATCCGCTGCCCCTCGGGAGCAGGGCAGGTGCTGATCACCAGCCGCAACCACAACCCCGAGGCCTGGGGTGCCTGGGTGCGCCTGCACCCGCTGGACTGTCTTTCCCCCGAGGCGGCGACAGAGCTTCTTCTCGACCGCGCTCCCGCGGCCGGCAGCGAGGCCCGGGCCGCCGCGCTCGCGGAACGGCTCGGCCACCTGCCCCTGCTGCTCCATCAAGCGGGCCTCTACCTCTCCCGCGCCGACCGCAACCCGTCCTGGCCGGATGAGCCCCGATGCCCCCGTACGTTCGACGAATACCGCATCACGCTCGACGAGCGCCTGGGTGAACTGCTGGACGGCCGGACAGGTGAACCATCGCACCTGACCCGCCGGCGGGCCACCGCAACGTGGGAAGTCACTCTCGATCTCCTGGCCAGGCAGAGGTGTCCCCACGCCCGGCCTCTGCTCCGGCTGTTGGCCCACTTCGCCGAAGCTCCCATCTGCTACACGGAGGTGCTGTCCCGGCGCGCCCTCGCGGCCTCCTCCCTGTTCAACCTGCGCCCGGGGGCCAGCCTTCAGCAAGCCGTCAACTCTCTCGCCGATCACGGCCTGATCACCACCCGGGCCCCCAGCCCCCAGGACGAGACCTCGGTCGGCCCCACGGCCACACTGCACCCGCTCGTCGCCGAAGTCACCCGCACGCTCGACGAGGTGTACCCGCGGCGCGGTGAATACCTCGCAGTCATCGCCCAGGGCCTGCACGATGCGGCCGTCAGACGTGATCCCCGCAACCCCGCCGATTGGCCCTTCTGGGGCCTCGTCGCCCCCCACGTGCGCCTCTTGCTCGACCTCCCGGACGGCAGCGGCCCGGATGCGGAGACCCTGACTGTCACCGCCATCGCCGTCGCGCAGTACGACATCGAGGCAGGCCGGTACGCCCTTGCGGCACGTACGCTCCAGCAGGCCACGGCCGTCTCGGCATCGCTTTCCCCCGAGGGCCACACCGCTCTGAGGCTGCGCTTCGAGCGCGCGCGGCTCACGGAGCTGGACGGTGACGCCGAAGCAGCCGATGCGGAGTACCGCGCCCTGCTCGACACCCAGCGCCGGGTCCTTTCGGACGACCATCCCGACACCTTGTGCACCCGGCACGCCCTGGCCCGCGTACTCGACCTGCGGGGGCACTTGGACGAGGCCGAAAGGGAATACCGGGCCGCACTCCGAGGCCGTTCGCAGATCCTCGGCACCGACCACATCGACACACTGTGGACCCGGCACAATCTGGCCTGGGTGCTCGGGCAGCGGGGACAACTGGAGGCGGCCGAGTCGGAGTACCGGGCCGTGCTGGCGGACCGTACGCGGACCCTGGGCGCCGA
>NZ_JBVIFS010000060.1:0-17633 GCF_055571215.1 Streptomyces sp. NPDC030995
GCAGCCATCTGGCACAACCGGGCCAGCGGAACACCGCTGACCAGGTCATTAATCGCCTACGACCACTGACCAAGACTTCGGACTTAATCGTCTAGTGCTGTGACCGGGAGCTGAACCGGGCGGGAGCCGGCCCTCAGGAAGCCAGCGCGTCGAGCAACTCCAGCTCCCGCTCCGTGAGGTGGATCGTCGCCGCGTCCAGGTTCTCCGCCAGGTGTACGGGGGAACCCGTCCCCGGGGTGGGGCACAGGACGGGGGAGTGGTGCAGCAGCCAGGCCAGGGCGATCTGGCCCGGGCCGGCGCCGTGGGACGCGGCCACCGAGGTGATGGCGGCCGCGCTCTCGCGGGTCAGGGCGCCGCTGCCCAGGGGGTAGTACGGGAGGAAGGCGATCCCTCGCGCCTCGCACAGCGCGAGCACCTGCGCCGAGCCGCGGTCCAGCAGGTTGTACGGGTTCTGGACCGAGGCGATCGGGGTCGACTCCAGGGCCGTCCGCAGCTCCCCGGCGGTGACGGTGTCCAGACCGATGTGCCGGATCTTGCCCTCCGCCCGCAACTCGGCCAGCGTGCCCAGCTGTTCGGCCATCGGGACGGCGGGGTCGAAGCGGTGCAGCTGGTAGAGGCCGACGCGTTCCGCGCGCAGCCGCCGCAGGCTCGCCTCGCACTGCTGCCGCAGCTGCTCCGGGCGGCCCGCCACGTGCCACTGATCGGGGCCGCTGCGCACCACCCCGCCCTTGGTGGCGACCACGAGCTGCTCCCCGTACGGGTACAGGGCCTCGGCGATCAGCTCCTCGGCCAGGTCGGGGCCGTAGTTGTCGGCCGTGTCGATGAGCGTGACCCCGCGCTCCACCGCGGTGCGCAGCAGCTCCCGGGCCTCGGCGCGCTCGCCGCGCGGACCCCAGTAGCCGGGGCCCACCAGACCGCCCGTGCCGAACCCGAGCCGCCGGACGGGCAGCTCCCCACCGATGTCGAACACCTCGTTCACCATGCCCCGACCGTAACGCAGGGGGCGGGATGTGCCAGGCTCGTCGGCATGCGTTACATCATCATCGGCGCGGGCGCGGTAGGCGCCACCATCGGCGGACGGCTCGCGGAGGCGGGCGGCGAGGTCGTACTCGTCGCACGCGGCGCACACGCGCAGGCCCTGCGGGCCGACGGGCTGCGGCTCACGACGGCCGACGGGGCACGGGTGCACCGGCTGCCCGTGGTCACCGGACCGGAGGAGCTCGGCGAACTGCGCCCCGACGACGTGCTGTTGCTGGCCGTGAAGACCCAGGACGCGATCGCCGCGCTCGACGCGTGGGGCGACGCGGAGGTCGCGGGCGGCGGTACGGCGGCGCAGCGGCTGCCGGTGCTGTGCGCGCAGAACGGCGTGGAGAGCGAACGCCTGGCCCTACGGCGCTTCGCGCGCGTGTACGGGGTGTGCGTATGGCTGCCCGCCACCTTCCTCGAGCCGGGCGTGGTCTCGGCGCTGTGCGCGCCGCTGACCGGAATCCTGCACGTGGGCCGGGCGGCGGGCGGCGCGGACGCGGTGGCCCGGGCCGTCGCGGCGGACCTCGGCAAGGCCGGCTTCGAGGCGCCGGTGGTCGAGGACGTGATGCGCTGGAAGTACGCGAAGCTGCTGGGGAATCTGGGCAACGCGATCCAGGCGACGACCGGGCCGGAGCCGGACCCTGCGAAGGTGGCGCTGCTGTTGCGGGCCGTCGGCGAGGCGAAGCGGGCCTTCGAGGCCGCCGGTATCGCGTACGCGAGCGAGGCCGAGCAGGCGGCGGCGCGCGACGGGAAGGTGAACCCGCCGGCGGGGGTCCTGCGGGGAGGGTCGTCCTGGCAGAGCCTGGCGCGGGGGACGGGGTCCGTGGAGGCGGACTATCTCAACGGGGAGATCTCGCTGCTGGGCCGCCTGGGCGGGGTTGCGACGCCGGTGAACGACGTGCTGCGGCACGCGGCCAACATCTTTGCGCGGGAGGGCCTCCCGCCGGGCGCGATGTCCATCGCGGACCTGACCGCCCTGGCGGACGAAGCCACCGCCCGCTCGTAGCCGCGCCGTTGTCGGGGGCGCTGCCCCCGAACCCCCGCTCCTCAAACGCCGGAGGGGCTGAAATAGAGACGGCGAGTCAGGCCGTCAGGGTCGGGAGCCGGGCGGGGGCCGAGACGGCGGCGTCGTAGCGGCGCAGCAACAGGCGGGCCAGTTCGGGGGCCGCCCCCAGGACCCCCGCCACCACATCCGCACCGGCGGCTTCCGCACCCGCCGCGATGCGGTCCGGGAGGCGGCCCGGGGCGATGACGTAGGGGGCCACCGCCACCCGGGCGAAGCCCTCGGCGCGCAGGGCCCGTACGGCGTCCTCAGTGCGGGGAAGGGCAGCGGAGGCGAACGCAGGCCGCACGGCGCACCAACCGGTGAGCCGCCACTCCCGCGCGGTTTCAGCGATCACTGCGATCGCCTCCGGGTCTGTGGAGCCGGCGGACGCGAGCACCACCGCGGTGGTGGCACGGTCCGCCGGGGTGAGGCCGGCTTCGGTGAGCCGGCGCTCCAGGGCGGAGAGGAGGAGCGGGGAGGGGCCGAGGACGTCGGCCACCCGCACCGAGAGTCCCGGCAGGCGCGAGGCCGACTCGGCCAGGGCCGCCGGGATGTCGGACTTCGCGTGGAAGGCCCGGGTGAGGAGGAGCGGGAGCGCCACCACCTCCCGTACGCCGGAGAGGTAGAGGGCGGACAGGGCCTGACCCACCGACGGGGTGGTGAAGTCCAGGTAGGCCGTCTCCACCCGCAGCCCGGGCCGCAGCGTCCGCGCCCGCGCCACCAGGGCGTGCACGGTCGCGGCGTGCCGCGGGTCGCGGCTGCCGTGGGCTATGACCAGGAGTGCGGGTGAGGGGGACATGGGACTCAGCTCTTGACCAGCAGGCCGCGGGTGCGCAGCACCCACCGCTCGACCGGGCTGAAGATGAGCAGGTCGATGGCGATGCCGACCACCAGGATCAGGATGATCGCGAGGAACACCCCGGGCAGGTCGATGTTGTTGCGGCCGTTCTCCAGCAGCTGGCCGAGGCCGAGGCCCAGGTCGGGGGAGCTGGCGATGATCTCGGCGGCCATCAGGGAGCGCCAGGAGAAGGCCCAGCCCTGCTTGAGGCCGGCCAGGTAGCCCGGCAGCGCGGCCGGCATGACGATGTGCCGGGCACCGCGCAGGCCGGTGGCGCCCAGGGTGCGGCCGGCCCGCAGGGTGAGCGGCGGGATCTGGTCGATGCCGGAGACGAGGCCGTTGGCGATGGACGGGACGGCGCCCAGCAGGATCACCGTGAACATCATCGCGTCGTTCAGGCCGAACCACAGGACGGCCGGCGGCACCCAGGCCACCGACGGCAGCGACTGCAGGCCCTGGAGGATCGGGCCGATCGCGGCGCGCACGAACTTCACCCGGGCGACGAGCAGGCCGAGCGGGGTACCGATGGCCAGGGCCAGGAGGAAGCCGAGCAGGCCGCGGGACACGCTGGTCCAGATGACCTCCAGCAGCGTGCCCTTGAGCCACATGTCGGACAGACTGTCCCAGACCGCGGACAGGGCCGGGAGCTTGGTCTCGTCGGTGACCTTCGCCGCGACGAGGATCTGCCAGACCGCCAGCACGAGGCCGACGGCCAGCACCGGGGGCAGGATCTTCTTGACGAGGATCTCGCGGACCGGGGTGCGGTGGGTCTGGACCGCGTCGAGAGCGTCCAGGCCCGCCTCCAGGCCTGCCAGGTCGTCCGTTTTGGCCTTCGCGGCGGTCTCAGTGCTGGCCATGGCGGCGGATCTCCCCACGCAGGTGTTCAGTGATCTCAAGGGACAGTTCCGCGACGTCCGCGTCCTCGATGCGGCGCGGCTGCGGGATGCCCACGGTCCATTCCTTCGCGATCCGGCCGGGCCGGGAGGAGAGCAGGACCACGCGCTGGGCGAGGCGGACGGCCTCGCGCACGTTGTGGGTGACGAAGAGGACGGAGAGGTTCGTCTCGCTCCAGATGCGGGTGAGCTCGCCGTGCAGTACGTCGCGGGTGATGGCGTCGAGCGCGGCGAACGGCTCGTCCATCAGCAGCAGCTGGCTGTCCTGGGCGAGGGCCCGGGCCAGTGCCACGCGCTGGCGCATGCCGCCCGACAGCTCGTGGACGCGCTTGCCGTACGCGCCGCCGAGGCGGACCAGCTCCAGCAGCCGCTCGGTCTCCGGCTTGCGGTCGGCCTTGGCCACCCCGCGCAGGCGCAGGGCGAGTTCGATGTTCTTGCCCGCGGTCAGCCACGGGAAGAGGGCGTGCTCCTGGAACATGAGCGCCGGACGGCCGCCGCCGGGGGTCTCGATGGACCCCGCGGACGGCTTGTCCAGACCCGCGACCAGGTTCAGCAGCGTGGACTTTCCACACCCCGAGGCGCCCAGGATGGTGACGAACTCTCCGGGAGCGACATCGAGGCTGATGTCGTCCAGGACGAGCTGCGATCCGGCCGGGCCGGAGAAGGACTTCGAGACGTGCTCGATGCGGGCAGCGTGCGTCAGCTCCGCAACGGTGCCCTCGGCAGCCTTGGCGAGCGTGGTGGCCATGGTCGTCACCTCCTGGGGTTGCTGGATTACGGGGTTACTTGGCGCCGAGGCCGGCGTCGGAGACCTCGGCCTTGCCCGCGGCCTTCAGGACCTTGTTCAGGAGCGTCAGGTCGTAGATGCCGGCCAGGTCGGGCTGCTCGATGAGCTTGGCCTTGACCGCCCAGTCCGACTGCGTCTTCAGCGTCGCCGCCAGCGGGTCGTCGGTGACCGTGAAGCTCGGCCACGCCGGGTCGATGACCTTCGCGTCGAGCGGCTTGCCGCCCTCGGCCGCGAGCTTCGCGTTCGCGGAGGCCTTCGCCTTGTCCTGGTTGGCGTGGATCCACTCGTTGGTCTTCACGGTGCCGCGCAGAACGGCCTCGACCACGTCCGGGTGCTCCTTGAGGAACTTCTGCGACACGATGACGTTCGTGATCACGAACTTCTTCTCGGGCCACAGCTCGGTCTCGTCGAGGAGGACCTTGCCGCCGTCGGAGACGAGCTTGGAAGCCGTGGGCTCCGGCACCCAGGCGCCGTCGATCGAGCCCTGCTTGAAGGCGTCCGGGGTGACCTTGTTGTCCGTACGGACGACGGAGACGTCACCCTTGCCGGACTCCGGGTCGACCGTCCAGCCCTTCTCGGAGATCCAGTTGAGGAACGCGACGTCCTGCGTGTTCCCCTTCTGCGGGGTGGCGATCTTCTTGCCCTTGAGGTCGTCCAGGGTCTTGATCTTGTCCGGGTTCACGACCAGCTTGACGCCGCCGGAGGCGGAGCCGGAGATGATCCGCAGGTTGGAGCCCTTGGACTTCACGTAGCCGTTGATCGACGGCGAGGGGCCGATGAAACCGATGTCGAGAGAGCCGCCGTTGAGGGCTTCGATCTCGGACGGGCCGGCGTTGAAGGACTGCGGCTTGATCGTGGTGCCGCCCAGTTCCTTCTGGATCAGGCCTTCCTGGAGGCCGACCAGGGCGGTGGCGTGCGTCAGGTTCGGGAAGTACCCGATGCGGACCTCGGAGGCGGAGAGCTTCTTGCCGGCGTCGGCCACGTCGGCGGCCTTGGGCTCGTCCTTCTTGGCCTCGGAACCGTAGCCGCAGGAGGCGAGCGCACCGATCAGGAGCGGCAGAGCGGCAGCGGCGACGATGCTGCGGCGAAGTGTGTTACGGGTGGTGGCGGTGGCAGGCACGGGAGGACTTCCTCTCGTGACGGCGTCATCTCATGACGCACGTCTTCGTTTGTGGAGCAAGGGCGGGTACAGCTCATGGGGGGTGTGGGCGCGCAAGCGGTGCGCGTACGTCATCGCGCACATCGCGCCACCCCTCCCTGGCCGCTGCCGAGGGCGCCGCTGCCGACGCGGCCGCCCTCCTTCGCGAAGGTGGAGTAGAGATCGGTGAACATGATCTAGAAGTCCCACCCTTCCTCGTCCGCCTGAACGGTGGTCTCGGCCTTGGAGGCGAAGGACTCGCCGGCCATGCCCGCCGCAAGGGTGGTCCCGTCGGCCGGGTCGATCAGCAGGAAGGACCCGGTGCGGCGCGAGTCGGCGTACGCGTCGAGCGCGAGCGGCTCGGCGGTACGGACGACCACGCGGCCGATGTCGTTGGCCACCAGCTGCCCGGGGTTCGGGTGCTGGGACAGGTCGTCCAGGGTGAGCCGCGAGGGGATCTCCTTGACGATCGCCTTGACCGTGCGCGTCGTGTGCTTGATCAGCACCCGGGCGCCGACGGACAGGGGCTGGTCCGCCACGTGGCAGACCGTCGCCTCGACGTCCTGCGTGGTCGCCGGGGCGCTCGCGGACGGCGCGATCAGGTCGCCGCGCGAGATGTCGATGTCGTCCTTGAGGCGCAGGGTCACCGACTGGGGGGCCCAGGCGATGTCCACGCTCTCGCCGAGCGCGTCGATGCCCTCGATGGTGCTCGTACGGCCCGAGGGCAGGACGGTCACGGCCTCGCCGACGCGCAGCACGCCGGAGGCGATCTGGCCCGCGTAGCCGCGGTAGTCGGGGTGCTCGGCGGACTGCGGACGGATCACGTACTGCACCGGGAAACGCGCCGGGCAGGCGGTGAGGTCGTGGCTGACGGGCACCGTCTCCAGGTGCTCCAGCACCGTCGGGCCGCCGTACCAGTCCATGTTCGCCGACGGCTCGACCACGTTGTCCCCGGCCAGGGCCGAGATCGGGATCGCGGTGATCTCCGGGACGCCCAGGTCGGAGGCGTACGCGGTGAACTCCTCGGCGATCGCCGCGAAGACCGACTCCTCGTAGCCCACCAGGTCCATCTTGTTGACGGCCAGGACCACGTGCGGGACCCGCAGCAGCGCGGCGACGGCCGCGTGCCGGCGGGTCTGCTCGATCACGCCGTTGCGGGCGTCGACGAGCACCACGGCCAGGTCGGCGGTGGAGGCGCCGGTGACCATGTTCCGGGTGTACTGCACGTGCCCCGGGGTGTCCGCGAGGATGAACCGGCGGCGCGCGGTGGCGAAGTAGCGGTACGCGACGTCTATGGTGATGCCCTGCTCCCGCTCGGCCCGCAGGCCGTCGGTGAGCAGCGCGAGGTCGGGGGCCTCCTGGCCGCGGGCCTGGGAAACCGCCTCGACGGCCTCCATCTGGTCCGTCAGGACCGACTTGGAGTCGTGCAGCAGCCGGCCCACCAGGGTGGACTTGCCGTCGTCGACGGAACCGGCGGTCGCGAAGCGCAGCAGGGTGGTCGCCGACAGATCGGCGAACTGCTCGGTGGTGCTGGTCATTTCTAGAAGTACCCTTCGCGCTTGCGGTCTTCCATCGCGGCCTCGGACATCTTGTCGTCGGCGCGGGTGGCACCCCGCTCGGTGAGACGGGAGACGGCGATCTCGGCGATCACGGCGTCCAGCGTGGCGGCGTCGGAGTCGACGGCGCCGGTGCAGGACATGTCACCGACCGTGCGGTAGCGGATGAGACGCGTCTCGGGCGTCTCGCCCTCCTTCGGGCCGCCCCACTCGCCGGCCGTCAGCCACATGCCGCCCCGCAGGAAGACCTCGCGCTCGTGGGCGAAGTAGATCTCCGGCAGCTCGATGCCCTCGCGGGCGATGTACTGCCAGACGTCCAGCTCGGTCCAGTTGGAGAGCGGGAAGACGCGCACGTGCTCGCCGGGGGCGTGGCGGCCGTTGTAGAGCTGCCACAGCTCGGGGCGCTGGCGGCGCGGGTCCCACTGGGAGAACTCGTCGCGGAGGCTGAACACCCGCTCCTTGGCGCGGGCCTTCTCCTCGTCGCGGCGGCCGCCGCCGAAGACGGCGTCGAACTTGAGCTGCTGGATCGCCTCGGTCAGCGGCACGGTCTGCAGCGGGTTGCGGGTGCCGTCCGGACGCTCGCGCAGCTTGCCCGCGTCGATGTAGTCCTGGACGGACGCCACGTGCAGGCGCAGCCCGTGCTTCTCGACCGTGCGGTCGCGGTACTCCAGCACCTCGGGGAAGTTGTGGCCCGTGTCGACGTGCAGCAGCGTGAAGGGCACCGGCGCCGGCGCGAACGCCTTCAGCGCCAGGTGCAGCATGACGATGGAGTCCTTGCCGCCGGAGAAGAGGATCACCGGCTTCTCGAACTCGCCCGCCACCTCGCGGAAGATGTGCACGGCCTCGGACTCGAGGGCGTCGAGGTGCGACAGCGCGTACGGCGCGTCGGTCTCTTCGTGCAGGTGAGCGACCGTGGTCATGCCAGACCCCTCTCGGTGAGCAGCGCGTGCAGGGCCGAAGCCGACTCCTGCACGGTCTGCGTGTGCGACTCGATACGGAGGTCCGGGGACTCCGGAGCCTCGTACGGGTCGTCGACCCCGGTCAGACCGGAGATCTCGCCCGCCGCCTGCTTGGCGTACAGGCCCTTCACGTCACGCTCGGAGCACACCTCGACCGGGGTGGCCACGTGCACTTCGAGGTAGTTCGTCGCGGCGGCCGCATGGCGCCCCCGGACGGCCTCGCGGCTGTCCGCGAACGGCGCGATCACCGGCACCAGCGCCTTGACGCCGTTGCTCGCGAGGAGTTCGGCGACGAAGCCGATCCGCTGCACGTTGGTGTGCCGGTCCTCGCGGGTGAAGCCGAGGCCGGCGGAGAGGAACTCGCGGATCTCGTCCCCGTCGAGAACCTCCACGCGGTGGCCCTCGGCGCGCAGCCGCTCGGCCAGCGCGTAGGCGATGGTGGTCTTGCCCGCGCTCGGCAGCCCGGTCAGCCACACGGTGGCGCCGTGGTCGCTCACGCTCATCTGCTCTGTCTCCGTAAGTTCTTCGCTGGTCGTCATCAGCCGTGCAGTCCGCACTCGGTCTTGCCGCGCCCGGCCCAGCGGCCGGCCCGCGCGTCCTCGCCCTCCGCGACGCGGCGGGTGCAGGGGGCGCAGCCGACGGAGGCGTAACCGTCCATCAGCAGCGGGTTGGTGAGTACGCCGTGCTCGGCGACGTAGGCGTCCACGTCGTCCTGGGTCCAGCGGGCGATCGGCGAGATCTTGACCTTCTGCCGCTTCTCGTCCCAGCCGACCACCGGGGTGTTCGCCCGGGTCGGGGACTCGTCACGGCGCAGACCCGTCGCCCACGCGTCGTACGCGGTCAGGCCCTCTTCCAGCGGCTTGACCTTGCGCAGCGCGCAGCACAGGTCGGGGTCCCGGTCGTGCAGCTTGGGGCCGTACTCGGCGTCCTGCTCGGCGACGCTCTGGCGCGGGGTGAGGGTGATGACGTTGACGTCCATCACCGCCTCGACCGCGTCGCGGGTGCCGATGGTCTCCTCGAAGTGGTAGCCCGTGTCGAGGAAGACCACGTCCACGCCGGGGAAGGCGCGGGAGGCCAGGTGGGCGACGACCGCGTCCTCCATGGAGGAGGTCACGGCGAACTTCTTGCCGAAGGTCTCCGCCGCCCAGGTGAGGATCTCCAGGGCGGAGGCGTCCTCCAGGTCCCGGCCGGCCTGCTCGGCCAGGCTCTTGAGCGTCGCGGCCTCGAGCGTCGCGGCCTTGAGACCGACGTCTTGAGTGGTGGTCATATCTCGTCCCCTCCAGCTGTGTCGGACCGAACACCCCGGGCCAGCAGCCCGAGGTACTTCAGCTGGAAGGCTCGATTGCAGGCCCTGCATTCCCAGGCGCCGTGACCCGTCTCGTGGGGAAACAGGTCCTCGTCGCCGCAGTACGGGCAGTAGAACGGTGCGGCGCGCTCGCTCACGAGAGGCTCTTCTCGTCCGCGCGGGCGACCCACGCCGCGAAGCGCTCGCCGTCCTCGCGCTGCTCCTCGTAGCTCTTGACGACCCGCTCGACGTAGTCGGGCAGACCGGCCGAGGTCACCTTGAGGCCACGGACCTTGCGGCCGAAGCCGGCCTCCAGGCCGAGGGCGCCGCCCAGGTGGACCTGGTAGCCCTCCACCTGCTTGCCGTCGTCGTCCAGGACCAGCTGACCCTTGAGACCGATGTCCGCCACCTGGATACGGGCGCAGGCGTTCGGGCAGCCGTTGATGTTGATGGTGAGCGGCTCGGTGAAGTCCGGCAGGCGGCGCTCCAGCTCGTCGATCAGCGAGGCGCCGCGCGCCTTGGTCTCGACGATGGCCAGCTTGCAGAACTCGATGCCGGTGCAGGCCATCGTGCCGCGGCGGAACGGGGACGGCTTGACCCGCAGGTCCAGCGCCTCCAGGGCCGCGACGACCGAGTCGACCTGGTCGGCCTCGACGTCGAGGACGATCATCTTCTGCTCGGCGGTGGTGCGCAGCCGGCCGGAGCCGTGCTGCTCGGCGACGTGCGCGATCTTGGTCAGGGTGGCGCCGTCCACGCGGCCGACGCGGGGCGCGAAGCCGACGTAGAACTTGCCGTCCTGCTGCTGGTGCACGCCCACGTGGTCGCGCCACTGGCCGGTCGGCTGCTCGGGCGCGGGGCCGTCGGTCAGCTTGCGCTTCAGGTACTCGTCCTCCAGGACCTGGCGGAACTTGGCCGGGCCCCAGTCGGCGACGAGGAACTTCAGGCGGGCGCGGGTGCGCAGCCGCCGGTAGCCGTAGTCGCGGAAGATCGAGATGACACCCTCGTAGACGTCCGGGACCTCGTCGAGCGAGACCCAGGTGCCCAGGCGCACACCGAGCTTGGGGTTGGTGGAGAGACCGCCGCCGACCCAGACGTCGAAGCCGGGACCGTGCTCGGGGTGGTTCACGCCGACGAAAGCGATGTCGTTGATCTCGTGCGCCACGTCGAGCAGCGGCGAGCCGGAGATCGCGGACTTGAACTTGCGGGGCAGGTTCGAGAAGTCGGGGTTGCCCACGATGCGGCGGTAGATCTCGTCGATGGCGGGCGTGCCGTCGATGATCTCGTCCTGGGCGATGCCGGCCACGGGCGAACCGAGGATGACGCGGGGGGTGTCACCGCAGGCCTCGGTCGTGGACAGGCCGACGGCCTCCAGGCGGCGCCAGATCTCCGGGACGTCCTCGATCCGGATCCAGTGGTACTGCACGTTCTGGCGGTCGGTGAGGTCCGCGGTGCCGCGCGCGAACTCCTCGGAGATCTCGCCGATGACGCGGAGCTGCTCGGTGGTCAGCCGGCCGCCGTCGATGCGGACGCGCAGCATGAAGAACTTGTCGTCCAGCTCCTCCGGCTCCAGGATCGCGGTCTTGCCGCCGTCGATCCCGGGCTTGCGCTGGGTGTACAGGCCCCACCAGCGCATACGGCCGCGCAGGTCGTTGGGGTCGATCGAGTCGAAGCCGCGCTGGGAGTAGATCGTCTCGATGCGTGTCCGCACGTTGAGACCGTCGTCGTCCCTTTTGAACTGCTCGTTGCCGTTGAGGGGCGTGTGGTGTCCGACGGCCCACTGGCCCTCGCCGCGGTGACGGCCGGTCTTGCGGCGCGCGGCGGCTGCGGCTGCGGGCGTTTCGGGGGTGGCGGCCATGGCGGATACGTCCTTCTTCAACGGCTCAAGGGGGCAGGGGGGAGCGGCGGCGCGCCCCTGTCACGCGGGAGTCTCTGAGCAGGTTCGGCTGATTTCCGCCCTTATGTCGGGGTTACCGACGTGCGGGGGCGGTGTACGGCCTTCAGGGGGGCTTGCGGGGTGATCGACGCGTCCGCGGCGGCGGGGACGACGGCGATGTGCGGCGTGGCTGGTTCCGTCAGCGGGCCGGACAGATGGCGCTGGACATGCGGCCGAGGTCGACGTGCCGCCGACTCACCAAGGCAATTCCAGCTCCATTCATGGCGGAAGCGTGTCATGTGCCTCTTGGAGGAGTCCACTACTGTCCACGATCCGGACGAAGTCGTCCCGGATGGTGGGATGGGGTGATCGGGGTCACCCCCGGAACCCTTTCCG
This sequence comes from Streptomyces sp. NPDC030995, assembly GCF_055571215.1. Lineage (NCBI taxonomy): Bacteria > Bacillati > Actinomycetota > Actinomycetes > Kitasatosporales > Streptomycetaceae > Streptomyces > Streptomyces sp. NPDC030995. Next base: position 11,797 of record NZ_JBVIFS010000060.1, read on the forward strand.
GACCGCCACATCCGGGTGCGGCGCCGTTGCTGGGGGCCAGCCCCCAGACCCCCGCTCCTCAAACGCCGGAGGGGCTGCATTTGCCAGGAGGGGCTACGCGCCGGGCCAGGGTCCCGGGGTCGGGGTGGCTTCCTTCTGGGAGGTCTCCGTCTTGAAGAGCTTGAAGCCGCGCTTCAGGTAGTTGTCCATCGCCGTCGGGCCGTCCTGGCTGCACGTGTGGAGCCAGACCCGCCGGGTCGGCTCACGCTCCGGCCAGCGCGACGCGAGGTCCCACGCCCGGGCGATGCCCACCGACAGCAGGTGCCCGCCGATCCGGCGGCCTCGGAAGTCCGGGAGGAGGCCGAAGTACATGATCTCCACCACACCGTCGTCCTGCGGGTCGAACTCGACGTACCCCGCCGGCGTGCCGCGGTCGTACGCCACCCACGTCTCCACCCCCGGCCGGCCCAGCTGCTCCACCCACTGCGCGCGGGTCAGCGACAGCCGGTCCGTCCAGTGGATGTCACCGCCCACGGACGCGTACAGGAAGCGGCTGAACTCGGGGGAGGGGACCTCCGCCCGGGAGATCGTGACCTCCGGACCCGGCGGGGTCGCCGGGACCAGCTCCGTCGGGGAGGTCATTTCCAGGGACCAGGTGGTGAGGGTGATGGTGCTCATGCACTTCAGGGAACCATGCCCGGCCCCCCGTACCCCAGGCGGGCCCTGATCACCGAGGGGGCGGTGGAGTGCGGCAGCAGCGCGGCCGGGTCCTGGGGGCGGATCAGCTCCACCTCCACGTCCTCCGCGAAGCGGTACGGCCGGTGGGTCAGCACGCCCGCGAGGTGGCGGCGTACGCGGGACAGCTCCGCGCGGACCGTCACCGTGCGGGCCGGATCCCCGAACAGCTCCGCGGACAGCTCCGCCGCCGAGCGCCCCCGCGGGCTCTCCGCCAGCAGGAACAGCAGCTCCGCGTGGCGCGGGCTCAGCTCCTGCGACCAGCTCCCGGAGGACCCGTACACCGTCGCCGACCAGGATCCCGGCCGGCTGAGGTCCAGGACGACCCGGGTCGCCGCCGTGCTCGTACGGTCCTCCGCGATCCGCAGCAGCCAGCCGCCGGGCAGCGGCTCCACCACGCAGTCGCCGAGCCGCGGCACCCACACCCGGCCCGGCCCGAAGGCCTTCGGCAGCGGGATCCGGTCGGCGGGGGCCAGCCCCGTCACCGCCGCCGTCCAGCCGTTCGGGTCCACGACCAGGGCCCGCCCCGGCAGCCGGGCCAGCAGCGGGGCCGCCGTCGCCCGCAGCCGCTCCAGTGACTCCAGGTGGCGGATCCGCAGCTCCCGCTCCGCGAGCCGGGCCACCGAGCTCACCCACGCCAGCGTCGCCGGGTGCATGGTGGCCAGCGGCCCGCTGACGTCGACCACGCCCAGCAGCCGCCCGTCCCGCGGGTCCCGTACGGGCGCCCCCGCGCAGGTCCAGTCGTGGTGGCTGGAGACGAAGTGCTCCGCCGAGAACACCTGCACGGGCCGCCGGGCCACCAGGGCGGTGCCCACTCCGTTCGTGCCGACCACGGCCTCGTCCCAGTCGGCCCCGACCGCGAAGCCGAGCCGGTCCGCCTTGCGCAGGATGGAACGGTGCCCCTCCCGCCACAGCAGCCGCCCGTCCGCGTCCGCGACGACCATGATGTGCAGCGCCTCGTCCAGCGCGGGCAGCAGCCCCTCGCGCAGTACGGGCAGGATCTCCCGCAGCGGCGACACGCGCCGCCGCTCCTCGGTCTCGGCGGCCGACAGCATCCGCGAGCGCGCGTCCCGGTCCGGGTGGACCCCGCCGGCCATCATCCGGCGCCAGGACTCGGCGATCTCCGGTCTCGGCGCGGCCGGCGGGCGGTCCCCGGCCAGCGCGGCCGCCCGTACTCCCTTGAGCAGACGCGTGGCCTCCCGCGCGTCCATGGCCGAGATGCGTGCCACATCGACCGTGCTGCCTGTGGTGTCGGCCACCGGAACCTCCCCGTGCGAACAGGACGTACGACGAAAGCCGCCCGGCGGTCCGTGTGCACCGCTTCCCCTGGCACCCCGACGGGCGGCTGCCGACTCAAAGGTTGCAACGCTATGCAACTCTCGCCAAGTCCCGGTCGGTCGACCGAAACTGTCCGGACGCCGCTGAGCGGCGTGACAGCTCCTCCTCGGGGCTTCACGGACCAGGGGTGGTGCCGAGTCGGCGCGGCGCCACCTCTGCTCCAGGTCAACGGGCCCGGATCGCGGCCGGGAGCGGTTTGGGGACCGCAGGGGGAACGTGGGTGCCCGGCGGCACCCCGCCTAGCCCGAGATCCGCGCCCGTTCCACCACCGCGCCCAGGTCGAGGCTGTGCGGCAGCGTCCCGAAGGCCGCGCCCCAGTCACCGCCGAGCCGCGAGGCGCAGAAGGCGTCCGCGACCGCCGGCGGAGCCCACCGCACCAGCAGCGAGCCCTGGAGCACCAGTGCCATGCGCTCCACCACCCGGCGGGCCCGGGCCTCGACTCCCTCCAGGTCGGCGAGCTCCGTCAGCAGGTCCTTGATGGCCGAATCCAGCCGGTGGTCGGCGCCGCGGGCCTGGCCGACCTCCTGGAGGAAGGCGTTCAGCGCCTGCGGCTCCCGCTGGAGTGCACGGAGTACGTCCAGCGCCTGTACGTTGCCCGAGCCCTCCCAGATGGAGTTCAGCGGGGATTCGCGCAGCAGTCTCGGCAGCCCCGACTCCTCGACGTAGCCGTTGCCCCCCAGACACTCCAGGGCCTCCGCCACCATCGGCGTACAGCGCTTGGTCACCCAGTACTTCGCGGCGGGGACCGCGAGGCGCAGGAAGGCCTTCTCCTGCTCCGTCCCGGCGTCGTAGGCGGCCGCCAGGCGCAGGGCGAGCGTGGTGGCGGCCTCCGACTCCAGGGCCAGGTCGGCGAGCACGTTGCGCATCAGCGGCTGGTCGATGAGCGGTGCTCCGAAAGCAGAGCGGTGCTCCGCGTGGTGGACCGCCTGCGTCAGCGCCTGCCGCATCAGCGAGGCCGAGCCGACGACACAGTCCAGCCGGGTCGCCGCGACCATCTCGATGATGGTCCGCACCCCCCGGCCCTCCTCGCCGACCCGCCGCGCCCAGGTCCCGTCGAACTCCACCTCGCTCGACGCGTTCGACTTGTTGCCCAGCTTGTCCTTCAGACGCTGGATCGCGAAGACGTTGCGCGTGCCGTCCGGCAGCACCCGCGGCACCAGGAAGCAGGTCAGCCCTCCCGGAGCCTGCGCCAGCACCAGGAAGCCGTCGCACATCGGCGCCGAGCAGAACCACTTGTGCCCGGTCAGCAGGTACTCGCCCGACGCGTCCAGCGGTACCGCGGCCGTCGTGTTCGCCCGTACGTCGCTGCCGCCCTGCTTCTCCGTCATCCCCATGCCGAAGAGCACACCGGCCTTCTGCGCGGCCGGCCGCAGCCCTTCCTCGTACACGTGCGAGGTCAGCCGCGGCTCCCACTCGGCGGCCAGTTCCGGATCGGTCCGCAGCGCCGGCACGGCGGCGTGCGTCATCGAGACCGGGCAGCCGTGCCCCGCCTCGGCCTGCGACCAGAGGAAGAACCCGGCGGCGCGGCGCAGATGACCGGCCGGACGTCCCCAGGCGTCGGTGAGCCCGGAGGTCACCGCGTGCCCGAGCAGCCGGTGCCAGGCCGGGTGGAACTCCACTTCGTCGATCCGGTTGCCGTACCGGTCATGTGTGCGGAGCTTCGGCGGGTTCTCGTTCGCCTGCACACCCCATTCCTGTGCCTGTGCCGAACCGGAGGCGTGCCCGATGGTCGTGAGCTCCTCCCTTACCTCGGCGAGGAGTTCGGGATCCGCGGAGGCCAGGTGACGCTCGACGCCCTCGGTGAGGGCCCGGTCGCCGCCGTAGGCGTCGTAGCCCACGAGGGGCGGGGCCTGGTTGCTGACTGTGTGGGTGGTGGCTGCCATGCGGATACCGTAAGGACGTGCAGCCAGCAAAAGAAACATCCGAGCGGATCCCGGGACCCCCAGGACGGCTCCACCGGGCCCGCGCCCTCTACCGCAACGTCTCGAAGCGGAAGATGGGCTGGCTGCTACTGAAGGACACCGTCAACTCGTGCATCGAGTACCGGATCCTCGGTCTCGCGGCCGAGGCGGCCTTCTTCACGCTGCTCTCGCTGCCCCCGCTCTTCCTCGGCCTGCTGGGCCTGCTGGGCTATGTGGACGGCTGGACGGACACCAAGACCGTCGAGAGCATCGAGGAGAACATCCTGGGCGCGGTCGGCACGGTCCTCTCCGACCGGGGCGTCAACGACATCGCCCGGCCCCTGCTGGACGACGTCACCGGGCGCGGCCGCCCGGACCTGATCTCGCTCGGTTTCGCCTTCGCCCTCTGGTCCGGGTCGCGCGCGGTCAACGTCTTCATCGACACCATCACCGTGATGTACGGGCTCGACGGCCATCGCGGCATCGTCAAGACCCGGCTGCTGGCCTTCCTGCTCTACATCATCGCGCTGCTGATCGGTGCGATCGTGCTGCCGCTGATGGTGGTGGGGCCGGACGCGGTCGTGCGGCTGGTGCCGTGGGGCACCGAGGTGATCGCGATCCTGTACTGGCCGACCGTGACCCTGCTGTCCATCGCCTTCCTGACGACGCTGTACCACGTGTCCGTACCGGTGCGCTCGCCGTGGATCGAGGACGTGCCGGGGGCGCTGGTGGCCCTCGCGATGTGGGTGCTGGGCTCGTTCCTGCTGCGGATCTACCTGACCAACACGGTGGAGGGGCCGACGATCTACGGCTCCCTGGCGGCCCCGGTGGCGGTGCTGCTGTGGATCGGCATCTCGGCCTTCGCGGTGCTCGTCGGCGCGGCCGTCAACGCCGCGATCGACCGGGTCTGGCCGTCGGTGGCCACGGCGGCGGCGCGCGAGGCGAACGAGCGGGCGCGCGAAGCGGAGGCCGCGCAGCTGATCGCGCGGGCCGCGGCCTGGCGGGCGATGGCGGAGGGCGAGTCGGAGGACGACGAGGACGAGGGCATGCCGTCGGAGTTCCCGGAGCGGTGGTCGAAGTTCCTGCCGCCGGAGGACTACTCCGCGCGGCTGCGCAAGCACTAGGGGGTGTCTTGCCGATACACCCCCTAGGCGTGCGGCAGCTGCACCGGCGGTCGCTCGACGCTTTCGGGTACGGCCCGCGGACGCTCGGCCGCATCCTGCGGCTGCGGCGCGCGCTGGCCCTGGCCCGCGCGGGCATGCCGTACGCCGAGGTCGCGTGCGCCGCCGGCTACGCCGACCAGGCCCACCTCGCCCGTGAGGTCCGCGCCCTGGCCGGTACCACCCTGGGTGCCTACACGGCCGGTTCCGCCGGGGCGAAGAGGGAGACCTCGCAGCCGTCCGGGTCGAGCAGGACGGCGTAGCGCTGCCCCCAGAAGGCGTCCCAGGGCTTCAGGTGCCCGGTGTGGCCGGCGGCGGTCAGCTCGGCGTACACCGCGTCCACCTCGGCGGGGGAGTCGCACAGGAAGGCCAGCCCGGCGCGGCCGTCGCCGGAGGGCCGGGTCCAGGACGGGTTGAAGGAGCGGATGGTCTCCTCCGTGTCCCACCCGATGCGCAGCCCGCCGGGCAGGACGGCCTCCACGTGCGGCTGCCCGTCGGCGTCGGCGGGGACGTCCAGCCCGAGGCGGCGGTAGAAGGCGAGCGAGGCGGCCATGTCGGAGACGACCAGGCCGATCATGTCGAGTCGAGGAGTCATGCAGGCAGGCTAGTGCTGTGGCCGGAAAGGTTTGCCGGGTCGCGGCCCCCGGCACGGCACCTCGCCGCGTTGTCGGACCGCGCCGGTACGTCCAGTACGAGCCGCGGCCCTCCGCCTTGCGATGCGTCC
>NZ_JBVIFS010000061.1:0-17205 GCF_055571215.1 Streptomyces sp. NPDC030995
TACGAACGCAAGGCCGAGCATTTCCTCGCCTTCACCAGCATCGCCTGCACCCTCATCTGCTACCGAAGACTCACCAAATGAGATGACGTCTAAGCACCTCGGCCGGGTGCAGGTGCATCTGCTTCTTGCCGCCAACGAGGAGGTGGACGTCCGTAATCCGGCGGCGACGATCGAGGGCGCGTCGGGGGCGACGGTGACGATCGCGGTCAGCGACTACGTGCCCCGGCATGTCCGGCTGGTCGCGCTCAGTACCGCCGGCATTCCCGGCCCGGCGTCTGCGCCGGTGATCGCCGCGGCACGCCAGGCCGGGGGGCAGGATCTCCTCGACGGGATCGTGTCGGAGATCAAGCTCGCCGAGAAAGCCGTCACCGACACGAAGATCGCCGTGGGCGCGGTGGGGACGGCCGCGCTCGCGAATGGCGCCGTGCTGGCGGAGAAACTCGCGAAGGCGTCGGTGACCGGCGACAAGATCCGCTCTGGGGCGGTCACACTGAAAGCGCTCGGCGGCACGCTGGCGGACGGGATCACCCAGCACTACGTGGACGCCCTCGGCGATCCGGCCGCATGGACGCCGACGGCGATCGGGGCCGGAGCGAAGTGGGAACACCTGACGGGATCGGTGGGCAGCGGTTGGCACCGGGTCCGGTTGGAGCTGGTGTGCCCCGGCTCCGCCCTGGGTGCTGGAACACACCGTCTGCTCACGTCCTTCCTCTGGGACGGCCCGGCCGGGGGCCAAGGTCACCCTCTTCGGCGGCGGCGAGTTCCCGGCGGTGATGTACATCGAAGATGTTGGTCCGGCGCTCGCGGCCACGGGCGAGCTGAACACCGGGCGCACTCCGGGGACCACGCCGCCGGCATCGCAGAGGTTCGAGCGCACCTACGCGGCTTCGTGGTCCGGTACCTACACCAACTGCGGGTCCTACAGCTCGTATCACGGGAATCAGATGCTCCAGGGCTTCTACTCCTCGAACAACGGTCTCATGGCCTCCCTCGTCGGATTCCCTTCCTCGCTCGGGACAGATCTGAGCGGGGCAACGGTCGAGTCGGCGGCGTTGTTCATCCACTTCGAGCACTGGTACTACACGGCCGGTGGCACTGCGGCGATCCGGACGCACGGCCACGCGGCCCGCCCGGGATCGTTCAGCGCCGACGGTCAGACCATGACGGTCGGTTGGCGGCGCAACGAGGGCAAGTGGATCGACGTCACCTCCCTCGTGCGCGATGTCCGGCCGCGCGGCTTCGCGCTCGACCCCAACAACACGTCCAGCGACTACTACGGCCGGGCGCACGGCGTCGGGCAGCAGTTCCCGCCCCAACTGAAGGTGACCTACGTGAAGTAGCTAGAGCCTGATCAGGCACTAACTAGGTTGCCGCTCCGCTCAGCAGCACCCGTCCCAGCGGCGTGAGGGCGTGGCGAACCCTGCTTCCGTCCCGCTCCGTCGTCAGCAGACCCGCGGTACGCAGCACGGTGGCATGGTGGCTGGCGGTCGCGGGGGCCGTACCAGTACGCCGGGCCAACTCACCCGTGCTCGCCGGAGTCTCGACGGCCCGCAGGACGCGCGCACGGGTGGCGCCCAACAGGGCGGCCAGGGCGCCGTCCAGGCCGGACGGCGCGGACGGCGCCCAGACCGAACCGTAATCGGCGAAGTCGAGGGCGATGGGGTAGCGCAACACCAGTGGCCGGCCGGGGTCCGCGTTGTCGAGCAGGGCCAGGGGCTTCGGCCAGAAGAACGTCGGGACGAGCAGGAGCCCGCGCCCCGCGAGCCGCAGATCCGCGTCGGTCTCACACGGGACGTGCAGCATAGGCGAGGCCCAGCGCACCTCGGGATGCAGGGTAGCGAGGAGCCCGTCGACACCCGAGTCGACCGTGACCAGCGCACGCCGCGTGCGATCGGTGTGCGCGGTCGCCAGGAGCTGCGCCCAGTAGGGGGCAACAGCCAGGGCGTGGTACTTGAGCAGGGCGTTGCGGACGAGATCGCCCCACTCCCGGTCACCGTGGTGGAGTGCGTGGATCCAGCGTGGGGCGTGCGGTCGCAACTGCTCGGTGGCAAGGAAGTCGGCCGTCCACTGGTGGCGTGGCAGCGACCAGGTGTGGTCGAGGCTGTCCGCGAGGGTGGCGGTGGCGGCGTGGGTGAACACCTCCGGTACGTACTCCCCGGCCCCGGCGGGCGCCAGTTCGAGCAACGGCCGCATCGCGGGCCGAAGGCCCCCGCGCGTGCGCTCGCGCCATCCCGCCAGCGCGACACCGCATGGACCGCCGCCTTGGAGTACGGACAGGCTCAGGATCGTCTCGGCGAGCGGATCCGGAGACCGGGCGATGCGTACGCGGGCGAGGTCGTCGGGGGCGAAGTGGACGCGTAGCACCGTCTCTTCTCCAGGGGTCGGCTTCGTTCGACTCGGCGGGGCCGTCGTGCGACCGGCCCCCGCCGGTGGTACAGCGATGGGACGGGGTGTCAGGACTCAGGAGCACGCTAGTCGTCTCCTTGCGGGGCAGTTGTGCCGAGCCGCGGATCTGGCCGGGACTCGGCGCGTGGCGCGGAGCTCTGTCCGGATTCGGGAGACGTCGAAGGGCGTTGTCCGCCGCCACCGCGCATGGTGACACTGGGCCGGCCGAGGTCGTGGGAAGGGCGTAGCAGGGGGAACACTCCAGCCTCGGCTGACCCTTCGTCGTGACCGTCACCTCGCCGCTGCGGCCCAGACGGTCACGGGCGAGCACGCGTCACGAGACGAATCCGACTTGAGAAGAGAACCCGCCATGAAGTCTTTGCGCTCGTTCGTCCCGCGCACCGGTGTCGCCGTCGGCGCGGTGCTCGCGGCCGTCGGCCTGCTGGCCGGGCCCGCCCACGCCGGTCCGGCCACCTCCGGCGGAGTCCCGCCGGCCGCTGCCACGAGCACCGCCGACGCCGGCGAGACGATCATCCGCGGCACCACCGTGCTGACTCGAGGCCAGGCCTGGTACTCGCCCGACGGCCGGACGATACTCTCCATGCAGAGCGACGGCCACGCCGTCCTTTACCACGACGGCGTGGCGATCTGGGCGGCCCCGGGCACCTACGGCATCGGCAGTACGCTCTACATGCAGGCGGACGGCAACCTGGTGGTCTACAACGCGGCCATGCGCCCGTTGTGGGCGAGCGGAACCCACCGTCACTGGGGTGCCCACCTGGCCATCCAGAACTCCGGGAACATGGTGGTGTACTACGGCTCGACCCCGCTGTGGTGGTCCAACTTCCACCCCGGAACGGGCCCTATCGACCCTGGTGACCCTGACGACCCCGAGTGCACGCCGACCCCGACCCAGCTCTGCCCCTAGCTAAACCTCCGGGTGATTCGGCAGAGACCTGCGGCGGCTTCAGTTTCCGCCGCGGGTCGACCTGCCGTAGGTCGGCGGTGAGCAGAATGAGTCAGCGATCCACCGGACGGGCCTCTAGAAGCTCTTCCTGACCGGTGAGGCGCAGTTCCATCTCCGCGCGGATCTCGGCACGCAGGTGACCGGACAGGTGCCCTGTCCCGTCTCAGATGATCCGGCCCCTGGTGATGCCTGTGACCTGCAGCGACCAGAGGAACTGAGACGCTGTGACGCTGGAAATCTCAGTGGCTCTGGTCCGGGACGCACGGTTGCCCGGTGCCGTCTCAGTTGATCTGGTCCGTCGCTGCTGTTCCGGCTAGGGTCGGTGGTTCCGTGCCTGCGGGTCGAAGCAGTTGAGGCCCATCGACGCAGCAACCTCCGCCGCATAGGCAGACGCTTCCTCGGCCACGCTCCAGCGCATGGGGAAGTAGATCAGCGGGCCGCTGGGGGTTCGTTAGGTTACTACGGGGACATGGGGAGGTTGCGATCGACGGGGAGGGGCCCAGGTGGCCGACATCCGCCCATCGCAGACCGGACGGTGCTCCGGTACGACCTGCCCGTGTGAACGACCTGATGGTGAGGTCGGCCTGAGCGCGGCTTGGTTCCGGGGCGGGACTGAGAGGTCAGATCGCCGCATGTGCGGCAGGGGAGGATCAGGAATGCAGATCACGACAGGATGGGCGAGCAGCCGCCGTCTTTCAGTGGCAGGCGCACTCGCGGTTTCCGCCGCGACCCTGTTTTCCAGCGGCGGGGCGGCCAGTGCCGCTCCGGCCTCTGAGGCCACGTCGGTTGGGGTTCAGTCCGCGACGCTGGGCCAGACCTGCGTCGGGCCGTCCTACAACCGCAACTTTGCCTTCACCGTCACCTCGACAACCGGGGTACCGGCTGGCAGCACCTGGACATTCAGCGTCAGTGCGACCAGTTGGATGGGGCTCCAGGTCAGCTCGGACTCGAGTTACGTGCCGACCGCATCGGGCACCACGCAGCAGGTGAAACTGTCTGCTCCGAGCGGTATTCCGGCCGGAGTCACAGTCACCTTGATGCCGTCCAATTACTCTGCGCCCACCAGCGGCTGGAACACGCTAACGCTGTCCGGCTACGGTGGCTCCACCAGCGTGTCCGTCAACGCCAGCAACCGGCCCTGCTGACCGCAGCATCGCCATGGAGGCCACGACGCGCCGCGCGCCGTGGCCTCCGCTGTCAATGGCCTTTGAGTATCCACTGGCCGCTGTCACTCCGCACAGTCGTCGCCGTTGGCGACCAGTGAGATCCAGCCATCGTTCCAACAGTGCGGCTACGAAGGCCGCTATTGGTTTCACCGGAGGAACCGCAAGCTCCTCTGTGTCGAACCGGCCCGTCCCGAGCACCTGATCCGGCGATCTGCGCCACAGCGCCCGGACAGGTCGGGGCGTTCCGTTCACCGAGACGGCGGGGTGTCATCGCCGCGCAGGTCGAGGTCTCACGTGACATGAGTAGCGCCAACGGACCAGATCGCCTGAGACGACGAGCGAATCGGGCCAGACCACCTGAGACAAAGGCGAATTCGCATGAGACGGGACATTCCCCATGCGGTTGAACACCATGTTGAAGGTAAGGTGTCCAGGATTCGCCCCGGCCTCTCTGGCCTATCGCTGCTCGCACCCTCCGCGCAGTATCAACTCTTCCTCTGACAGCGACCACAGCCATCCGTCCCGCGCACGTACGATCGGATCAGGCGTGGGGCTGCTGGGAGTGATCAGAGATGTCCGTGCCGCCGAGCGCCGAGCCCACCCTGTGGGAGCTGCACCGAGCGGTGTCGCAGCTCCGCGGCCGCACGGTGGCGCACGACCGGATCGCCGACGGGTGCCGATAGGAACGCCGGACTGGCACGCGCGAACATACCTTGCGGTACCAAGGAATGCGCACAGCCGGAGCACGCCTGTACGCCTTTCGAAGGGCGTACTTCTGCTCATGCCGTGTCAGCCTTACCGAGAGCGTGGCGCTTCCGCTCACTACACGGCCCTCCCGGTGGTCGCCCCGAACGCAGCTGCCGGGAGGGCCGCGCTTGGCCTGCCTCGGCAGCTACGCAGGCGGGCGTGGGCCTTGGCCGTGCCGGCCCCCACCAGCGCGGGCGGGGGCCAGGACCGGTCACGCGACGGCCGGGGACGTCTCGGCGGTCGTGCTGTCCTTGTCGCTCAGTACGGCGAGGTACCGCTCGGCATCCAGGGCCGCGGCGCAGCCGGTGCCTGCGGCGGTGACGGCCTGGTGTAAGTGCGGTCGGGGCTGAGCAGCAAAACGCCGTCGGGATGAACAGCGCATGCCAAAGCCAAACTGTGCGCCGGTACCGGGCGTGGGGGTTCCAGGCCAGGGGGTGCACTGTAACGTCCGCGAAGCTCGGTGAGACCGAGTACGACATCAGCCCGTACCGGTTCGAGATCCAGCACCGGCACGTCTTCCACCTGGAGCTGACGCGAGGCGACGCCGGAGCGGTGGATGCGCCAGGAGGACCACGACGGCGAGCGGGAGCCGACCTACTTCGAGTGCTTCTGGATCCCGCTGGAGGCCGCGCACATGCACCACCAGAACACTCTGTATGACGCGACGGTCCCCGCCGCGCTCTACGTAGCCGCGATCCTCACTGACCCGCGAGCCGGTCTGCCCTTCGACAATCAGCCCCAAGACTCCCCCGGCCCTCTGCGCGCCGCACTGCTTGGGTGGCTGGGCTCGGTCGCCGACGCGGCCAGTGACGAAGCCGCCGTGATCAGCGGCCGTATCGGATTCCCGCCGGAGGAATACCCTCCATTCGTCCAGACCTGTCTGATTCGGCCCTCGATCTACTCCGCAGTCTCAGTCTTCCTCGACGGCCCAGACCCGCACGTGCGCGAAGCGGCAGTCGCTGCCTGTATCCCTCTGCAGACGACCCACGCCTGAACCATCACCGAGAGAAGTTGGTCCCCCTTCTCCGGGATCCGTTGGCCGTGAGCGAGCTCTGGCAGTACCGCGAACGGGCGATCGAGACGCTTGAAGCATGGGGCGAGGACACCGCGGGCCTGCAATTGAGAGGAGACGCATTCACGGTCTGCGATCCACAAGACACCACGCCAGCGTCGACGACGGCGAATCCGGAAGCCCCCTGGGGCGGCGTTGACGATCTTCCGTTCTGACCAACAATCGAGCGCCGCCCGAAGATCGTTCACGAAATTGCGGACAGAGCCTGAAAACGGTTCTGGCCGTTCTTGCGTGACGGCTACGCCAGAGACGGCCCTGCATCCAGGCCAGGCATTCGGGGGCGCCAGGCGGGGTGAAGACGGAGGTGTTCGTCGTATGTCTAACTCAGAAGCTCGCGGACCAGCGCCTGGCCCCACCACTCCTCGATACGACCGGGTAGCCAGCCACGTTCGGTGGTGAGTGTGGTGTAGACGTCGATGTTGCAGATGGCTGCGTAGATGTCGACGGCAGACCCCAGGTCCAGGTCGCGTCGAAGGGTGCCGTCCGGCCAGGACGAGAAGACCTGAACCCGGGTTTCGTCGCCCCGTTCGCGGCCGTCACGGTAAGCCGTGGCGAGCTCGGGTTCGCTGCGGCCCGCTTCGCGGATCAGCATGATGACGTCGCCCGCGCGCTCGAACAGCCGCCGGTCGTAGGCGGCCATCGCCGCTAGCTGGCGCCCAGGGTCCGCCGCTGCGGCCTCCAACTCCGCGAGCATCTGCGGCGCGTCGGCGGACAGGTCGGCCGAATCGGCCACGGCCCGGGTCAGCCCGGTCTTGTTTCCGTACGTCGCGTAGACCGTGGGCACGGAGACTCCCGCCTCGCGCGCCACGTCGCGCACGGTCGTGCCCGCCCAGCCCTGGGAGTCGAAGAGCCGGCGTGCAGCGCGGGCGATCTCGGCCCGGGTCTCCAGCGCCTGCGTCGTCCGACGCAGTGAGTCATAGCGACGTCGGTCCTGCTCTGCACTCATGCCTTGCCCTCTCCAGGTTTACGCTGCTTATAATCAATATATGACACGTCAATCCAAGTTGGCCAACATCGGCTTCTCCTGGATCGGTGGCATGGCCGCCATAGGCTTCGCCGCCATGATCACCCTCAGCAACGTGATGATGGTGCCCGCCGGGCTGCCCCTCACCGGCGCAGAGATCGGAAAGGTCACCGAGTTCTTCGCTGAGGAAGGCACCGCTGTCGGCATCGGCTCCGCACTCGCCCCCGCCGCCTGGATCCTGGCCACCTTGTTCGGCGCCGGTGCGCTCGTCGCGCTGCGGAGGTCCGAGCGCGACCGCGGCGAAGCGTGGTCGCTGCTCGGACTCGCCGGACTGGCCCTGCAGAACGTCACCTTCGCCGGGGTCATCGCGACCCGCCTCGCCCTGACCTCGACAGCCCCGCACGACCCCTCCGCGACCACGGCACTCTGGGCCTTGCACGATGCGGTGTTCACCCTCAACGGAACCTTTCTGGCGCTCGCCCTCCTCGGCCTGTCCGTCGGCGGCCTGCGCGCCGGCGTGATCCGGCCGTGGCACGGCACCTTGGGGCTGCTCGCCGCCGCACTGCAGTTCAGTTCCGCCACCCTCGCCCACTGGGTGATCGGCAACGGCGGGGCCTTGGGCCTCCTCGGCCTCGCCGGCTGGCTGTTGTGGGTCGTCTGGATCGTCGCGTACGGCATCACCCTGATCCGGCACAGCCCGGGCACCCCGGTCCGGAGGTCCCCCAGTGGCCAAACCAGTGCGGCCCCTGCCTGACCGCACGAGCGAGCAGTTGCCGGACAACGCAGGAAGGCACGGACCCACAGGCCCCGCTCTCCCTCTCGGAGGATCCATGAAGAGGCGTCACATCACCACTGCCCTTGCCGCACTGACCGGCGTCGCAGTTCTGTTCCTTGGGCTCAATTTCCTGCTCAACCCTGACGGTGCACCCGCCGGATTCGGCATCACCCCCTGGCCACAGGGGAACGCCGACGGCTACTTCGTCGTGAAGGGCGTACGCGATATCGCCGTGGCATCCACCGTGTTCCTGCTGCTCACGCTCGGGCAGCGGCGAATCCTCGGCTGGGTGGTCCTCATCGACGCCATCATTCCGCTCGGTGACGCGCTTGCGGTCGTCACCCATGGCGGCACGTTCACCACAGCGCTGAGTGTTCACGTATCGGCGGCCGCCATCGTCGTACTCACTGCCATCATGCTGCTGACCGAGGGCAGCACGCGCACGACACCGCAGCCACAGCTGACACCCTCCGCATGATCCTGCGGACAGTGCCTATGCGGGTTCTGGCCGCACTTGCGTGAAGGCCTGCTGAGGTTGTTGCGCGGTGGCAGGCCAGCCGGCCTGGACGCGGGCCGTCTCGCTGGCGCAGCCGTCACGGAAGCGCGGCCAGAACCAGTTTCAAGAAGCGTCATCAGGGTCCACGCTGAAGGACTACGGACGGATCATGGCCCGATTCGCTGGGCACCAGGAGGGCCGCGGCCGCGATGTTCTGGCGGCCACCGAGTCGGATCTGGTGGCGTTCAAGAGGGTCCGGACCCTGTTGCAGGAACGGCCCATCGGCTCGTCGGCTTGGGGCAAGGAGTCTGGGCTGCTGGATCAGTACCGCTACTTCCGCGACGTCGGCCTGGGCGGGCAACGGCCGGACTCCCAGGTCGACCGGACCTTTCGCGGCTGGGCACCACGCCGCAACCGCGCGGGCTCCGACGTGGCCCTGGGCTCGGGGGCCCGCTGGCAGGAGTGGGCAACGGTGCTGCTGCCTGAGCTCGGCATCGGGGTCAATCCCCCTGGCCAGGCGGCCCAGTTCACGGTTCAAGCCTGCGCTAAATGCGGCAAGGCCCGCACCCTCTACATCCCCGAGGACGCGGTCGGCTCGGTCGACACATACGTCGCTCAGGTCGCGGGCTCCGCGGCTTCCCGTTCGTCAGGGGGCGTGACAGGCAGGTGGGCGCAGTGGCGGCACGCGCGTGCAGAAGCGGCGATGCGCGCGTGGAGGGCGATGGTGATCAGACAGGCGGCCGCGGTCAGTGGCCAGTTGGTGGCCAGTACCGCGGCAGTGATGAGGGTCAGCGCGCTCAGCCCGAGGGCGACTGCCGCGGTGGTTCCCGTCCAGGCGACCACGAGCGGCAGTCGTTGCGGGAGGGGCAGTCGGCGGGCCAGTGTGCCGGTGACGGAGAGGCACACGGCCGCGAGCAACGCGGTGAGCGCTGCGAGGCCGCCGAGGTGGGCTGCGGCCACCTGGAGCGGGTCCGGCAGCCGGCGGTCGGCCGCGCGGGTGGCGAGCTCGACCAGGTACCAGCACACCAGCACGCACGGGATGATCAGCATGACGGTGCGCGCGGTGTGACGGGCCTGGGTGATGGTCAGTTCATGCTGGAAGCTGGGCGCGAGCTCGGCCACGGTGCCGAACTGGCGGATGGCTTGGCGGGCGGCGTCCCGGTCGGGTTCGGCATCGGGCGACAGTTCCCGCGCGGTGTCCAGGAGGCCTTCGCGCAGTTCGTCCACCATCTGGGTCTTGAGTCGGGCCGGGCCGTGCAGGGTGGCCATCAGGTCCGCGAGGTGGGCTTCGATGGGGTCGTCGGCACGGGTCTCGGGCGCCTTCACGTGGCGTGTCCGGGGGCCGGCGCGGGTTCCAGCACCGAGCCGATCGCTGCGATGAACTCCCGCCAGTGGGTCCGCTCGGCGGCCAGGCTGCGTCGTCCGGCGTCGGTGAGTTCGTAGCAGCGCCGACGTCGTTCGCCCACCGACTCCCATGCGCTGCTCAGCAGTCCGATCCGCTCGAGCCGGTTGAGGGCGGGGTAAATGGTGCCCTTGCGCAGCTCTAGTACGCCCCCGCTGCGCTCCTCGACCGCAGCGATGATCGCGTAGCCGTGCAGGGGGCCGGATTCCAGTACGGACAGCAGCAGTCCGTCCAGGTGGCCGCGTACCGCATCCGTCTTCATAGTCAGGCAGCCTACCTAAGTGACTCTCCCTGTGCTACTTATAGATCGGTAGCCAATCTATTGGCAGCCAATCCATGAAAGGACCCCTGTGACCAAGCTGCTGCTCTCGCTGCACGTCCTGGCCGCGATCCTGGCGATCGGGCCGATCACCGTCGCAGCCTCGATGTTCCCCCGCTACGCCAGGCTGTCGGCCAGCAGCGACGCACAGGAGGCCAAGGGCCAGATCACCGCGTTCCTGCACAAGATCTGCCGCGGGTACACGGTCGTCGGCATCGCCGTCCCGGTCCTCGGCGTCGCCACCGGCGCCCGGATGGGCGTCCTGACCGACGCCTGGCTGCTGACGTCGATCGCGCTCACGGCTGCCGCCGCGGCCCTGCTGCTCACGGTGGTCCTGCCCGGGCAGGCCCGACTGCTCGCCCAACCCGCGGACGCATCCGGCGCAGGAGGGACAGTCACCGGCGTGGCCACGAACGCCATGCCGGAGCTGCGGTCGGCGGCGGCGCGCCTCTCCATGACCACGGGGATGTTCAACTTGCTGTGGGCAGCCGTCGTCGTCCTGATGATCGTCCGCCCCGGCTCCACGACGGGAGCCTGATCAGCATGCGAACCCTACGCATCGCGGCCGCAGTTGAAGCCGGATCCCTCACGCTCTTGCTGCTCAACCTGTTCACCGTGCACACCGGGGTGATCACGTCGCTGGGCGGTCTGCTCCACGGCACGGCCTATCTGGCCACTATCGTCGCCGTCTTCCTCACTCCCGCCCTCGCGCGGCCGGGAACCAAGGGGTGTGCCTTCATTCCCGGCATCGGAGGGCTGATCGCGCTGCGCCTGCTGGGGCAGCAGCCACCCGCCTCCTCACCCGACAGACTGCCCGGCGCCGACAGATGACTGGGAAACGATCACCGACAGCGCGGGAAACCCCTCTCCCGGCGGGCTGCTCAGACGCAGGCTGACGACTTCCCTCGGTGCCCCGAAACGGGTGAACCACACCCCACCCCACGACCGGAAGTCCACGTCTCGTGAGACATGCGAACCGCGAGGAACACCTCATCGGCGACTAGTGTCCGTCGGCCGGTGCCTTCAGTAGCCGGTCCAGCTCGCTCCCGGCCTCGTCGTAGCCGGCGTCGGAGATCCGTTGCAGCTCGCGGAGGTCGCCGGAAGCGACCGCGCGTCGAGTGAGCAGGGGCCCGGCCCGCATGGATCCCTCGTCCAGCAGCTCGCTCAGCTCCCGGAGGTCACCGGCCTCGTCCGCCAAGTCGGCCAGTCGGTCCAGAGCGGTCTCGTTGCCCTCATCGGCCAGCTCGCGCAGGGTTTCCCGATCCATGTTCCTGTTCGTGTTCGCCATGGGGCCATGGTGCAGCCCTGCCCCAGGGGAAGGGTCAAGTGGGACGATGGTCAGGTGATCACCATCGGGCAGCTGGCCAGGTACGTCGGGGTGTCGGTCAAGACCATCCGCGTCTACCACGACAAGGGGCTGCTACCGGAGCCCGACCGTGACGCGTCCGGCTACCGGCGTTACGGTGCGAGCGACGCCGTCGCCTTGATCAAGATCCGGACACTGGCCGAAGCCGGTGTCCCTCTGGCTCGTATTCGCGGCCTGAGGGCGTCGGGCGAGGAGGAACTCCGACAGGCGCTGGGCGAGATCGACGACGACCTCGACGCCCGTATCCGCAGCCTGCAGGAAACACAGGCCCGTCTGCGCCGGCTCGCCGCTGGACGTCTGGTGCCGCTGCCCGACGAATTCGCCTCCCATCTGGACGACCTGGCCCGTTGGGGGTTCACGTCCAGATGGGTGGACCTGCAACGCGACCTGTGGATCCTCGTGTTCGCCACCCACCCGGACCGCGCGACCACCCTGTTCCACGACCAGGCCGACATCTTGGCCGGCCCGAAGCTACGGCAGCTCTTCCTCGACTACGACCACGCGTACGACCTCAGCGCCAGCGGCCCGGGATCGGAGCAGTCAGTGCCCCATCTGCACTTTCACGTCGTTCCGCGGTGGGTGGACGACGGAATCTCGACCTGGCCGGCCGGATGCTCCGTACATCACGTCACTGGCGATCCGGGGGCGCGGCTTGCCGACGCTCTGACTTCGGGCCGACACCACACAAGTTGAGCCAGAGCCCGGCTTACGACGCCGTTTCGACGTGAGATTGGGAGTCGCACGCTCGCACGAATAGGTGATGTTCACGAGAACGGGCGTCAGCTGCCGCATATCTTTCCCCGGGCGTATCCGTCACTGCCCGGTCCGGTTGGTGAGGGGCTGTTGAGAGGCGGTCGGTGGTGTGAGTAGTGCCTGGACGGTTTCGGTGGCCAGGTCGCGCAGCCAGGTGTGGGCGCGGTCGTTGTCGTAGCGCTGGTGCCACAGCAGGTAGAGAGGGACGTCGGGCAGCGGGAGTGGCGGCGGGAGTGTGGCCAGGCCGAGTTGTTCCCGGGCCATGCGGGTGACCGCGTCGGGGAGGGTGACGACCAGGTCGGTGTCGAGGGCGAGTTGCAGGGCGAAGGCGGCGGTGGGCCCGGCGGCGACGACGCGTCGTTCGAGGCCGCGTGTGGTCAGGGCGTCATCGATCGGGTCGCGCAGGCTTCCGCGCCGCGAGACGGTGAGGTGTTCGGCGGCTGCGTAGCGCTCGAGGCTCAGCGGGCCTTTGGCGAGCGGGTGGCCTGGGCGGACGGCGACGATCAGCCGGTCCCTGCCGACGAAGCGGTGGCGGATGTCGGGGAGCGTCGGAGTGGTGGAGCTTGATTCGAGGTCGACCTCACCCCGGCGCAGCTCGGCGTCGTCCGTCCCGGGTTCGGCGGACAGGCGCAGCCGGACGCCGGGGGCCTGGCGGTGGACGGCGGTGATCAGGGCGGTGCCGGAGGCTGCGGTCAGGGCGTCGTGCCAGCGCACGGTGAACACCCGGTCGAGAGCCGCCAGGTCGAGTTCCTGCTGCGCGGAAAGAAGTTGATGGGCCTGCTGCACGAGGGTGTGGACCTCGGCGCGCATGGCCAGCGCGCGGGTGGTGGGGACCATGCTGCGGCCGGTGCGGACCAGGATCTGGTCACCGGTGGCCTTGCGGATGCGGCCCAGAGACCGGCTCATCGCCGGTGAGGTGACGTGGAGGCGTGCTGCCGCGCCGGCGACGCTCCCCTCTTCCAGCAGGGCGTCCAGGGCGGTGAGCAGGTTCAGATCCAGTTGCATGAGAGTAACTCTACAAGTGACAAGCATGCACTTGTTGTTAATGGTCAGGCGGCCTAACTTCGAAGTGCGGGGGCAAGTCAACCGCCCCGCTTCGACCGATCCCAGGGAGCCCACCATGAGCACAGCCATGCCTTTCGACGCCGACGCGACGCTCCTGTCCGACGTGACCGCTGCGGTGAAGGCCGCTGGCGTCACGCTGCGCGACCGCTACACCTCGCACGCCCGGGGCGTGAGTCTGGACGAGGTCGTCGGCGAGATCCACGCCAACGACGACGCGGTGCTGGACGTGCTGCGGGAACCGCTTCTGCGGGCCCGGCAAGGGGCGCAGTGGGCCGAGGACGAGCTGGCCGGCGGCACGCTCCCGCCCGGGGAGTGGTGGGTCGTCGACCCCGCCGAGGGCAACATCAACCACGTCCACGGCATGGAGGACTGGGCCGTCACCGCCACCCTGGTCCGCGACAACCGGCCGGTACTCACCGTCGTCCACCTGCCGCTGAACGGCGACACCTACACCGCCGTCGCCGGCGGCGGTGCCCGACTCAACGACCGGCCCCTGAAGGTGTCCGCCAAGATCGACCTGGGCGCCGCGCTCATCGGCACCGGTCAGGCCAAGCCCGGCGAGGACGAGTGCACCTTCCGGCGGATTGGTGACTCCGTCACCGCCATGCTCATCAACGGCCTGGTCGTGCGCGTGTCCGTTCCCGCCACGATGCAACTCATCCACGTCGCCGCCGGACGCATGGACGCGTTCTGGCAGTTCTCCGACGTCCGCTCCGGCCTGGTCGCCGGCGCCCTGCTGGTCTCCGAAGCCGGAGGCACCGTCACCGACCTGACGGGCGAACCCTGGAACACCGGCAGCCGCGACTTCCTGGCCGCCGCCCCCGGCATCCACGGCGCCGCGCTCAAAATCCTCTCGCCGACCGCCTGACCGGACGTCTCCGCTCTTCTCTACCCCCTTACCGCAAGGAGCATCACCGCATGACCAACATCGGCATCCTGGGCGCCGGCCGCGTCGGCACCAACCTCGCCGGCAAGCTCTCCGCAGCCGGACACCACGTCACCATCGGTGGCCGCAGCCCCGAAGACACCGCCGCCCGCACCATTGGGCTCGCCCCGCGGATCGCCTCCGCCGACCAGCGCACCACCGCCCGCACCATGGACATCGTGATCAACGCGACGCCCGGCGACAGCTCCTTGGAGCGCCTCATCGACCTGCGCACCGAGCTCTCCGGAAAGATCCTCATCGATGTCTCCAACGCAACCCGCGACGCCGCTGATGGCTTGCCCGGCGACCTGTGCTATCCCGGCAGCAGCCTCGCCGAGAAGCTCCAGGCCGCGCTCCCCGACACCCGTGTGGTCAAGACTCTCAACACCATGCTTTTCATGGTCATGACCGCTCCCGAAACCCTGGCCACCCCACCGACCGCCTATCTCTCAGGCGACGACGAACAAGCGAAGAGGACCGTCTCCGGCCTGCTCGGCGACCTGGGCTGGCAGCCCGAACGGATCGAGGACCTCGGCGACATCACCACAGCCCGCGCCACCGAGGCCATGATCCTGGTCGTGCCCCACATCCTGCGCCGGCACGGCTTCAAGCCCTTCGCCGTCTCCCTCGCCCGCTGACCCACCAAGACCGGGTCAGACCAAAACCAGGTAGCGGGCTCGCGCGAGGCAGCTGGGTGCTGGGTCGGTCGGTTCAGGGACACGGACGTGGGCCCGCCGATTGCCGATCGCCACCACCCGCCTCATGCAGGCCACCCAACGGCCCTTCAGCGCCACCTGCTTCACCGACTCCACAGCCGCCGTCGCCTGGCGCACCATCCCCTCCTGGGGACTGGTCGCCGACACTGACAAGGCCGTTCCACCCGCGCGCCACGGCCCGCCTCATCGAGCAGGCCGCCCGCGCCACCGGCTGACCTCTCCCCCACCGCCCCGGCTCGCACCCTGACGAGCCGGGGCCAAGCCCTCCAAGAGCCTGGAGCTCTACGGCGAGAGGGGCCGAAAGCCGAGGCCGAGAACCAACCCGGAGCGCAGCGCCTCTGTTCAGTTGATGACGGCGGTGGCTTCGATTTCGACCAGGTGCTCGGGTACGTCCAGTGCCGCGACGCCCAGCAGCGAGGCCGGTGGGACCGGTGCGGCGCCCAGCTTGGCGGCCGCCCTGTTGATCCCGTCCATCAGCAGGGGCATCTTGTCGGGGGTCCAGTTGTCGGCGTACTTCTGTGAGTGCTCCACCAGGTACGGAGATACGTGCACCAGTAGGGAGGCTGTGAGCCAGTCATGTCATCCCGCGGGCATGGCAGTGGCAGGGCGATGAACCTCCAGGATGACTGCGGTGCCGGCCACGGTTCGGTCCTCGTGCATGGTGATCTGCTGGCCGGGCTGGACGTGCGTCCAGTGGGAGGGAGTGAGGGGCACGAGGCGAACCGTGGCTCGCCCGCCGGGCTCCAGAATGGGCATGTTCTCAACCCAGAGCGAGGCGATGCTGACCGCACGTCCACCGGTGGGCGAAAGGTGTCCGATGTCCCACATGGGTCGCAGAACACCGGCGCCGGAGATTGGCGTCGTGCGTCGTGCCTCGACGGCAGGACGGAGTGTCAGATCCGCCCGGATCACTCCGTTGCGGATCTCGGAGCACCGCCAATGGCACCAAGCCGCGCTCCGCTCAAGCCAGAGCTGCTCAGCCGCTTCGGCGAGCTTCTCCCAAAACGCCAGAGGGAGCGAGCGACCGTCCCCGAGCTCCTCCAGCAGGCCCAGGGCGGTCTCCCACTCGTCGTGGACGAGGTAGTCCCAGATGTCTCGCACCGTGATGTCGTTCTCGGTGGCGGTCTCTTCCGAAACCAGCAGGGAAGCTGATTCGAGCAGCTCAGGGACGTCCATGCGCTCATTGTCGACCACGTGAACTATTAGGCTGCGCTCTCCTGGTCGCGTTCGATGGCGGCGAGCCGGTTCTTGAGCCGGTAGCTGGGGCCGTTGATGGAGATGACGTCCCAGTGGTGGAGGAGGCGGTCGAGGATGGCGGTGGCCAGGACCTCGTCGCCGAACACCTGCCCCCATTCGCTGAAGGTCTTGTTCGAGGTCAGGATGATGGAGCCCTTTTCGTAGCGCTTTGAGATCACCTGGAAGACCAGGTTGGCCTCCGCGCGTTCGAGGGGCTGGTAGCCCACCTCGTCGACCACGAGAACCGCCGGCCGGAGGTAGCTGCCGAGCTTGCTGGTCAGCCGGCCGGCGGTCTCGGCGGTCTTGAGGTTGCGGACCATGTCGTCGAGGCTGGTGAAGTAGATCGAGTACCCGGCCCGGCAGGCCGCAACCGCGAGAGCGACGGCGATGTGCGTCTTGCCCACTCCTGGCGGCCCGAGCAGGGCGGCGTTGGCCTTGACCTCGACGAAGGAGAGGGTGGCGAGGTCCTTGACCTTGCGGGGGTCGAGCTCGGGCTGGAACGAGAAGTCGTAGTCGTCCAGTGTTTTGTGGTGCGGCAGCTTCGAGATCCGCAGGCCGGTGCGGAATCGGCGGTCTTCACGGACGGCGAGTTCTTCGGAGAGGACCAGGTCGATGAAGTCGAGGTAGCCCATCTTGGCCTCGTCGGCCCGCTGAGCGTACTGAGTCAGGGCCTCGGCCAGGTGAGGCAGGCCCAGCTTGCCGGCCGTGTTGCGGATGCGGGTGGAGACCAGCTCTGAGGCTGATCCTTTGGAGTGGACACCCTGACAATGGATCTTGATGGTCCAGGGAGGGATGTCCAGGTGGGACGCAAGTCTCCGTATCCGGAGGAGTTCAGGAAGGACGCTGTCGCG
>NZ_JBVIFS010000062.1:0-16269 GCF_055571215.1 Streptomyces sp. NPDC030995
GAACGCGACATCAGGTCCTGGCTCGCCCATTGGAACGAGCAACCCCGGCCCTTCGTCTGGACGAAGACAGCCGACGAGATCCTCGACAAAGTCGCTGCCTACTGCCACCGAATCTCTGACTCAGGTCACTAGCGGGTGTCCGGCGGATCAGGGCCGGGTCACTGCGAGCCGCGGAACTCCGCGCCCTCCACGATCAGCCCGGCCACCAGCGCCCCGGTCATCCCCGCGTGCGCCAGCCCGCCGCCGGGATGCGCCCAGCCGCCCGCCAGGTACAGCCCCGGCACGGCCGTCGTGTTCGCGGGCTGCAGCAGCCGGCCCCCGGCTCCGGCGAGGGCCGGCGGGGGCACCGCGCCGCCCAGCGCGCCGGTCGCGGCCTCGACATCGGCCGGGGTGCGCACCTCGTGCCACAACAGCCGCTCCCGCAGGCCCTGTACGGCGTTCTCCGCGAGGTTCAGCAGCTCCTCGGGCTTCGAGGTGCCGGGCCCGTGCACGGCGCTCACCGTGACCGCCTCGTGCTCCTCGTCGGGGCGGGTCGCCGGGTCGTCCGGGCGCATGACGGTGACCTGGGCTCCGGGGGCGTGGACCAGGCTGCGGTGGACGGCCGCCGCGGGGCGGGCCCCGCGCAGGGCGAGCAGGAGCGTGATCCGGCCGGGCACGCCGGCCCCGCGGGCGGGGACCGCGTCCGGCGGCCACGGCAGGGAACTCGCCGGCAACTGCCGGGGGTCGATCCCGCAGACCACGGAGTCGGCGGCCACCCCGGTGCCGTCGGCCAGCAGCAGCCCGGCCGCCCGGCCGCCCCGGACCAGGACCTCCCGCACGTCCGCGCCGAAGACGAAGGCGACCTTGCGCTCCAGGCAGCGCTCGTACACGGCGGTGGCCAGCGCCCGCATCCCGCCGCGCACGTACCAGCTGCCGAAGGTCTGCTCCATGTACGGGAGCACCGCCGCAGAGCCGGGCGCGGTGGCCGGGTCGATCCCGTAGGTGCGCACCAGGCCGGTCAGGAGCTCGCCGAGCCCGCCGCCCAGCTCCCGGTCGGCCACCTCGGCGAGGGTCGGCGTGCGGCGGCGGAGCAGGCCGCTCCTGCGCACGGCCGGGTACGGGTCGGTGCCCAGGGCCTGCCGGGCGCCGGCCCGCAGCGGCTCCTCCAGCAGCGGGCGGCGGGTGGCGTCCCAGGCGTCACGGGCGCGGCCCAGCACGGCGTTCCAGCGCTCGCCCGCGCCCTGGCCGAAGGCGGAGTCGAGGGCGGCGGCGACACCGCCGCGCGAGGCGCCCGGGAGGGTGACGTCGATGCCGTGGCGGGGGAGGACGTGCCGGACGGCCGGGTCCACCTGGACCAGGTCGACGCAGTCCTCCAGCGACCGCTTGCCGGTCTTCACGAAGAGGTCGCGGTAGACGGCGGGCAGGTGCAGCAGCCCGGGCCCGGTGTCGAAGGCGAAGCCCTCGCGCTCGTAGCGGCCCACGGCTCCGCCGTAGGTCGCCCCGCGCTCGTACACCGTCACCTGGTGCCCTGCCACGGCCAGCCGGGCCGCCGTCGCCATCGCGCCCATGCCGGCGCCGATCACCGCAATTCGTGCCATGCGGCCGAGCCTATCGAGGGTGTCCCCCGCGCTCAGCGGGGTGGTGCCCGGTGGCCTCGCGGCTCTCGGCGGCGAGCCGCTTCTCCTCGCGGCGCTGGGCCCGGCGGCGCAGGAAGCGGCGGATCCGGGACCAGAGGAAGACCAGTATCGCCAGCCCGATGGCCAGCAGGACGGCCGCGATGATCGCGGCGGCCTCGGGATTGAACATCGCGAAGGTGACGAGGCCGGCCACGCCGAGGTCCTCGGCGATGCTCATCGCCACATTGGTGAACGGCTCGGGCGAGGTGTTGATCGCCATCCTGGTGCCGGCCTTGACGAAATGGCTGGCCAGCGCGGTGGAGCCGCCGATGGCGCCGGCGGTGATGTCGGAGAGCGAGCCGCTCTGCCCGGCCAGCAGCGCGCCGATCACCGCACCGGACACCGGGCGGATCACCGTGTGGACGGTGTCCCATATCGAGTCCACGTACGGGACCTTGTCGGCGACGGCCTCGCAGAGGAACAGCACCGCCGCGACGATCAGCACGTCGGTGCGCTGGAGCGAGGTGGGGACCTCGTCGGTCAGGCCGGTCCGGCCGAAGATGCCGAGCAGGAGGACCACGGCGTAGGCGTTGATCCCACTGGCCCAGCCGCTGGTGAAGACCAGAGGGAGCACACTCATTGGATCATCATGCCGTACGCGGAGCCGTGGACAGAGCAGTGAGGGGACGGCCGCACGGAAGCGACCGTCCCCTCACTCACGATGTCCGGGGCTGCTACTGCCCTTGTTCGTCACGGCGGCGCTGCCACCGTTCCTCGATGCGGGTCATCATCGACCGACGCTGCCGGTTCTGCCCTCGGGCCGAACCGCCTGTACTTCCGGAGACGGGCTGCTCGCCAGGCTTGGGTGCCTTGCGCCAACCGGTGACCACGAGGACCGTACAGCCCAGCATGACGAGGAACCCCACCACGCTGACCCAAAGCACGTTCGGAATGATCACACCGGTCATGAGGAGCGCGATACCCACCACAATGCCTGCGACTGCCTGGTAGACCCGTCGCCGGGTGTACGTACGCAGTCCGCTTCCCTCAAGCGCTGTCGCGAACTTGGGATCTTCGGCGTACAGCGCTCGCTCCATCTGCTCGAGCATTCGCTGCTCGTGCTCCGAGAGCGGCACGGGAGTCCTCCTCATCCGTCGGTCGCGGGGGGTAGCGACCAGGGGTCCCCTTCAGGATAGGCGGGGAATCGCCCCCGTGATACCCGCCCTCTACGCCACGTTCCAAAAAGCAAAACCACTGCGCAGAACCGTACCGCCGCGGGAGCGGTCACTGAGGCCGTTATTCCCCAATGCTCCGTCCACCATGCCGGTCACTGCCCTGATCATACGGGGCGGAGCGCCGGATCGGAGGGTGTGCGGTCGACTCCGTGCGCGGATGATCGCAGTTCAGGCCTGCTTCTCGCCCAGCACGTGCAGCTGCGTGGCCACCGCGTGGAAGGCGGGCAGCTCCGCGGCGGCCTCCTCCAGACGCAGCAGCGCCTCCACCGCGCCGGGCTCGGTGTCCACCAGGACCCCCGGAACGAGGTCGGCGAAGATCCGCACGCCGTGCACCGCGCCGACCGCCAGGCCGGCTCCGCCGACCAGCTCGGAGAGCTGTTCGGCGGTGAAGCGGCGCGGGACCGGGTCGCCGGAGCCCCAGCGGCCGGCCGGGTCGGTGAGCGCGGTACGGGCCTCGGTGAAGTGCCCGGCCAGCGCGCGGGCGAGCACGGCCCCGCCGAGGCCGGCGGCCAGCAGGCTGAGCGTGCCGCCGGAGCGCAGGGCCGCCACCGTGTTGGCCACGCCCTCGGCCGGGTCGTCCACGTACTCCAGCACGCCGTGGCACAGGACCACGTCGTACGCGTCCCGCTCGACGACCTCCAACAGGCCCTGGGCGTCACCCTGGACCCCGCGGACCAGGTCGGCCACGCCGGCTTCGGCCACCCGGCGCTCCAGCCCGAACAGCGCGTTCGGGCTGGGGTCGACCACGGTGACCCGGTGGCCCAGGCGGGCCACCGGCACGGCGAACTTGCCGGTGCCGCCGCCGGTGTCGAGCACGTCCAGCACGTCCCGCCCGGTCGCCTTCACCCGGCGGTCGAGCGCCTCCTTGAGGACCTCCCACACCACGGCGGTGCGAAGGGAGGCACGGGGGCGGGAAGTGTCCGACACGGCTGATGGCTCCTCGGCGCGGTAAGGGAGAACGGTCAGTGCCCCACCCTATTGCCTCCGGCAGTCGTGCAGCTCATCCCGCGTCCGGACGCTCCGCCCGCGGCTCCGGCAAGGCCTGCGCCAGGTTCGGCGAGGGCGTCCGGACGGCGAGCATCCGCTCCACCAGGCGCAGGAACATCGAGGCGGCGCGCACCAGATCGTCCGCGTCCCGGCAGCTCGCCGCGTCCGCTATCCCCGCCTCGGCCCGAGCCCGGCGTGCGGCGCCGGAGGCGAAGAGCGCGCTCCACTCGGCCAGCTCCGGCGCTATCTCCGGCAGTACCTCCCACGCGCTGCGGATCCGGGGCCGCCGCCGTGGGTGCACCGGCTCGGGCCGCCCGCGCGCGGCGAGCACGGCCGCGGCGGTGCGCAGCGCCGCGAGGTGGGCGGTGGCGTACCGCTCGTTGGGCCGGGTCAGCCGGGCGGCCTCGGCCAGGCCGGCGCGGGCCTTGTCGAGCAGGTCGAGGGCGGCCGGAGGGGCCGTCGACTTGCGCAGGACGGGGTGGACAGGGGACGGGGACGGTGTGGCCATGACGAACCTCCTGTCGATGCGTTGCCCCCATCGTGACGGGGCCCACTGACAATCGCGCTGACCTGCGGTTTTGGGGCGATCTGCCCGACAGTTGACCGGAAATTTCCGGCCAACTGCCCCCTCCTGCGCACCCGGTGCGCCCAGGGATGCTAGTTTTTGAACTGACCGGTCAGTTCAAAAAGAAGGGGGACGGCGTGGACAGCCCGCACGGCGCGGCCGTCAAAGCCGAGGACTTCGGACTCAAGGGCCCGCGCGGCTGGGCCTTCCGGGGAATCGGCATCGACGCGGCGCCCGGCTCGCTCATCGCGGTCGAAGGCCCCTCCGGCAGCGGCCGGACCTGCCTGCTCCTCGCACTCACCGGGCGGATGAAGCCCACCCAGGGCCACGCCGAGATCGGCCGCCACCGGCTGCCGAAGAAGATGGCCGCGGTCCGCCGCATCACCGCCCTCGGCCCGGTCCCCGGCGTCAACGACCTCGACCAGGCCCTCACCGTCGCGGAACAGCTGCGCGAGGGCGCCCTGCTCCAGCGCCGCTACGACGCCCCGGTCCGCGCCCTGCTGCGGCCCCGGGCCGAGCGCCGCGCCGGCGCCGCCGCCCGGATCGACGCGGCCCTGGCCGCCGCCGGACTGGACCTCGCCACGCTGCCCAAGGGCCCGCGCACCTCCGTACGGGACTTGGAACGCCTGGAGTCCGTACGGCTGTCCATCGCCATCGCCCTGCTCGGATCCCCGCGCCTGCTGGCCCTCGACGACCTCGACCTCAAGCTCTCGGACACCGAGCGCGCCGAAGCCTGGGAACTGCTGCGCTCGATCGCCGCCCGCGGGACCACCGTCCTCGCCGTGTGCAGTGAGGCGCCCGCCGACGCGGTCGTCCTGCGGACCTGCCCGAAGGAACCGGACGTCAAGGACGTCAAGGACGTCAAGGACGTCAAGGACGCCAAGGACGCCCCGGCGGCCACGGACACCGAGACCGGCACGGACACCGGCGCCGAGAACGACACCGACACCGACACCGACACCGAGAACGACGACACGAAGGGGGCGGACGATGCGCTCGCCGAAGCTGGCCGCGCTTGAGCTGAAGCGGTTCGGGCGGGGGAAGCTGCCCCGGGCCGCTCTCGTCGCGCTCATCCTGCTGCCGCTGCTCTACGGGGCCCTGTACCTCTGGTCCTTCTGGGACCCGTACAGCCGCCTCGACAGGGTGCCCGTGGCCCTCGTCAACGCCGACCGCGGCGCGACCGTGGACGGCAAGCACCTGGACGCGGGCGGTGAGATCACCAAGAAGCTCCACGACAGCAAGACCTTCGACTGGCGCGAGGTGAGCGCCAAGGAGGCGGCCAAGGGGCTGGAGAACGGCACGTACTACCTGACCCTGACGATGCCCGCCGACTTCAGCGCGAAGATCGCCTCCAGCTCCGGCGACGACCCCACCACCGGGGCCCTCCAGGTCCGCACCAACGACGCCAACAACTACATCGTCGGCTCGATCTCGCGCACCGTCTTCTCCGAGGTCCGCTCGGCGGCGTCCACCAACGCCTCCCGCGGCTTCCTCGACAAGATCTTCGTCAACTTCTCCGACCTGCACGACAAGACCGCCGAGGCCGCCGACGGCGCCGACAAGCTCAAGGACGGGGCGGGCAAGGCCAAGGAGGGCGCGAAGGAGCTGGCCGACGGCCTCGACACGGCCGAGGAGAAGACCGGCGAACTCAACAGCGGCCTGAAGAAGCTCAACTCGGCCGCGGCCAAGCTGGAGACCGGCTCGAAGGACGTCGCGGACGGCACCCAGAGCCTCGCCGACAAGGTCAACGGGGCCGCCGACAAGGCCCGGCCCTTCGTCAAGGACCCCAAGAACCTGGCGGACACCGCCAAGCTGGTCGCCGACACGGCGGGTGTCGTGAAGAACCACCTCGACAAGTTCTCCGAGAAGGCCCCGGCCGCCGCCTCCGTCGCAAAGAAGGCCTCCGCCCGCGCGGACGCGTACTACACCCTGCACTGCGTCACCCCGGGCAAGGAGCCGCACCTGGCCTCCTGCCCGGAGCTGAAGCAGGTCAAGGACGACATGGCAGAGGCCGCCCTGCTCTCCGGGGACGTCGACACCCTGGTCAAGAACGCCAACGGCGACGTCGCCAAGCTCCGTACCCAGCTGACCGACCTGGAGAACAAGGCCCGCGAGCTGGTCGACAAGGCCCCCCACCTCGCGAGCGACCTCGACGCGGCCGTCGCCAAGGTCAACGCCCTCAACAGCGGCGCCCACAAGGTCGCCACGGGCATGGCCCAGCTGCACACCGGCCTCGGCAGCGCCACCACCGGCTCCGGCGCCCTCAGCGACGGCGTCGGCAAGCTCGGCGACGGCGCCCACACCCTCGACGGCGGGATGTACAAGCTCGTCGACGGCACCGGCGAGCTCGCCGGCGGCCTGCACGAGGGCGCCGACAAGATCCCCGACTACGACCAGCAGCAGCGCGACACCCGCACCCAGGTCATGGCCGACCCGATTCGGCTCGCCAACCAGTCCCTGCACAAGGCACCCAACTACGGCACCGGCTTCGCCCCCTACTTCATCCCGCTCTCCCTCTGGGTCGGCGCGATGGTCGCCTACATGCTGATCGCCCCGATGAACCGGCGGGCCCTGGCCGCGGGTGCCTCGCCCTGGCGGGTCGCCCTCGCCGGCTGGCTGCCGGTGGTGGGCCTCGGCGCCGCGCAGGTGGGCCTGCTGATGTCCGTACTGCACTGGGGCCTCGGCCTGGAGATGGCCCACCCGGCCCTCACCATCGCCTTCCTGATGCTGGTCACCGGCTGCTTCGCGGCGATCGTCCAGTGGCTCAACGCCAAGTTCGGCGCCGCCGGGCGGATCCTGGTCCTCGCCGTCCTGATGCTCCAGCTGACCTCGGCGGGCGGCACCTACCCCGTACAGACGAGCCCCGGCTTCTTCAACGCCATCCACCCGTACCTGCCGATGTCGTACATCGTCCAGAGCCTGCGCCACCTGATCACCGGCGGCGACCTCACCGCGGTCTGGACGGGCTGCGCGGTCCTGGTGGCCTTCACCGCGGGCGCCCTCGCCCTCACCGCGCTCGCCGCACGCGGCAAGCAGGTGTGGACGATGGACCGGCTGCACCCCGAACTGAGCTTGTAGGGACGTGTTGACCTGTGACAATCAGCGCCATGGAACGCAGTAGCACCGGTACGGGTACCGGCGGAGGCCGCCGGCAGGCCACCCGGCAGAAGCTCTACGAAGCAGCCGTCACCCTCATCGCCGAGCAGGGCTTCTCCGCGACCACGGTCGACGAGATCGCCGAACGGGCGGGCGTCGCGAAGGGCACCGTCTACTACAACTTCGCGAGCAAGAACGACCTCTTCGAGGAGCTCCTGCGGCACGGCGTCGGGCTGCTGACCGCGTCCCTGCGGGAGGCGGCGGAGTCGACCGAGGCACGGGGCGGCACGCGCGTCGAGGCGCTCGACGCGATGATCCGGGCCGGTCTCGTCTTCATCGACCGGTACCCGGCCTTCACCCAGCTGTACGTCGCCGAGCTGTGGCGGACCAACCGCGCGTGGCAGTCCACGCTGATGGTGGTCCGGCAGGAGGCGGTGGCCGTGGTGGAGAAGGTGCTGCGCGAGGGCGTGGAACGGGGTGAGCTGAGCGCCGAGATCGACGTGCAGCTCACCGCGGCCGCGATGGTCGGGATGGTGCTGGTGGCCGCGCTGGACTGGCAGTCCTTCCAGAGCGAGCGGTCGCTGGACGACGTGCACTCGGCGCTGTCGCTGCTGCTGCGGGGCCGCGTCAGCGGGCACTGACCCCCAGTCGGCGGTGCCGCGGGGGCGGCGCAGCCCGTACAACTGGTGGGGCCTGCCGCGGCGGCTGAGTATCCGTACCTAGGCGCGGAAATGAGTACGTGCGCGGATGGGTTCCCACCTGCGCAGACGCCAGACTGGGGGCAACGGACAGGAGGCCTGGTCCGCACCGCCGACACGGGGCTGCGGAGCGGACCGGGTTCCTCCTCCGTGATGCGGTACGCCTACGCGGCGGGGCTCGGGGGGATCGAGCCTCGCCGCGTTTGCGCGTCCGCGGGTTCGGCGGTTCTGCCGTGGCCCAGCCGGGCCTGAACCCCTGCCCGCCCCTCCCGGGGCTCCGCCCCCGGACCCCGCGCCTCAATCGCCGGCGGGGCTCAGAGACCGGGGCTCCGCCCCCGGACCCCGCGCCTCAATCGCCGGCGGGGCTCAAAGACCGGGGCTCCGCCCCAGACCCCGCGCCTCAAACGCCGGCGGGCTGGATGGTGCCGGCGGGGCCGGATTGTGCCGGCGAGGCTGGATTGTGCCGGCGAGGCTGGATTGTGCAGACGGGGCTGGATTGTGCCGGCGGGGCCGAATTGGCAGGCGGGGCCGGATCTTTCAGCCGTCCGGCGTTTGAGGACCGGGTCCGGGCAGAGCCCGGGAGGCGGGCCGCAGGGCCGCGTCAGCCGCGCCCGCGCAGAGGCAGGCGCAGCCGGACCGCGGCGGCGCGGGCCGATGCCGCCGAGGCGAGCGACGACCAGCGGGCCGATGCCGCCCAGGACAGGCGGGCCGCCGAGCGCGGGAAGAGCAGGGCGCGCAGGCGGGCCGGGCGGCTCACCGCGGCCAGCAGGCCCGCGCGGGCCAGCAGCACGTCCTGCGCGAGCCCCGCGTACGAGACCTCCGCGCCCGGTGGGGCGTACAGGGCCCGTTCCACCGCACCCGCGACCCGGTGCACCGCCTCCGCGGCGTCCGGCTCCAGAGCGCCCAGGTCCACCACCCGCGAGGCCGCCCGGCGCGGGGACAGCGCCTCGTCCGGGACCACGCCCACGTCCCACGCGGCGTCGCCCAGCTCCCGCCAGGCATCCAGGACCTCCCGGGTCCCCAGCCGGCGGGCCCGCAGCCGGCTGCGCCACAGCAGCGGGAGCAGGGGCAGACCCAGCACCGCCACCACGGCCGCCGCCCAGCCGAGGACCGTCGTCACCGACGGCCCGTCGTCGCCGGACGTGCCCTGCGCGGCCGCGGCCGCCCCGCACTCGCCGAGCTTCTTCAGCTCCGGCGGGCACTCGTCGGACTTCGACGGCGCCGCACTCGGCTGCGTCGGGGCCTGCGACGGCAGGGGCGCCGGCGCGGACGGCTGGGCCGCCGGGGTCTGCGGCCGGGAGTAGTCCGGCACGTTGATGCCCGCCCGCGGCGTCGGCTCGAACCGGGTCCAGCCCACGCCCTCGAAGTACAGCTCCGGCCAGGCGTGCGCGTCCCGCATCGTCACGTTCACGCTGCCGTCCGACTGCTTCTCGCCGGGCGTGAAGCCCACCGCCACGCGCGCCGGGATGCCCAGCGAGCGGGACATCGCCGCCATCGAGAACGCGAAGTGGATGCAGAAGCCCTCCTTGTCGGCGAGGAACCGGGCCACGGCCTGCGGACCCGTACCCGAGGCCGTCCGCGTGTTGTAGCGGAACCCGCCGTTCACGGCGAAGTAGTCCTGAAGCTTCACCGCACGCGAGTAATCGTCCTTCGACCCCTGCGTGACCTGGCGGGCCGTCTCGGCGACCACGGGCGGCAGGTTGTCCGGCAGCCTCGTGTACTCCTCGCGGATCGCCGGATTCGCCTCCGGCGCCTTCTGCAGCTGCTGCGCCGTCGGCTTCAGCAGCAGACTGCGCACCAAGTACATCGCGCCCTGGACGTTCTGGAACTTCTCCCTGCCCAGCTGGTCCCCGACCAGGGTCCGGCCGGCCGGTTCGAACCGCCACTTCCCGCCGATCTCCACCGACGTCGCCGGATAGGGCATGGGGAGGTAGCGCTGGGTGTAGTTGTCCGCCGCCGAGATCCTGGTGCTCACCTCCGCCGAGGAGACGCGGACCTGGTCACCGAGCCCGGGCGGATTCGGCAGCCGCTCCGGCACATCGGTCAGGGCCCGCCCGGAGGCCTCCCACTTGACCCCGTTGAACTCGTCCAGCGCCAGGATCCGCAGGTACTGGTCGCTCTGCTGCGGGCTGTCCGTCCGGTACTTCAGCACCACCCGGTTGTCCTGGGTGTTCAGGTTGCTCTGGAGCGAGACCAGCGGGTTGACCGCCGAGATCGTCCCGCCCGCGCCGCCGCCGTTCTCACCGCCGTCCTGCGCGCCCAGCAGCCCGCCGCCGAGCGCGGGCAGCGCCGCCGGCACCGCCAGCGCCAGGCCCAGGGCCACCGCGCCGATCCGCCGCCCGGCCCGCACCGGGGCCGTCGCCTGCCCGCCCTGGCCGCTGCTCAGGCCGGAGTCGGCCGAGGCACGGTCGCGCGGGACCGCGCCGAAGACCCGGCCCCACTGGGCGAGCCGGTCGCGGCCCTCGGCCAGCAGCATCATCAGGTAACCGCAGCCCGCCAGCAGGAAGGAGAACCAGGAGGCCTCCCCACCGCCCGCCAGGCCCGCGGCCACCGAGTACAGGGCGAGCAGCGGAAGCCCCGCCGCGGCGGCCGTCCGCAGGGTCACCGCCAGCACGTCCACCAGAAGCCCGATCACCAGCACGCCGGACACCAGCAGCAGCTGGATGCCGTCCGTCGGCGGCGCCGGGATCGCGAACTCGCCCACGTCCTGGACGCCCTGCGCGAAGAGCGCGCCGAAATCCGTCACCAGGTACGCCATCGGGCCGGTCCCGCCGGACTCGGCCTTGCCGCCGAAGAAGAGCGCGAGCAGCAGCAGCGACACCAGCAGTTGCGCGGCCACGGTCAGCGACCGCGCCAGCGGCACCCGCCGGGCCCCGGCGCCCACCGCGCTCTGCACGGCGAGCAGCGGCGCCGCCTTGAGGAGCCAGGCCGAGGTGTCGACCAGCGGGGTCAGAGACCACGAGGTGAGCAGCGTCGCCAGTGCCGCGAACAGCGTCAGTTTCGCCCGTCCGCTCATCCCCGACCTCCGGAAGTTCCCGTACCGAGGCCGGCGGTCCCGGCCTGTCGCCACAGTTCGCCGAAGGCCACCCCGGGCGGGGCGGCCAGCGCCGTCCAGCCCGCGTCGCGCAGCCTGTGCAGCCGCTCCTCCAGCGGGGCCACGGCATGCCCCGGCGCGGGCTGCCCGCCCCAGGCCGCGGAGTCCAGTACGAAGGCCACCGCACCCGCGGCGCGCTGGCGCATCCTGGCCGCCAGCTCCGTCTGTACGTCGTCCAGGTCGCCGAGGAAGGCGATGAGGAGCCCGTCACCGCCGGCCCCGGCGAAGCCGCCACCGCCGCTGCGCACCGCGTCGTAGGCCCGCGAAAGGCCCGCTCCGTCGGAGTGCCCGACCACCGCGAGGGTGTCCAACATCAGCCCGGCGGCTTCCGCGGACTCCTGACCGCCGGAGGAGAAGCCGCCCCCGCCGTCGCCCGGCACCGAGTCCCCGGTGTCCGTGAGCAGCCGCACCGAGAAGCCCTGCTCCAGCATGTGCACCAGGCTGGAGGCGGCCGCGGAGACGGCCCACTCGAAGGCGGAGTCGGGGCCCGAGCCGTCGAAGGCCAGGCGCCGGGTGTCGAGCAGGACGGTGGCCTTGCTGCGCTGCGGCTGCTCCTCGCGGCGGACCATCAGCTCGCCGTAGCGGGCGGTGGAGCGCCAGTGCACCCGGCGCAGGTCGTCGCCGCGCCGGTAGCCGCGCGGGATCACGTCGTCCTCGCCGGCCAGGGCCAGCGAGCGGCGGCTGCCGTCGCCGTAGCCGTTGGACTCGCCGGCCAGGCGGACCGGCGGCAGCGGCTCGGTGCGCGGGATGACCGTGAGGGTGTCGTAGGTGCTGAAGGAGCGGGTCAGCTCGACCAGCCCGAAGGGGTCGGACAGCCGCAGCTGGAGCGGGCCCAGCGGATAGCGGCCGCGCAGGTCGGAGCGGACCCGGTAGGACACCTCGCGGCGCCCGCCCGGCTCGACCCGGTCCAGTACGAAGCGCGGGCGCGGGCCCAGTACGTAGGGCACCCGGTCCTGGAGCATCAGCAGGCCGGTGGGCAGCCGGGAGACGTTGTCCATGCGCAGCTGCACCCGGGCCTCGGCGCCCGCGGGCACCCGCCCCGGGGTCAGCCGGCGGCTGCCGGAGACCCGGTAGCGGGTGCGGTGCAGGGCGTAGACGCAGATCAGCGGCAGGACGGCGAGCAGCAGGCCGACCCGCAGCAGTTCGCCCTGGCCCAGGACGTACGCGCAGCTCGCGGCGGCGATCCCGGCGGCCAGGAACGAACGGCCGCGGGTGGTCAGCCCGGACAGCGACGCGCGCAGCCCGCCACCACCCTGGCCCGCGTCACCCGGCCCGCCGGCGCCGCGCGGGGCACCGGCGCTCATCAGAAGCCCCGGATGCCCGCGCCGGGCGGCATCTCGCCGCGAGCGTGCGCGGCGGGGACGGGGGTGCGCTGGAGGATGTCGTGGACGACCTGCTCGGCGCTGCGCCGGTTCAGCTGGGCCTGCGCGGTGGGCAGCAGCCGGTGCGCGAGGACGGGCGCGGCCAGCGCCTGGACGTCGTCGGGCAGGACGTAGTCGCGGCCGGCGAGCGCGGCGGAGGCCTTCACCGCGCGCAGCAGGTGCAGGGTGGCGCGGGGCGAGGCGCCCAGGCGCAGGTCGGGGTGGCTGCGGGTGGCGGCGACCAGGTCGACGACGTAGCGCTTGACGGGCTCGGCCACGTACACCTCGCGGACCGCCTCGATGAGCTTGACGATCTCGTGGGCGTGCGCGACGGCCGTCAGGTCGTCCAGCGGGGAGAGCCCGCCGTGCACGTCGAGCATCTGGAGCTCGGCGTCGGGGCTGGGGTAGCCGACCGAGACGCGGGCCATGAAGCGGTCGCGCTGGGCCTCGGGCAGCGGATAGGTGCCCTCCATCTCCACCGGGTTCTGGGTGGCGACGACCATGAAGGGGGTCGGCAGCGTGTACGTCGTGCCGTCGATGGTGACCTGGCGCTCCTCCATCGACTCCAGCAGCGCGGACTGGGTCTTCGGCGAGGCGCGGTTGATCTCGTCGCCGATGACGATCTGCGCGAAGATCGCGCCCGGCTTGAACTCGAACTCGCGGCGCTGCTGGTCGTAGATGCTGACACCGGTGATGTCGGAGGGCAGCAGGTCCGGCGTGAACTGGATGCGCTGCACCGAGCAGTCGATGGACTTCGCGAGCGTCTTGGCGAGCATCGTCTTGCCGACGCCCGGGACGTCCTCGATCAGCAGGTGCCCCTCGGCCAGCAGCACGGTCAGCGCGAGGCGTACGACCTCGGGCTTGCCCTCGATCACGCTCTCGACCGACTGGCGCACCCGCTCCACCGTGCTGGTCAGATCCGCGAGGCTCGCTCGGTC
Source organism: Streptomyces sp. NPDC030995 (assembly GCF_055571215.1). Classification (NCBI taxonomy): domain Bacteria; kingdom Bacillati; phylum Actinomycetota; class Actinomycetes; order Kitasatosporales; family Streptomycetaceae; genus Streptomyces; species Streptomyces sp. NPDC030995. The sequence goes on from NZ_JBVIFS010000062.1 coordinate 13,570, forward strand.
GTCATACGTCGTCACCTGGTTCTCCTCGGCCCATTCCCAGGGCCGACGCCCTTGGCGCATGACCGGCCCACCCCGAAACACGGACACCGGCTCCGGGGGATCCCGGGTGGTGCCACCCCGCATTCTTGACGGCGTTACGGCCTTGTGTCACTCAAGAGCTGGGGTCGATCTCCCGCAGGAGCCCGGTGTGCACATCGAAGACGAAGCCTCGCACATCGTCCTTGTGGGGCAGGAAGGGGTTGGTGCGAACCCGCTGCATGGACTGCCGGACGTCCTGGTCCACGTCACGGAAGGCCTCCACGGCCCAGGCGGGACGCTGGCCGACCTCGTCCTCCAGCTCGTGCCGGAAGTCCTCGGTCAGACTTTCGAGACCGCAGCCGGTGTGGTGGATGAGTATCACCGTGCGGGTGCCGAGGGCCCGCTGGCTGATGGTGAGCGAGCGGATGGTGTCGTCGGTGACCACGCCGCCGGCATTGCGGATCGTGTGGCAGTCGCCGAGCTCCAGGCCGAGGGCGGCGTGCAGGTCGAGGCGGGCGTCCATACAGGCCACGACCGCGACCTGGAGGACGGGACGGGCGTCCATGCCGGGGTCGGAGAACTGCGCGGCGTAGCGCTGGTTCGCCTGGACGAGCCGGTCGGTGACGGATCCGCCGTGGGATGCCTCGGGCGCGGACTCTGCAGGGAGGGATGCGGAAGTCGTCATGCATACGACGTTAGTGGTCACCGCGGGTCGGGGCCTTGCGTGAGAGCGGACAAAGAACGTCAACGGGGCTTGTTGTGAGCTAACCCACAGGGGTGGGGCTGAGGCCGCCGTCCGGGTGATTCGCGCCTTTTGCCGGTTCGGTCCGAGAGGCGTGCACGGCGCGCGGGGCGGTTCGTTGACCGCGGCGACCGTTGCACTAAAGTGACGCGAACCGGCCGGAGCCCGGCCCTGACCGGCCGCCCGGCCCCCTGGTAACACTCCGCGTGCGCGGCGCGGCGTACGCCTGCCGCGCCGTTATCTGAGAGGGCGCTTTGACTAGCGAGTCCCGACATGTCCCGGTGATGCTCCAGCGGTGCCTGGACCTGTTGGCCCCGGCGCTGGAGAGGCCGGGGGCCGTCGTCGTCGACTGCACCCTCGGCCTCGGCGGCCACAGCGAGGCCCTGCTGACCCGGTTCCCCGAGGCCCACCTGATCGGCCTCGACCGCGACAAGGAAGCCCTGCGGCTCTCCGGCGAGCGCCTCGCGCCCTTCGGCGACCGGGCCACCCTCGTCCACGCGATCTACGCCGACCTGGCCGAGGTCCTGGACGGGCTCGGCATCCCCACCGTCCAGGGCATCCTCTTCGACCTGGGCGTCTCCTCCATGCAGCTCGACGAAGCCGACCGCGGCTTCGCGTACGCGCAGGACGCGCCGCTGGACATGCGGATGGACCAGACGACGGGCATCAGCGCCGCCGAGGTCCTGAACACCTACGCGCCCGGCGAGCTCGTACGGATCCTGCGCCAGTACGGCGAGGAGAAGCAGGCCAAGCGGATCGTGTCCGCGGTCGTCCGGGAGCGGGAGAAGGAGCCGTTCTCCAACAGCGCCCGGCTCGTGGAGCTGATCCGCGACGCCCTGCCGCAGGCGGCGAAGCGGACCGGCGGAAACCCGGCGAAGCGGACCTTCCAGGCGCTGCGCATCGAGGTCAACGGCGAGCTCTCCGGCCTGGAGAAGGCCATCCCGGCGGCGGTCGACCGGATCGCGGTCGGCGGCCGGATCGCGGTGCTCTCGTACCACTCGCTGGAGGACCGCCTGGTCAAGCAGGTCTTCGCGGCGGGCGCGACCTCCACGGCGCCGCCCGGGTTGCCGGTGGTCCCGGAGAAGTACCAGCCGAAGCTGAAGCTGCTGACGCGCGGTGCGGAGCTGCCGACCGAGGAGGAGATCGCCGAGAACCGGCGGGCCGCCCCGGCGAGGTTCCGCGGCGTCGAACGCATCCGGGAGGCGCGACTGTGACCAAGGCCGGGACCGGCAAGGTCGCCACGCTCACCCGCGGGCAGGCGGCCCGCCTCGGCCGGGCGCTCGGCACCCGGCCGGTGCGCCCCGCCCGCCCCCGTCCCGGCGGGCAGGCCGCGCGGATGCCGTTCGTCCTGCTGGTGGTGGCGCTGCTCGGCGGCGGCCTGATCAGCCTGCTGCTGCTGAACTCGGCGCTGAACGAGGGCTCCTTCCAGCTGAGCAAGCTGAAGAAGGAGACCACCGTCCTCACGGACGAGGAGCAGGCGCTGCAGCGCGACGTGGACGCCTACTCGGCCCCCGACGCGCTGCAGCGGCGGGCGCAGGAGCTGGGCCTGGTCCCGGGCGGCAGCCCGGTCTTCATCGGCCCGGACGGCAAGGTCGCGGGCACGGCGGTGGCGGCGGAACCGGCCGCGCAGCCGTCCGCGTCCCCGTCGGCTTCGCAGAGCCCGGTCGCCGCCGCCCAGTCCCCGGCCGGCGCCGCGCCGCCCCCGTCCCAGCCCTCGCAGCAGCAGCCCACCCCCAACCCAGGCAGGTGACGTCGTGACGCGGATCCCTGCGGGGCACTTCCCCACCCCGCCCTTCCTCCGTTCCCCGGGCGCTGCCCGGACCCGCCGGGGGCTCCGCCCCCGGACCCCCGCGCCTCAAACGCCGGCGAGGCTGGATGTGTCAGCCCCTCCGGCGTTTGAGGAGCGGGGTTCGGGGCGGAGCCCCGGTCTTTCAGCCTCG
>NZ_JBVIFS010000063.1:0-16253 GCF_055571215.1 Streptomyces sp. NPDC030995
GCGCCGGTACGTCCAGTACGAGCCGCGGCCCTCCGCCTTGCGATGTACCGCACCGGACGCCGTGACCCGGCAAACCTTTCCGGCCACAGCACTAGGCAGCCCGCGCGAGTCCGGTCTTGAACGAAACGGACACCACCGCCCCGGGCATGGGCGCGGCGTCAGATCCGGGCGCTACGGGCGGCGACCACGGCCAGCGCCACCGCCAGCGGCAGCTCCGCTCCCATCGCCAGCAGCAGCGCCATCCCCTGCCCGTCGCCCCCGGCCGAGGTGGTGACGTCGAACCAGGCGTCCATCACCAGCAGTGCGGCCGTCGCCGCCGCCAACGGGGACACCCGCGGGTCCCGTTTGCGCAGCAGCGCCCCCGTCCCGGTCAGCCCGGCGGCCAGCATCAGGTCCAGGCCGATCCACGCGGTGGCCCAGTGGGAGACCTCGGTGGTCTGCGGCATGGTCCGCGCCAGCACCAGCACCCACGGCACCAGCGCCACCCCGGCTCCCGTGAACACCGCGGCGAGCCGGGGCCCGCGCCGGCCGGCCCGGATCCGACGCGTGCCGATCTGGCGGATCCGACGGGCATTCACCTGACGGGCACTCATCCGACGGTCGCTCATCCGACGGGTAGGCGTGTGACGGGTGCGGAACTGCGGGGCGACAAGTGCCATGGCCGCGGGTCTCCTTCCGGCCCGGCGGTCCGTCCCCCGGGCACACCATCAGCCTCGTCCGCCGAGCCCCCGCGATCAGTAGCCCCACGGTCCCAACCGGGGGTGGCACCAGCTACACCCCCGCCCGGGCACCAGCGTGATGGCAGCCCTCCGACCAGTGCGATTACCGTACGGACATGGCACTTCGCGAGGCGCTGAGGCGTTCGTACACCTGGACCGCGGCGCACGCACCGTGGTCGGCGTGGGCCCGGCGCAACACCGCCTTCACGGCGGCCGCGATCCCGGCGGCGCTGCCCGCCCTCCTCGCCCTCGCCTACGCGGCGGTGGCGCCCGGGCACAGCCCCGTCCCGCTTCTCCTGCTGTTCCCCCTCTGCCCGCTGCTCACCACGCTCCAGCGCAGCCGCTTCTGGTCCTTGCTGGGCCTCGACGTGCCGGAGGTCGTGCGCAAGGAGCGCTGGTGGAGCCACCGCGGACTCCTGGAACGGGTGCGCTCCGAGGCGACCTGGCGCCAGTACGCCTACCACCTCCTCGCCGGCCCGCTGGCCGCCGGGGCCGGGGCACTGGTGGTGCTCGCCTGGGCCCTCGGCGCCGCCGGCGCCACCGTGTACGCCTGGTCCTGGGCCCTGCCGCGCTCCGACTGGATCGTGGACCACGATCTGTTCACCGTCGGCGGCGCCCTGCTGCTGCTCGCCGCGCCCTGGCTCGCCGCGCTCTTCACCCGCGTCGACGCCTTCGCGGCGGCCGCGCTCCTCGGCCCCAACCGCTCCCGCGAGTTGGCGCGCCGGGTCGAGGACCTCGCCGAGAGCCGGGCGGGGGTCCTGGACGCCGCCGACCTCGAACGCCGCCGCATCGAGCGGGACTTGCACGACGGGGCTCAGCAGCGCCTCGTCGCGCTCGCCATGAACCTCGGCATCGCCCGCGCCACCCTCACCGACCTGCCGCCCGAGGCCAGGGCCGTCATCGACGAGGCCCACCGCGAGGCGAAGGAGGCCATCGAGGAGCTCAACAACCTCGTACGGGGCCTGCATCCGGCCGTACTGGAGGACCGCGGGCTCGACGCGGCCCTCTCCGGGATCGCCGCCCGGGCCCCCTTCCCCGTCGAGCTGGCCGTGGACATCGGCGCCCGGCCGGGGGCCACCGTCGAGGCCGTCGCCTACTTCGTGGTGTCCGAGGCCCTGGCCAACGTCGCCAAACACGCCCGGGCCGGCCGCTGCCGCGTACGGGTCGAGCGCGTCCCCGGCCGCCCCGGGGACCGGCTGCGCCTCACCGTCACCGACGACGGGGTCGGCGGAGCGGACCCGGCGCGCGGCACCGGACTGGTCGGCCTGCGCAAGCGCGTAGGGTCGGTCGACGGAACCATCATGATCACCAGCCCCCTCGGGGGCCCGACCGTCATCACCGTGGAGCTGCCGTGCGGGCTGTGATCGCCGAGGACTCCGTCCTGCTGCGCATAGGACTCGTCAAAGTCCTTGAAATGGCCGGATTCGAGGTGGCCGCCGAGACCGGCGACGCCGAGGGTCTGCTCGCCGCCGTCGAGGAACACCGCCCCGAGCTCGCGCTCGTCGACGTACGGATGCCGCCCGGCTTCACCGACGAGGGCGTACGGGCGGCGCTGATGATCCGCCAGCAGTGCCCCGGTACGGCGGTCCTGCTGCTGTCCCAGTACGTGGAGGAGCGCTACGCCGCCGACCTGCTGGCCACCCGCAGCGGCGCCGGCATCGGCTACCTCCTCAAGCAACGGGTCGCCGACGTCGAGGAGTTCATCGACGCCCTGCGGCGGGTCGCCTCCGGCGGCACCGCGCTCGACCCCCAGGTCGTCGCCCAGCTCCTGCTGCGCCGCGGCGGGGGACCGGACCCGCTGGAGCGCCTCACCCCGCGCGAGCGGGAGGTGCTGGCCCTGATGGCGGAGGGCCGCTCCAATGCCGGCATCGCCGCCCAACTCGTCGTCAGCGAGAGCGCGGTGGCCAAACACATCAACAGCATCTTCGCCAAGCTGGACCTGCCCCCGGCCGACGGCGACCACCGCCGCGTCCTCGCCGTGCTCCGCTTCCTGGACGGCACGCCGTGACGGGCACGGACGGGAACGGGCCGCGCCGCCAGCACCGCCGGGCGTGGATCATCGCCGCGATGCTCGGCGCGGTCCTCGTCGTGACCCCGGTCGCCTGGCAGGCGTGGTCGTACGGGACCACCCGGAGCAGCACCCTGCTCGGCGGCAGCGACGGCCGCCCGGTGAGCGCGCTGGAGATCGTGGGCGGCGACGCGAACGTCACCGTCACCCCCCGCGCGGACCACGAGGTCGGCTACCGCGCCGCGGTCAGCTGGTCGCTCAAGGCGCCCGTCATCGAGAAGAGCTGGCTGGGCGACACCCTGCGGCTGACCCCGCACTGCCCCGGCGACGGCTCCTGGCTGACCGGCGGGGGCGGCTGCTCGGTGCAGCTGGGGGTGACCGTACCCGTGGGCATCCCCGTGAAGGTGACGGCCGGGTCCGGCCTGGTCTCCCTCAGCGGTCTGGCCGGCGCCGTCGACGCGGAGGTCGACTCCGGCCGGATCGACGTCGCCGGGCTGCGCGGCGCCCTGCGCGCCGAGGTCGGCTCGGGCCGCCTGCTGGCCACGGACCTCGCCTCGCCCCAGGTGGACGTCAAGGTCGGTTCCGGCCGGGCCTACGCGGCCTTCGTCACCCCGCCCGACCAGGTCACCGGCCGGGTCGGATCCGGCCGCCTCGCCCTCACCGTGCCCCCGGCCACCCGCTTCCGGGTCCGCTGCGAGGCGGGCAGCGGCCGCTGCGGGGTCCCGGACGCCCTGCGCGACGCCGGCTCCCCCCGCAGCCTGACCCTGGAGGCGGCCTCGGGCCGCGCGGAGGCCTCGTACCCGGCCGGACCCTAGGGGGTGCCGGGCAGGACTGGCGGCAGTGGTGGGGCGCACACAGACTGGATACGGGGGTGGCGTCCAGCGGTAGTCCGACCGGGAGGAGACTCCGGTGTTCGGTCAAGTGCGATCAGTCTCGGACAAGAGTCCGATTTTCATGATCAAGGTCAGTGTCTACGACGGTGATCTGAAGGAGATCGATCACGTCTTCACTGACGAGGAGGGCCGGTACAGCGTGGCCGTCCCCGAAGGCGAAACGCTCACCGTACGGTTCGACACGCACCACTCGCTCACCAACGCCAAGGACTGGCAGCCGTCGGTGGTCACGAACGTGACGACCAGTGACGAGACTCCCTTGGACCGCTCCCTGCTTCCCACGGGGCAGGGTTTCGACACGGCGACGGCCATGGACGCCCTGAACGGGTACGTGATCGCGGCGGCCGTGCGCGAGGTCGAGGAATACGCCCCCACGGCGGTGTACCGCCTCGCGATGCTCAAGCAGATGACCAGCGTGCTCCAAGGTCTCCAGCAAAGGCTCATGGACCACTTCAGCGAACCGGCCTAGTGCGAATGAAGAAGTGGCGCTCGCCTGAGGGGACTCCAGGCGACACCCGTACCGGGGGTCACGGGCTCACCGGCGGGGCCGGGTGGTGAGCCCGTGCCGTATGGGGAGGTTGCCCCCATATTCTCGGCCGTACTCTGTCAAACCTGACTCCAGCCGGGCGTGTGGGTGCGGCCGGGGCGGCGGCCCGGTCAGGGTGACCAGGGGGAACGGGGATACATCGGCAGCCGGGTGGTCGGGCCGAGGTGTGGGGCCGGGGCCCGCCGGGGGGCGCCCGCCTGCACGTGACGGGTCTGCGGAGACTGTGTGACGGAAATGTGGGGGCCGGTACCCGATGTGGGTGGGCGGGCGGCCCGGCCATGCTGCCGGGGCGAGAGGTTCGTCGTACACCGACCCCAGGAGGTACCCCTATGGGTGAGCCCGTGCGAGTCAGCATCGCCGCTCTGGATCCGGTGCTGGAAGCCGGCACGAGGAGCACCTTGCTCAGCAACGGCGATGTCACGGTGATCCTGCCGGGCGAGCAGGCCGAGGTCGCCGTGGTGATCGTCGACCTGGTGACGGACCAGGTACTCGACATCGTCCGGGCGACGCGGAGCGCGGAGCACCGGCCCGAGATCGTCCTGGTGGCCACTGATCTGACCCCCGCCGAGGCGATGCATGCCATCGCGGCGGGCGCCCGCGGCCTGCTCCGCCGCAGCGAGGCCAGCCCCGACCGGCTGGCGCGGACGGTGCTCGCCGCCGCCGGGGGCGACTGCACCGTGCCACCCGGCCTGCTGGACGGCCTGCTCGAACAGGGCGTCGGCGTCCGCGCCACCCCCGCCGACGCCGCCCCCGTCCGCTGGGCGGGCTCGGGCCTGAACGACCGTGAGCGTGCGGTGCTGCGGCTGGTCGCCGAGGGCCGGGAGACCGGCGAGATCGCCCTCGAGCTGTCCTACTCACCCCGCACCGTGACGACCATAGTGCACGACATCACCCAGCGCTTCCGGCTCCGCAACCGAGCCCACGCGGTGGCGTACGCCCTCCGGGCGGGTCTGCTGTGACGGGCGCCGGGACGTTGATACGGGAGCGGCTGCGGGTGCACGTCAACGCGAGCGACGCGACCGTCCGGGACGCCGTGGTGGCGAAGCTGCGTCGCGCCGGGATCGCACCGGTGGGCGAGCCCGACCGGGAGCCCGGCGCGGTGCTGGTGGCAGCCGGGGGCACGGTGGACGAAGCGATCGACGCCTGCCTGCCGGGCCTGTGGTCCGACGGCCGCCGGCTGCTGGTGGTGGCCGACGTGCTGTCGCACAACGGCGTCCTGCGGGCGGTGCGGGCCGGCGCCCGGGCGATGCTGCACTCCGCCGAGGCGACACCTTCACGCCTGGCGGCCGCCGTGCACTCCGCCCACCAGGACGAGGGTCGGCTGCCGCACAGCGTGCTGGCCCGACTGCTCAACGGCTTGGCGCTCAACAACTCGGCGCTCAACAGCTCGGCGCTCAACGACTCGGCCGTGACCGGCCCGCCCCACCCTGGTGCGGAGCCGAGGCCGGGGCCGACCACCTCGCGGTTGACCTCCCGGCAGACCGAGGTGCTCACGCTGATGGCCGAGGGGCACGGCAACGCGGCGATCGCCCGCTCCCTCGCCTGCTCGGAACACACCGTGAAGAACGTCATCTACGAGCTGATGGCCCGGCTCCAGGTCCGCAATCGGGCCCACGCGGTGGCCCACGCCGTCCGGACCGGTCTGATCTGAACTTCGCGACCCCACCGCTCTGAAGCCCCGCTGCCCCGCACGGCCCCAGCCTGCCCGGCCGGGCAGGGCGGAGGGCAGAGACAAACGCGCAGCAGGCCAGGCGATCGACGCCTGCCGCTCCTTCCCTGGCGCCGGCCACCCGCCGGTCGGCACCCTGACTTCTGCCCGCGTCCGTCTGGCCGCGCGGCGTTTCTCGATCCGTGGAGACGAACCGGTGCGCAACGGTCGGCCGCGGGATCACCGTAAGCCGAGAGGACACCGGATGACCATCGCCGCGGACGGGCCGACCGTCCCCCTTCACGAGCCGGACGAGAACGCCGACTTCAAGGTCTTCGAGGAGCTGGAGTCGGAGGTTCGGATGTACTGCCGCAAGTTCCCCGTGGTCTTCGAGCGGGCGAAGGGCGCCGAGCTGTACACCGAGGACGGACGGACCTTCCTGGACTTCTTCTGTGGCGCCGGCACCCTCAACTACGGACACAACAACGACTTCATCAAGGGCAGGCTCGCCGAGTACCTGGCCGCCGACGGCGTCACCCACGGCCTCGACATGTACACCGTGGCCAAGCGCCAGTTCCTCGCCGCCTTCGCCGAAGTGGTCCTGCGGCCACGCGGGTTGGACTACAAGGTGCAGTTCGTCGGCCCGACCGGCACCGACTCCGTGGAGGCCGCGCTCAAGCTCGCCCGCAAGGCGACCGGCCGCTCCGGCGTGATCGCGTTCACCGGCGCGTACCACGGCATGTCGCGCGGCTCGCTCGCGGTGACCGGCAGCCGGCGGGCCCGCCGGGCCGGCGGGGTGAGCGGGCAGGACGTCACCTTCGTACCGTACGAGGACGGCCCGCAGGGCGGGTTCGACTCGCTCGGGTACATCGAGCGGCTGCTCGCCGACCCGTCCTCGGGGGTGGAGGTGCCCGCCGCGGTGATCGTGGAGCCGATGCAGATGGAAGGCGGCGTCTACCCGGCGTCGGCCGAGTGGCTGTGCGGGCTACGGGATCTGACGGAACGACACGGGATCCTGCTGATCCTCGACGAGATCCAGTCGGGCTGCGGGCGTACCGGCACCTTCTTCTGCTTCGAGGAATCCGGTATCACCCCGGACATCGTGACCCTCTCGAAGTCCATCGGCGGGTACGGCCTGCCGCTCTCCCTCACCTTGTTCCGCCGGGAGTTGGACGTCTGGGAACCCGGTGAGCACACCGGCACCTTCCGTGGCAACCAGCTGGCCTTCGTGGCCGCCACCGCGGCTTGCGAGCTGTGGCGACAGGACACCTTCCACGCCGGTCTGGCCGCCGCCTCGGCCCGCCTCGACCTGTTCCGCACCGAACTCGCCGCCGTAGAGCCGGCCTTGAAGGTGCGCGGCAGGGGCATGGCGCTGGGGATCGACACCTCCGGAGCCGGCGGGTCGGAGCGCGCCGACCGCGTCCAGCGGTACGCCTTCGAGCACGGACTGATCGTCGAGCTCTGCGGCCGCCACGACGAGGTCATCAAGCTGCTGCCGCCGCTGACCATCGACACCGCTCGTTTCGACCGCGGCCTCGATGTGCTCCGGCAGGCACTGCTGGCGCCCTGAGGGCCTGGACGGCGCCGATAGCCGCACCGCAGTCAGGGACTGCGGCCAGGACTTGAGTCACAGAACCGAGGAGGATCCGATGCCCCACCCGCCACGCCGCCACCTGATCTCCATCAACGACCTCAGCTACGAGGACATGCACGGGATCGTGCAGCGGGGCGTCGAGTACGCTTCCGGCCGGTGCGAGGACGCCCGCCCGCTGCGGGACGCCGTCGTCGGCGTTCTCTTCCGCAAGACCTCCACCCGCACCCGGACGGCCTTCTCGGCCGGCGCGCTGCGCCTCGGCGGACAGCTGATCAGCTACGGCCCGGGGGATCTCCAGGAGAACACCGGTGAGACCGTCGAGGACACCGCCGAGGTGCTCTCCCGGATGCTCGACGTCCTGGTGGCCAGGACGGCCGGCAGCGAGGCCGAGCTGCGCGCCTTCGCCTCCCAGCAGCGGATGGCCGTGGTCAACGCGATGAGCGCCGCCGAGCACCCGACCCAGGCACTCGCCGATCTCACCACGCTGCAGGGCCGGTTCGGGCGGATCGAGGGCCTGCGGGTGCTCTACGTCGGCGAGGGCAACAACACCGCATCCGCCCTCACCCTCGCGCTCTCCCGGTACCGCAACACCACGCTGCACCTGCGGACACCGCCCGGCTACGGTGTGGAGCAGCGCTTCCTGGACCGCGCGGCGGTGGACGCCAAGAGCAGTGGGGCGACGGTCGACCAGCGGCACGACATGACCGGCCTGCCGACCGTCGATGTGGTCTACACCACCCGGTGGCAGACCACGGGGACGGCCAAGGCCGACCCCGACTGGCGCAGCGTCTTCGCGCCGTTCCAGGTGGACGAGGCGGTGATGGCGGGCAGCCCCGACGCCGTGTTCATGCACGACCTGCCCGCGCACCGGGGCGACGAGGTGACAGCCGAGGTGCTGGACGGGCCCACGAGCATCGCGTACGAGCAGGCCGAGAACAAGTACCACAGCGCGCGGGCCGTCTTGGAGTGGTGCGCGGGCGGCTCACGCCGGGGGTCCGTCGATGTCTGAGACCGTACTTCTGCCCGGTGGCGGGTGGCGGCTCTGGAGCCACTTCGCGCTCCGCGGGCCCGGCTTCCCGGCGGCCGGGGTGCTGCGGCTGGCGCCGGAGGGCCTGGCGGTGGCGGCGGACAAGTTCGGCGCCCGGGAGGCCCTCACGGGACCGCAGTGGGAGGGGTTCGAGGAGGCGTTCGGCGAGGCCGCCGTCGGGACGGCCCGCGAGCTGCAGCAGATCGCGGCGCTGCCGGCCTTCCGTGCCGCGGTGGCCTGGCAGAACCGGGCCGTGCTGCGCACCGGGATCGCTCCCTTCCTGGCCTGGACGCCCAGTGCGGCGGGCCGCACCAGCATGCCGCGCCAGCGTGAGGAGTTGGTGGCGCACTACTGGCAGCGGTTCTGCGTGAAGAACGACACCATCGGGTTTTTCGGCCCGGTCGGCTGGGGTCGGATCGACACCGCCGAGCGCGGCATCCTGGTCGATCCCGGCGAGGGCCTGATCGCACGGTCCGAGGTGTACTTCTCGAGCTGGTCGATGGATGCGCTCGCCAAGACCATCGACACCGACCCGGCGCTGCGCGACTGGACCGCCCCGCGCCGCGTCCCGTTCGTCCGCATCGACGAACAGAACGGCGCCCAGAGCGTCACCCTGCCCGGACGCCCCCCGCAGCCGATCACCCCGCCCATCCATCAGGTACTCACCCGCTGCGACGGCACCCGTACCGCCCGAGCGATCCGACAGGAGCTCGCCGACGACCTGAGCCCCGACCAAGTCACCGACATACTCGAAGAGTTGGTCAAGCGCCGGTGGATCGTCTGGCGCCTGGAAATCCCCGCCACCACCTACCCCGAACAGTACCTGCGCTCGGCGCTGGAGCGCGTCGGCGACCCCGCCGTGCGCGAGCCTGCCCTGGCCAAGCTGCTGGTGCTGGAGCGCGGCCGCGACCGCGTGCACGCGGCGGGCCGGGACGCCGACGAGCTGTGCGCGGCGCTCGCCGAGCTGGAGAGCGACTTCGCCGAACTGACCGACACCGCCGCGCAGCGCGAGAAGAGCACCCGCACCGCGCCCAACCGGGCCCTGGTCTACGCCGACTGCCGCCGCTCGGCGACGGCCCGGGTCGGCGCCGCCGTCTTGGGCGAACTCACACCGCTGGAGCTCTGCCTGACCAGCGCCCGGTGGATGACCAACCGCTTCGCCGAGGCCGTCGGCGGCCGGATCACCGAGGCCTTCCACCGGCTGCGCACCGAACGGAAAGTGGTGGATCTCGGCTCGCTCTGGTTCGAGTGCCTGCCCGCGCCGCACGGCGAGTCGATCGCCGACATCGACCGCATCCAGGCCGAGTTGCGCGCCCGCTGGTCGCGGATCATCGACGCCCCGCCCGGCGCCCGGCAGGTCCGGCGCTCCTCGGCCGAGATCGCGGACCAGGTCCGGGAGGCCTTCGACGAGCCCGGTGGGGGCTGGTCGCTGGCGCGCTACATCAGCCCCGACGTGATGGTCGTCGCCCAGGATCTGGCGGCCGTCGGGCGCGGCGAGTTCGAGCTGGTGCTCGGCGAGTTGCACGTCGCCATGAACACCCTCGGCGCCTCGCTCTTCGTGATGCAGCACCCGGACCGCCAGGAGCTGATCGAGGAGACCTGCACCGACTTCCCCGGCCCGCGCCTGGTGCCGATGCTGCCGAAGGAGCTCCCACTGATCAAGTGGTCGCCGCGCAGCCGGCCCGCCCTGGAGCGCCCCCAGGACTACTCCGTCGCGCTGGTCGACCACACCGCCGACCCGCTCCGTCCCCGGACGGTGTGCTCGGCCGATGTGCTGGTGGAGGAGCGGGACGGCCGGCTGGCCACCGTCCTGCCCGACGGCGCGGTCTTCGACGTGCTGGACGTGTTCAGCCACGCGCTGACCAACCGGGTGATGGACCGCTTCACCCTGCGGGCCGACGCCGACCACTCGCCGCGCGTCACCGTGGACCGGATGGTGGTGGCCCGGGAGACCTGGCGATTCGCCGCCTCGGTGCTGGAGTTCGCCAGGGAGAAGAGCGAGGCCCGCCGCTTCGTCGGGGCCCGCCGCTGGAGCGAGGAGAACGAGCTGCCCCGGTACGTCTTCGTGGTGTCGCCGTCCGAACCCCGGCCGTTCTTCGTGGACTTCGACAGCCCGGTGTACGTGAACATCTTCGCCAAGGCCGTCCGCCGGCTGGCGGCCAAGGACCCGGACGCCCGGCTGACGGTCTCGGAGATGCTACCGACCCCGGAACAAGCCTGGCTCACCGACGACTTGGGCAACCGCTACACCTCGGAACTGCGCTTCGTGGCCGTCGACCGGTCGGCGAGCCCGGAAGGCGGGGTCTGACCGTGGACAGCACATTCGTCGACGACATCGGCGTGCACGCCGCATGCGATCCGCTGGCCCCCGCCCTGGTCACCCCCGGCGGCGTGGTCTCCTACGGTGAACTGTTCGACCGGATCGACCGGTTGGCCAGGGCGCTGGTCCGGCGCGGGGTGGGCCCGGAGGCGGTGTGTGCCGTCGCCGTCGAGCGCGGCGCCCAGGCCGTCGTCGCGATGGCCGCCGTGGCGCGCGCGGGCGGCGCCTTCCTCACCCTCGACGTGGACCTGCCGGGCACGCGCCTGGCCGCCATGGTCGAGAGCGCGGGGGCCACGTTTCTGGTGACCGACAGCGCCCTCGAAGAGCGGCTCGCCCTCCCCGTCGAGGGCCCGGCCGTCCTGATCGACCGCCTCGACGCGGCAGCCGGCGAACCGGACGCACCCCTACCGCCCGTCGAGCCGCGCACACTGGCCTACGTCAGCCACACCTCGGGGTCGACGGGCACTCCGAACGCCGTCCTGATCGAGCACCGGGGCCTCACCTCGTACCTGCGATTCGTCGCCCGCGACTACGGGTTGGGGCCGCGCACCATCGCGGTGCAGCTGGCCCCGCTCGGCTACGACGCCTCGATCCGGGACACCTTCGCCCCGCTGGCGGCCGGCGGGCGCCTCGTCCTGGTGGAGCGCTCCGCGCTGCTGCGGGCCGAGGAGTTCCTGGCCACCATACGGACCTTCCGCGTCAACACCGTGCTGAGCGCGACCCCGTCCTTCCTCACCTTCCTCACCCAGCACGAGGGCAGCGCCGATCGGCTGCGGGGCGTGAAGCTGGTGGTCTCGAGCGGGGAGTCCCTGCGGCCCTTCCTCACGGCGGGCGGCCGACGGGCGTTCACCGGCAGGCTGGTGAACCAGTACGGCCCAACCGAGTGCACCATGACCTCGACCCGGTACGACGTGCCGGTCGACCCCGAGACGGCGGCCGACCCGGTCGGCACGCCCATCGACGGGGTGACCGCCCAGCTGCTCGACACCGGGCTGCGGCCGGTGCGGGACGGGGAGGTCGGTGAACTCCATCTCGGCGGCGTGGGCGTGGCCCGTGGCTACGCCGGCCGGCCCGGGCACACCGCCGACCGCTTCCGGCCCGACCCGGCCGGGCCGGTCGGAGCCCGGATGTACCGCACCGGCGATCTGGCCAGGCGGCGGCCGGACGGCACCCTGGAGTACCTCGGCCGGAGCGACCGACAGATCAAGATCCGGGGCTACCGGGTGGACCCGGCCGAGATCGAGGGCGCGCTGCTCACCCACCCCGCCGTCACCGGCGCGGTGGTCACCGCCGACACCGACGGCAGGGGCCGGGTCTTCCTGGTCGCCCATGTCACGGGCCGGCTGGCCGAGGTCGCCGACACCGTGCTGCGCGCGCACCTGGCCGAGAGCCTGCCGCACTACATGATGCCGCGCCGGTTCGACCGGATCGAGCGCGTCCCGACCACCGGCACCGGCAAGGCCGACCGGGCTGCGCTCGGACCGCGCGCCGTGACAGGCGTGACAGGCGTAACGGCCACGACGGCCACGACGGCCACGACAGCTGCGGACGGGGCCCGATGAGCAGCCTGGGCACCCGACTCGGGCTCGACGACGTGCTCGCGGCAGCCGACCGGATCTCCGCCCAGGTGCGCCGCACCCCGCTGCTGACGGTGCGTTCGCTGCCCGGCCTCCTACTGAAGGCCGAACACCTCCAGCACAGCGGCTCGTTCAAGCTGCGGGGCGCCGCGAACGCCATGGTCGGGAACGGCGCCACCGAGATCGTCACCGGCTCGTCCGGCAACCACGGGATCGCGGTCGCCCGGCTGAGCGGCGCGCTGGGCGTCGGTGTCACCGTCGTGATGGCCGCCGGGGCCAGCGCGGCCAAGGAGCGGGTGATCCGCGCGCTCGGCGCACACGTCGTCCGGGTGGACGGCGGCGTGGCCGAGCGCGACCGGCACGCCCGGGAGCTCTCCGGCCGCCACGGGGCGCTCTTCGTGCCGTCCTCCGACCACGAACTGGTGGTGGCCGGTCAGGGCACCTCGGGCCTGGAGGTCTTCGAGGACGTGCCGGACCTCGACGCGATCTACGTACCGACCGGCGGCGGCGGCCTGCTCGCGGGTGTCTGCCTGGCCGCCTCCGCCCTGACCAGACAGGTGCGGATCATCGGCGTCGAGCCGGTGGACGCCAGACGCTACGCCCTCTCGCTCGCGGCGGGCGCCCCCGTCGAGGTGCCGCCGAGCCGGACGGTCGCGGACGGGCTGCGCGGCCAGCGGCCGGGCGAGATCCCGTACCCGATCATCCAGCGGCGGGTCGACGAGATGATCGGCGTCACCGACGAGGCGATCACGCACGCGATGGAGCTGCTGCACCGCGCGGGCGTCGAGGCCGAGCCGACCGGGAGCGTGGCGCTGGCGGGCGCGCTGGCTTCGGCCGGCCCGGCGCTGCGCGGTGGCCGGGTCGCCGTCATCGTCTCCGGCGGTAACACACCCGCCGCACTGGCCGCCCGGAACCTCCCGGCGAACCGTCCCCAGATCCACTTCGAGCACCACTCCGACAACCACACTGACCAGGAGTCACCATGAGCACGATGAACGCGACCAAGGTCGATGCGGCGGCGCTCCCCGAGCTGATCGCCTCCTTCTACCGCGAGACACTGGGCGACGAGAGTCTCGACACCAGCAGCGACTTCTTCGAGGCGGGCGGCGACTCGCTCAGCGCCTTCCAGATCACCGCCCGACTGCGGGAGGCGATCGGCATCGAGGTCGCCGTGGCGCTGGTCTTCACCTACCCGTCGCCCGAAGACCTTGCGACGGTCGTCGCCGAGGACCTCCAAGCCCTTGAAGACATCGCAGACCTCAAAGACACCGCAGACGCCGACCGGCTCTGAAGACACCGACCGGAGGCAGGGAGAGCAGCGGGCCATGACCGGGACAACAGTGCCGTTCGGTGACAAGTGGCAGGTGTGGGAGCAGTTCGGGCTCCGAGGGGCGGGCTTCCCGGCGGCCGGGGTGCTGCGGCTGGCGCCCGAGGGCCTGGCGGTGGCGGCGGACGAGTTCGGCGCCCGGGAGGCCCTCGCGGGGCCCCGGTGGAGGGCCTTCGAGGAGGTCTTCGGCGAGGCCGCCGTCGGCACGGCCCGCGAGCTGCAGCAGATCGCGGCGCAGCCGGCCTTCCAGACCGCGGTGGCCTGGCAGAACCGCGCCGTGCTCGGCCGGGCGATCGCACCGTTCGTCCGATGGGAGCCCACCGCGGCGGGTCGCACCAGCGGGCCGCGCCAGCGTGAGGAGTTGATCGCGCACTACTGGCAGCGGTTCTGCGTGAAGAACGACACCATCGGGTTTTTCGGCCCGGTCGGCTGGGGTCGGATCGACACCGCCGAGCGCGGCATCCTGGTCGATCCCGGCGAGGGCCTGATCGCACGGTCCGAGGTGTACTTCTCGAGCTGGTCGATGGATGCGCTCGCCAAGACCATCGACACCGACCCGGCGCTGCGCGACTGGACCGCCCCGCGCCGCGTCCCGTTCGTCCGCATCGACGAACAGAACGGCGCCCAGAGCGTCACCCTGCCCGGACGCCCCCCGCAGCCGATCACCCCGCCCATCCATCAGGTACTCACCCGCTGCGACGGCACCCGTACCGCCCGAGCGATCCGACAGGAGCTCGCCGACGACCTGAGCCCCGACCAAGTCACCGACATACTCGAAGAGTTGGTCAAGCGGCGGTGGATCGTCTGGCGCCTGGAAATCCCCGCCACCACCTACCCCGAACAGTACCTGCGGGCCTGGCTGGAGGGTATCGGCGATCCGGCGCCCCGGCAGCACGGTCTCGATCTGCTCGGCGCCCTGGAGCGCGGCCGGGACAGGGTGCAGGCGGTGGGGGACGACGTCGAGGAGCTGTGCGCGGCGCTCGCCGCGCTGGAGAGCGACTTCGCCGAACTGACCGCCACCGCCGCGCAGCGCGAGAAGAGCGAGCACACGGCACCCAACCGGGCCCTGGTCTACTCGGACTGCGTCCGCACCGCGACGGCCCGGGCCGGCACCGAGGTGCTGGCGGCGCTGGCCCCGCTCGATCTGCTGATGACCAGCGCGCTGTGGCTGACCTCCCGGCTGGCGGACCAGGTGCTGGGCCTGGCCGAACAGGTCTACGACCGGCTCGCCGAGGCGGCGGGCGAGGGCGGCCGGGTAGACCTGGCCGCCTTCTGGTTCGCCTGCATGCCGATCCTGCACGGTGACGCGGTCACCGGGGCGGCGGAGATCCAGCGCGAGTTCTGGCGGCGCTGGGACGGGATTCTGGGCCGGCCCGCAACCGACGGTCGGCTCCGGGTGGCCTCGGCGGACATCGCCGACCGCGTCCGGGAGGCCTTCGGCGAGCGGGGCGCGAGCTGGACGGCGGCGCGCTACCTCAGCCCGGACGTGATGATCGCGGTGGAGGACGAGGAGGCGGCGGAGCGCGGTGAGTTCGAGCTGGTGCTCGGCGAGCTGCACGTCGCCACCAACACCCTCGGCAACTCGCTCTTCGTCAACCAGCACCCCGCGCCGGAGGAGCTGTTCGCGCAGACCGGCCGGGACCACCCCGGGCCGCGGTTGATGCCGCTGCTGCCCAAGGAGCACAAGTCGCGGCTCTCCGCCCGCGTCCGGCACTTCCTGGTGCGCCCCGAGGACTACTACGTCGCGCTGCTGGACCACACAGCCGACCCGAACCGCCCCCGGACGGTACTGAGCGCCGACGTCGCGGTGGAGCGGCGGGAGGGCCGGCTGGTCGTGGTGCTGCCCGATGGCGCGGTCTTCGACGTGCTGGACGTGTTCAGCCACGCGCTGACCACCCTGGTGATGGACCTCTGCCGACTGCTCCCGGACGCCGACCACTCGCCGCGCGTCACGGTGGACCGGATGGTGCTGGCCCGCGAGACCTGGCGCTTCACCGGCGCGGGCCTGGAGTTCGCCAGGGAGAAGAGCGAGGCCCGCCGCTTCGTCCGGGCCCGCCGCTGGTGGGCGGGGGCGGAGTTGCCCAGGTTCGTCTTCGTGGTGTCGCCGTCCGAACCCCGGCCGTTCTTCGTGGACTTCGAGAGCCCGGCGTACGTGAACCTCTTCGCCAAGGCCGTTCGCCGGCTGGCCACCAAGGACCCGGAGGGCCGGCTGACCCTGACCGAGATGCTCCCGACCCCCGAGCAGTCCTGGCTCACCGACGAGCAGGGCAACCGCTACACCTCGGAGCTGCGTTTCGTGGTGGTCGAGGACTGACGGACCTTCAACAGAAGGCGGGCCGCTCCCGGCAGGACGGGGGCGGCCCGCCTTCTGCCATGTACACCGCCGGGAACCCGTACGCCTCCGGCAACCCGCACGCCTCCGGGAACCCGTACGCCTCCGGAAACGCCGCGGTGGGGGGGGGGGGGGGGCCCCACGAGGGCACGCCCCCCCCGACCCCTCTCCCCCTCCCCAGTCCTGCGAGTCCCCACCCACAACACACACCCCCCCCCCCCCCCCGCCCCCCTCCACCCCAACCCCCCCCCCACAACCGCC
>NZ_JBVIFS010000064.1:0-15241 GCF_055571215.1 Streptomyces sp. NPDC030995
AGGCGACAACAAACACCACCCTCCCCCCCCCTCCCCCCCCCCCCCCCCCCTCCCTCCTCCCCCCCCCCCCCCCCCCCCCCCCCCACGCCCCCCCTCCCCCCCCCCCCCCCCCCCCCCCCCCCCCCCCCCACACCGAACACCTGAGCGCAGACCAAGCCCGACGCCGCCAGGCCTGCACCCCACGTCTGTGGCACCCATCGTGGGGTCTTGGGGGGTGCATGGTGTGAGGAGATGGGTTTGCGGGACCGGGTCGCGCCCGGGCCCGGGCCCAACGCAACTGCAGGCGATGTCCCCGAGCTATTTGGAAGCAGCAGCGGCCCATCCGACCCCCGGAAGGTTCTTTGTGGAGTTCTGGCAGTATTCCCCGTCCGAGGTCACTGTCCCTCAGCTGGACCTCGACCCCTACCGGTTTCCCGGCGCTGACACCATCAAGCCCATGGCCTGTGAGGCCTCGCCGCAAGACCGCCCAGGTCATACGGACTGGCAACTGCCTCCCTGCGACGAAGAGCCTCTGCGGGCCCATTGGCCGGTATCCGACCCCCGCCTCACCTGGTCCCTGAATCCCTTGGACCGGCGGCGTTTGGACCTGCACGCGGCACTGACCGCCGTCGGCATCCCACCACTCCCCGGTGACCTGGAAGCCATCCACACCCTGTCCTCACTCGACGACACGACCAACGCGGCCCTCGTACGGTGGATCACCACCAGCCGCTGACCCCACAGTGCGCATTGCCCTTGAGAGCCCGGCGACGGTGCGGTTCACCCCTCGTGGCCGGTGAGCTTCTCGACCTTCCGCGCCGCCGTCTCCGCCCGCGCCCGTGCCCCCGTAGCGGCTCGCCCGGCTTCCCGGTGGTGGGTGACCGCGTCCGTACTTGCCGCGCGTGCCTCCTGTAGCCGCTCCTTCGCGGCCCGTGTCTCTTCCTCGGCCGCAGCGACGTCAGCGGCCGTGCGGTCCACCAGTTCCTGGCCGGCGGCCTGCTCGGCTTCCAGCCGCTCCGCCTGGGCTCGGGCCTCGGCCAGCTCCGCCCGGGCCGCTTTCACGCGCTCCCGGTGTGCCTGCGCCGCCCGCTCGTCCGCATTCGGTTCCGGCGCTGGAGGCCGTACGGGCTTCGTAGTGGGCCGGGCGGGCTGGGCGGGCCGGGCCGCCTGCGGCGGTCGCGAGGGAGCAGCACCGGGCTGCGGTTCCAGCCCGGTGAACCCGAGTACCGGGTCCGGGGTCTTCACCAGCCGGCCCGCCATCCACTGCGCGGCGACATCGGCATCGGCGAGGACGGTGTGCAGGGTCTGCTCGACCTCGTGCAGCGCCGATTCGCTCACCGTCTGCCCCGCCTCGGCTGCAAGAGCGCACGCCGTGCGCGCGAGCCGGCCGATCACCACGTGCTGATCATGCGACAGCTTCCGCAGCTGTTCGGCGTCCAGCGTCCGGTGCGCGGCACGGAGTGCCTCCCCCAGCTCAACGAGGTGCTGGGCCTCATCTGGCCTGCGCCGCGCAAGCAGACCGGTGGTCCACGCCGCGATCGTGGGCTTCCGCAAGTGAGCGATCGCAGCGGCCAGCTGCGTGTCACCGGCCTTGCGGGCCCGGACCACGTACTCGTCCCGGGCTGCGGTGAACTCCGACGGCCGCAACCCGTACAACTCCCCCGTCACCGACTCCACGTCCATGCCCGGAAGTCTCCCGCCCGGATCACCGAGCGGCTGGCACCCTGCACACGACCGCGCGTCGGACCAGCGGACACCAAGATCTCTCTGGCCCGCTCGTGGCCGCCCGTCCCTCGCGTCCACTGACGCGGGACCGCTCCGCTGCTCGTTCGTGTCCGGGTCCGGGTCCGGCGGCTGCCGTAGGCGATCGACCGGTTTGATCCGTGGCCACTGGGTAGCCCTCCTGGAGAGGCGCCCATCGGGTCCGCAACCGCAGAGGAGTAGGAGCGGTTCATGCACTCGTTTCCCATCCCGCTGATCCCCACGGAGGAAGGCGGGCTACTCATCCCGGCCGAGCAGGTCACCGGCCTCCTACGGAGCGTGGCTGCCGACTGGGCGTCCGCGGCGGACGTCGACAGCCCCGACGCGGACCCGGAGACCGTACTGGCGATGACAGAAGCCCTCACCCGGCTCGCCGACCAGATCGACGCGGAGTGCATCGCCTGCGCATCACGGCCGGAACAGGGGTTCTGAACCGCGCCGGGGTCATCGTGCGGTGAGTCCGGCTTCGCCCGCCCCGCCGTGCACTGTTCACGCGGTCTGCAGTGGTGCCCCCACCACCCCGGGCTTCCGCTCAGGTGTTCAGCACGATGGCGTAGGCGAGGAAGAACAGGGCGCAGGCCAAGGCCAGCAGGCAGATCACCAGGAGGGGGCCCTTGGCCCAGCCACGTGTGAGGGGGCGGTACGGTCCGGCCCCGGAGCCGGTGCTCGATTCGCCGGGCGGCGTCTCGCCCGGAGGTACACCGCCGCCGTGCGGTCGGAGCGTGTTCCGCGGGTCTGCGTCTGGGTTCGGGTCTGGGTTCGGGTCTGGGATGTGTGCGGACATGACGTCTGCCTCCTTGCTTCGGCTTCGCGTCACCCTCGGGTGGCGAAGCCTGGGGCTGTCCGGCGCCTACCCACCCCCTGCCGCTCCACTCCCCACAGACCAGCAGGTCAGACAAACGGGACACGGGCGTGGATCGTCTTTCCGCCGGGCCTGTGCCGGATCTGGACATCGCTGCCCAGTTGGTTGATCAGTGCCCAGCCCCACCCCCCGCCACCTTGGAGATCAGGCGCCCGCCTCTTCGGCTCGGCGCTGCTGTAGTCCGTGACGTCGATACCGACCCCGTGGGCTTCCAGCGCGAGGTCGAGCGCGCAGCCGTCGGCCGTATGACGGATGGCGTTGGTGACGAGTTCGCTGACCAGCAGCAGCGTGATGTCCCTGATCTCCGGCGCCAGCGAGCGGCCGCCACGATTGGCGTCATCGAAGAAATGACGGGTGAGCTCCCGCGCGGCGGCGACAGCCGTGGTCCCGTCCAGATCTCGGTGCTGTCGCAGACGGACGTTCATCCCCGCTCGCCTTCCTACAGCGTCGGCTTCCCTCACGCGTACGCCTGCCCTGCCTGCGCGCTCGCATGTGTGCGCGGCCCGGCAGACCGCTCGATGCGCTCAGCCCGCGCGGAGCGGGATTGGTCCACAGGCTGCGCGCCGCATCAGGCGGGGCGCGGTCCGTACGTTAGCGGTGGGCGCGACCGGGCAGGCGCCGGGAGGGACCGGACCGCGAGCGACAAGCGGTGGGGCACCCCGAGCGACGGCGCGAACAGCCGGCAGACATCAAGAAGCAGGAAGACAGGTGAAGGGGATGGAACCCGCTACCCACCCCGGCCTCCCGAACGGTCGCGACGAATCAGTGGCCGCGCTCGTCTCGAAGGCATCCCAGCAGCTGTCACAACTGGTGCGGGACGAGTTGCGTCTCGCACAGGCGGAAATGAGGCACAAAGGCAGGAGCTTCGGCCTCGGCGGAGGCCTGCTCGGCGGCGCGGCAGTGACGACGCTCCTGGCCCTGCAGGCGCTGGTGGCCGCGGCGGTCGCGGCTCTCGCTCTGGTCGTACCGCTCTGGGGCGCCGCGCTGATCGCGGCTGGAGCCCTGCTGTTGCTCGCTGCCGCACTGGGCGGCCTCGGCAGGCAGAAGGTGGGCCAGGCCGGTCCGCCGCTACCCGGGCAGGCCATCGAGAGCGTGCGTGCCGACATCGCCGAGATCAAGGAAAGGGTGCACCGATGAGCAGGACGCGCTCGGAAGCAGGATCGCAGCCGGACACCGACAGTCTCCGTCTGGAAGTGGAGGGTTCCCGGGCGGAGTTGGGTCGGACCATACAGGCTCTCGCCGCCAAGGCGGACCTCAAGGGACAGATGCGCGAGAAGGCCCTCGCCGCCACGCACCAGGCACGCGAGCAAGCAGCCGTCGCCACCCACCACGTGGGCCGGACGGCGTCCCGGACGTTTCGGCGCGAGCGGTGGCTCGTCGCGGTGGCCGCGGGGTGCATCGTATGGCTGGTGGCGCGGCAGGCCGTCGGACGGAGGACCCCGTGAAGGCATCGAAGATCGCATACAAGCCCGTGGGACTGGCTCTCGGCGCCACCGGCGGAGCGCTGGCCGGTCTCCTGTTCAAGCAGATCTGGCGGCGGCTGGGTCACGAGCACCACGCGCCGAACGCCACCGACGAGGACCGGTCGTGGCGAGAGGTGCTGATCGCCGCTGCACTGCAGGGGGCCGTCTTCGCCGCCGTCAAGGCATTGATCGACCGTAGCGGCGCCGTGGCCACCAAGCGCCTCACGGGCACCTGGCCCGCCTGAACGAAGCAGCCCAGCGCCGACGTTCGTCTCGCCAGGAGGTTGCTGAGGGGCGGCGCGCCCGGCCCCCGTCGGGGCGCCCGTAGGTCAGGCGGAGCGGATCAGCAGGTCGACCTCCTTCTCCTGGTCTCCCGCCACCGTCCCCCTTTCGTCGACCACGAAGGCGTCCCTGAGGGCGGCAACGACCCGGTCCACCGCACGGGGGCCGCCTTGCAGACCGACGAGGACGGTTCCGTCCAGGCGCATGGTCTCTGTCGGCCCGGGTGCCGGGTCTGCTGCATCCACGGTCGTGCACCACACGGTGGCCTTTCCGTGCGGCCCCGGTTCGACAGCCACGCCGTCCGCCGAGGAAACCGGAAAGGCCCGCTCGAGAACGTCCAGGAGGACCCGGGCGGATTCCTCCGAGCAGTGGGCGGCCGTGACCACCACGTCCGCCGAAGACTGCCGTGGTGCGTCGGCGTCGTTGGTCATCTCGTCCTTTCCGCTGGGACTTCGGGGCATGAGGGATCTCCTTCTTGGGGGGTCACCGCCATGCTGCGAGGCCGCGGGGATTCCCGCACTCCGGGTCCGCCACATGCACCATCGGCTCACTCGGGCGGAGGGCCCCTGCCCTGGCTGCCCCGCAGGCCGATCAAGCGGCCAGAGGCGCGGTGGCCATCCCTGCGCCTTCACGCAAACCCGCCAGGAACTCCTCCACCGCTTCTACCGACGTGCGTCGGGGCTGCCATGCAAGCTCGGTGCGGGCCCGGGCAGCGTCCATCAGGGGAAGCCGCAGCACCGCGTCGAACAGGTCGGGAGAGGCGGGGACCAGGTGCAGCCGCCATGCGGCGGCCAGCGCCGCCCTGACGGGGGCCGTCGGGAAGGTGAACGGGCGGGCGTGCAGGATTCCCGCGAGGACTTCCGCGTCGAGTGGCGGGTCGGCTGCCAGATTGAACGGGCCCTGCACGTTCCGGATTGCGGCGGCCAGGTAGGCGGATGCGGCGTCATCCGTATGCATGGCCTGGAAACACAAGCCCGCCAGGTCGGGGACCGCCGGGATCACCCCGGGGCGCATCAGCCAACCGGGCAGGAACCGGCCCGCGAAGATCCTCCGCTGCTCGGACGCGGAAGTTCGCTTGAACAGGAAGGCCGGCCGCATGCGGACCACCCGGACCTCGGGGTGGGATTGCTCGAACGCGTCGAGTACGCGTTCCAGGTAGGCCTTCTCGCGGGTGTACGCGGCCTGGGGCCAGCCGTGGGTGGGCCAGGACTCGTCGACCGCACGGTCCTTGGGGCCAGGCGAATATGCGCCGACGGAGGATGCGTGGATCAGGGCCGGCACGCCCGCAGCGGCCGCCGCTTCAAAGACGCGCAGGCTGCCCAGGACGTTGGTCTGCCATGTCTGGGCGGGATGGTGGGTCGGCTGGAACATCCACGCCAGGTGGATGACCGCGTCGGCCCCGGCGAACAGCGGCACCAGGTCCGGGCCGTTCGGCGGCGCGATGTCGGCGGCCGCCCAGGAGGTTTTGGCGGGGCTCCACTGCGGAACGCGTCGGGCCACGCCGAGAACGGAGGCTACGGCCGGGCTGTCGGCGCATGCCTGCACCACACTGGTACCGACGTTTCCGGTGGCGCCGACGACCACGACCCGCAGACCGTCGTGGCCGGGATGCGGGGATCCGGGGCGGTTCATGGCTGGGTCCTTTCGCTACGGGTACGTCGCCTGGCAGCGGCCGTGTCCGGGACGTAGCTCGGTCGCCGGGGCCCGGTGCCCGGTCTCCGTGTGCTCAGCCGGGCACGGAAGGGTCGAGAGGGAAGCAATCGGCCGAACCAGTGAGCTCCAGCAGCCGCAGCATCTGGTGACTGGGCGCCGCCAGCCGCAGGACATGGCCCGACTCTGGCCCTCTCGCCGCGTTTGCAGCAGCGCGTTGAGACCCGCGGAGTCGCAGAACGACGAATTCCGCAGGTCGACAGTGATCTCGGCGCCTCCTGGGGCCTGTGAGAGGGCCGTGGCGAGCGCGGCACGCAGATCGTCCGCGTGGTCGACATCCATGTCGCCCCTTACCGACACCACGTAAGGTCTCCGGTTCTCGGTATCGGCAGGGGACTCCGGTACGGGCGACTCGTCCTCGGCAACCATGGCGTACCTCCTCGTACGGGGGAGCGCCTGCCCCTCGCCGCACCTCTCAATCGCTCGGGCCGATCGATGGCTGCTTCGGGGCACCTGCTCTCCCGTTCAGTCCGTACGCGGGAAGGTCCGACGGCCCCGTGCCGTTCCCCGTGCCGTTCGTTCGGGGGCCTGGGCCCCGGCCCGGGCCGGGCGCATACTGAACGCATGGCAAGGGGGACAACGGCCGTCCAGCGGATCAGGCGGCAAGCCGGCGAGGCGATCTTCCTGCGCGTCGCGGGGCCCGAGGGGCCTCGTAACCGCGAGCGGATCCACTCGACTCCCGGAACTCGCTGGTTCGCTCCGGGACGGCCGGTGCGGCAGGTCCACGGGGACGCGTCGATGTTCATCGGCGGCCTGGCCGCCCTGCTCCTCCAGTCCCTGCACCCTCTCGCGATGGCCGCCGTGGCAGCGCACTCCGGATACCGCGGCGACCCGTGGGGACGGCTGCAGCGGACCAGCACTTTCCTGGCGGTCACCACCTTCGGCACGAGCGGCGACGCCGAGGCGGCCGTGGCCCGCGTACGGGAGGTCCACGCACGCGTCCGCGGCAAGACGGCTGATGGCGTACCGTATCGGGCCGACGACCCGGAGTTGCTGACGTGGGTGCACGTCGCCGAGGCGTACTGCTTCCTGCGGGCCCACCAGCGGTACAGCAAGCACCCGTTGGACTCCGCGGGCCGCGACGCGTACCTCGCCGACACGGCGCGAGTGGCCCGGGCCCTGGGTGCGGACCGGCCGCCGGAGAACGAGCACGAACTGGCGCTGCGGATGGCCGGGTACCGGCCCTCCCTGCGGCCGACGGCGGCTTCCCTGGACACCGCCCGGTTCCTGCTGACCGACCCGCCGCTGCCGGGGGCCGCCCGGCTCCCGTACATGCTGCTGGCGGGGGCAGCCCTGGAACTCCTGCCGCCGTGGGCGAGGTCGGCCGTCACCACCGGGTCGGCGTCTGCGGCCGCCCGGATACCGCCGCCGGCCGCCCGCGCCGGCGGCCATGCCGTGACCCGGGCGATCCGCTGGGCCCTGCCCCCGGCTCCCCCACAGCCCCCACAGCCCCCACCCCGCTGAAGGTCGGCGCGGCGTGGCGCGTGTGCGTTCGCGGCCCCGGCGACGCAGAGTGAAGGATCGATCACGAGCCGAGGACCCTCCGCTTGCGCTCACCCGGACAGCCCACCCATCGGGCGTCCAGATGCCCGGAGCAGCGCGCTTACCGCTCGCCGGGGTGGGTAGGCGCCAGGTGGGATCCGTTTCCAGCAGTGGGAGGATTCATGACGCGCCGAGTCCACGAGGTAATGACCGGGAATCCGGTGACCGTCGAAAAGCTGACCTCGCTGGCGGAGGCCGCCCGGTTGATGCGAGATGCCGACATCGGTGATGTCCTTGTCGTCGACGAGGGCCGGCTGCGCGGCATCCTGACCGACCGGGACCTGGTCGTGCGGGCCATGGCCGAGAACAGGGATCCCGCCGACACGACCGTGTATGCCGTCTGCAGCACCGAGCCCGTCACCGTCAAACCCAGTGACGACGTCGACCAGGCCATCGATCTCATGCGCCGCAACGCGCTGCGGCGCCTGCCCGTGCAGACCGAAGACGGCGAACTCGTCGGTGTCGTCACCCTCGGCGACCTCACGGTCGAACGGGATCCCGGCTCGGCTTTCGCGGCCATCGCGGCCGCCGAGCCCAACGACTGACGCCCTTGACCCCAAGAACCCAAGAACCCTCGGCAATCGCGTTCGACGTATCGTTCGAATGCGCACCGTCATGGACGCGCTAACGTGGTCGGGTGCCAACACCGGCGGAAACACACCGAGATGCGTACCTCTCCGACCTGTTACGCCACTACTGCTCCGTGCGGTCTCAGACCGAAGCCCGGTCCGTGCTGGTCAATCATCCCGAGCTGGTCGGCCTGGTCAATGCCCGGTTCGTACTGCAGGTCGAGGAAGAGGGCCGACGGCTGGAGCCCCTGCTGGCCGGCCAGTGGCGTCTGCGCATGGCGCAGCTGAAGTACGCCCGCAGGCTCGGCATCGAGATCGCCTTCGACACGGTGGTCATGGTGGACGGTTGCAACGACGTCGATGCCTTGATCAGAACGATCAACGCCGATGAGCGGGTGGGCAGTGGCGAGGGGCTGCGCGAACTGCTCGCCGAGTACCCTGGCCTGATTGCGCCTCCGGTGGCGCAGCGAATGGATGATCACGCCGAGGCGTTTCGGGAGTCCGGAGACCACCACTCGGCGGCGGCCATGACGATGCAGAGCTTCTTCGTCCGCCGGTGTCTGAGCGTGGGAGTCCACGCCGGAATCGGGCAGACCCTGGCGTGGAACAGGGAGCTCGAAGACCGCGGCTGCGCTCTGGAGGACCTGGCGCGGGACGCCGAGTGGCTGGCGGCGGCCGCATGGGCCGGGGACTTCTGCGGACCTGGTCGTACCCTGCGCGACCGGCTGAGGCTGCTGCGGGAGTCTCCGAGCCTGAACTCTCAGACGGCCGCGCGCTATGCAGCGCTCATCCCCACGAGCGATCTGCCGGAAGACTGTCGGGAGGCAGCCCTCTGGGGAGCCCTGCTGCTGGCCGGGACGAGCCCCGAAACCGATTGGCAACGGATCGAACAGACCGTGGCGGACCTGTCTTTCGGCCGGGCACTGGCGCAACAGGACTCCACGGTGGCGACGGAACTCTTCACCGAGTACATCGCGGTCTTCGGTCGACGCATGCCTCACGATTGGCTGATACCCGGTCATCCCGAGGGCGAACTGCTCGACGTCACCGACGGAATGCGTCAGTTCACCGAGATGGTGCAGCGACACGAAGGCGACCTGAGGCATCTTCTGGCAAGTCTGCTATCTGCTACGTACTGGGACGAAGTCGAGGCCCTGGTCACCGATCACCCCGAATTGCGCGACCCTCTCGGACTTCAGGTGCTCGACGATGTCATAGCCGAGTACGGCGAAGCCGCTCCGGAACGGGAGATGTTCATCCTGGAAGGCAGGCGGCGCCTCCTCGTCGCCTGCGGCGAGGTGGGCGTGAGAGCGGCTACCCGAGCGGCGCTGATGGAACTCGACCTGTACGACGCCCAACGGATGGATCCGGGCGCCCACCTCATCCATATCGGCGACGACGGACTTTCTGCGCAGGTCGTGGACAAAGCGCTGATCAGGCAGATGCGCGAAGCCGGCTACTGGCAGAGCATGCAGGCCGCATTGGAAGCTCTGGAGAGGATCGACGACAGCGAACCGGCCGCCTTCAAAGCAGCGATGTGGCTGCTGGAGCGCGCGATCGACGCCGCGGAGCCCGCGTCCGAGCTTCGGGCCGAAGCTTTGGGACTGGCCGCCGATACGCTGCAGCACCGAGCGGCCAGGAGCGGCAATCTGGCCGACACGGACCGGGCGATCGTGATGAGGGAGGAGGCCTTGCTGTGCCGTCACCGGAACTCCGAGGAGGAGTGGCAGGCCTCCATCCGATTGGCTTCCCTGCTGCTGCACCGCCACGGACGGAGTGGATCGGCGGCCGACATCGGGCGCGCCTTTCTGCTGCTTGGTCCCCTCCTGGCCGCCGTTGCTCCGGACAATCCGGAGCCGCCGACGCCTCCTGCGGTGAACGTTCTGGTCTCGTTGTACGAGCAGCACGGTCACGCCCTGTTCGAAGCCTCCAGCGCCACCGGGAGCCTCGCCGACCTGAGTGCCAGCGTCGCCGCACTCCAGAACGCCGTGGACGTATGTCCGCAGGAGCATCCGAAGCTGGCCGAGCTGGAAGAATGTCTCGACCTGGTCGGACAGCAGTTCACGCAAGAGCTGCAAGCGCATCAGCAGGTGCCGGCGACGCCCGCCGCGATGAGGAGCAGCCCACCCGATCGGTCCAGCGCGTACGCCGCAGCCCTGCGCCTGACCATGCTTCACCAGCACCGTCCCGACCAGGTCGACCCCGATGAGCTGCGCACTGCCCTGACCGAGTGCATGCGCTCCGGAGACCACGTCAGAGCCCTGTGGGCGGGAAGCCACCTGGGAGCTCTGGAAGGCGCCGCCGAACGGTGGGGAGCAAGCGCCGATGCCTACCGGACCACGATCGGCCTGCTTCATCGTGTGCGGAGCCGCCAAGCGGCCGACCATCAGACGGCTTGGCTGCGCAGCGGCGCACTGACCTGCGCCGAAGGCGCCTATGCGCTGCTGCGGACCGGCGCCCTGACGGACGCGGTCCTGACCCTGGAAGAGGGCCGAGCCTGCGTGCTGTCCGAACTGCTCGCCGGTCGCCGGGTCGACCTGCCCCGCCTCAGGGAGGCTGGACACGGCGATCTCGCCGACGAGTTCGAGAAGGTCACTGCTGCCCTACGGCTCGTTGAGCAGTCCGATCTGGTCGCGGCGCGGGCCGGCCGCGTACCGAACCGGATCCGGGCCGAGCGCCTGCGTGGGCAGCTCCGCCACGTCATGGACCGGATCAGTGCGCTGGACGGCATGGCAGACCCGTACTCGTCCCCGTCGATGGCCGACATCGCGGCCGCGGCCGACCCTGCGCCTCTGGTGTATGTCATGGCGACTCGATTCGGCGGGGCCGCGCTCATCGTCGGGGGCGACGGCACGGTGCGCCACGTGGATCTCCCCGGTTTGACGGAAACGGAGACCGCCCGGCACGCCCATCGCCTCCTCGCCGCCCGCAATGATCCCGACGGGCGCTGGCCGACCGTACTGGAGGATGTCGCGGGCTGGCTGTGGCAGACGGCCATGGGTCCCCTGATCGAGTCGCTCGGAGACGTCCCGCACGCTGTTCTCGTGCCCACCGGCACCCTGGGGATCCTTCCCTTGCACGCCGCCTGGACCCGCGACTCCGCAGCGCCGACCGGACGCCGCTACGCCCTGGACGAACTGCTCCTCACGTACACAGTCAACGCGCGTGCGCTCACCGCGGCCCGGGCACTGTCACCGGGCCAGGTCAACAGCAGCACCCTCGTGGTGATCGAACCCCTTCCGACCAGCGGTGAGCGCCTGCCCGGGGCCCTGGAGGAAGGACAGATCGCGATCGCCCTCGGGGAGGGGGAAGTGATCCTCCATGAGGGTGCGACGCGTTCTCGTGTGCTGTCCTCGCTCGCGGACTTCGGGTACCTGCACTTCGTTTGCCACGGCGCTGCCAACCTCGCCAGCCCCTTGGACAGCGGGCTGGTCATGGCGGACGATGCGCTCCTGACGGTGGCGGACTTCATGTTCGCCGACCTGTCCGGGACCCGCCTCGCCGTCCTGTCCGCGTGCGAGACGGCCGTGATCGGTGGCGATGTGCCCGACGAGGTGCTCGGACTGCCCGCCGGGCTTCTGCAGGCCGGCATTCCCGCGGTGATCGGCTCGCAGTGGTCGGTGCCCAACCAGCCGACCATCGAATTGATGACGACCTTCTACGATCTGTCCCGCGGCAGTGAACGACTTCCCTTCGCCCAGGCGCTGCGACGCGCACAGCAGCAGGTGCGCGACAGAACAGCTGCGGACAAGCGGGCCTGCTTCGGCGCCGGGGCCCCGGCGGCTCCCGGACCGATGGTGCCGGATGGTGCGCGACCGCACGCCCGTCCGCACCACTGGGCGGCGTTCTGCTACTACGGTGTCTGATCGGAGCGCGCGTCCGATCCGTCTTCCTCGGGCAGCGGCACAACCGACGGTTCGCTCACCGTCCCTGTGCCCGAAACGGCGTAGCGCACGACGGTGCCGGTCAGGCCCTGCTCGGTCAATCCCGTCAGGGCGTGACGCTGCAACTGCTCGACAAGGGCCGCGAGAGCCTCGGCGTCACCCTCCGCTCCGGCCTCGACCGTCACCTCGACCACCGCCTGCCCTTCTCCGACGACGGTGCGCAGGACCACCTGTGGCGCCGCCCCCTCGTCTCCCCGCGCCGCGCCGGATCGAGACCGCAGCAGCCGGGCGAGCCGGGAGCGGAGTGGCCGCCACACCTCGTCGCAGACCGTGGTGAGGACCCATTTCGCGCCCTCCATCCCGACGAAGACACAGACCGCGAGCACCACATCGGGGGCTCCGGCGCCTCTGCGGGTCTCACCTTGCAGATCGGCGACTGCGTACTGGCCGGCCGCACCGAACGCCGCGAGATCCTCGTCAAAGGGGTCCGCGGCGGTCGTGATCCCCGCATCCTCCACGACCCGGTAGAAGGACCGGGCGAACTCGGCGCTGGGCTCGTCGGCCCACTCGTGCTCGGGCAAGCCCACCAGGCGTACGACCCAGGACGACCGCTCAACTACCCCGCCCACGTCAACCACCCCCGCACCAGGGTAGGCCAGCACCTCGGCGGACTCGGACGAATCCAAGAGATTCCGATTGAAACGGATTCCTGGCACCGAACGCTGGCTCGTGGACGTGGACCTGGACCTGGACTTGGACCTGGACGTGGGCCCCTTGGGATTCGGGCGCCCGTCAGAATCGGCCGAAATTCGTTCACCTCGACGGAAACTGACGCAGCAGAAGTTTCGTTCGACGGTCTGTCAGAGGAATCAAGGAGCTCATCCCAAGGAGCAACGTGCGCATCCTGTTCACCGGCCCCGCTGCAGCGGGCCACTTGTTCCCGATGGTGCCGACCGCCCAGGCACTCCAGGCCGCCGGGCACCAGGTGCTGTTCGCCGGTTCGGCCCCGCTCGACCAGCTTCGGCAGACCGGCCTGCCCACCGTCGAGATCGGCAACGGCTCGACGCTGATGGAGGCCTTCCGGCGCACCTCGGACGGCACCCGCCCGCAGTTCGTCACAGACGGAAACAGCCTGGAGGACATCCAGCGGCGGGCCGCAGCCGGCTTCGCCGAACACAGCCGCAGCACCATCGACGACCTGCTCGCGGTCGCCACCGCCTGGCGGCCGGACCTCATCGTCCACGCCGCCTTCCAGGCCGCCGCACCACTGGTCTCGGCGGCACTCGGCATACCCGCCGTAGTGCACAACTTCGGCGTGATGTCCGGCTTCGCCATGGTCGGCGTACTCGCTGATCTCCTGGCGGACGAGTACCAGGCCCGCGAGCTCGAAGGCCCGGCCACCCGTACCGTCCTCGACGTCGTACCCGCCTCCCTCGGCGGGGACGGCACGGGCTGGCGGGTCCGCTACGTGCCGTACAACGGCGGCGGCACGGTGCCCGGCGATCTCATGGCCCGTGGCTCCCGGCCCCGGATCGCCGTCACCCTCGGGACCGTGGTGACCGCGTACGCGGGCGTCGACCCGCTCACCCGGGTGATCGCCGAAGCCGCCTCCGTCGACGCCGAGTTCCTGCTCGCCGTCGGCGACGCCGACCTGAGCCCGCTCGGCGCCCTTCCCGCCAATGTCCGCGCCCTTCCCTGGGTGCCACTGGCCCAACTGCTGGACACCGCCGACGCGGTCGTGCACCACGGCGGCGCCGGCACCATGCTCACCGCCGCCGCGCGGGGCGTCCCCCAGCTGATCCTCCCGCAGGGCGCCGACCACTTCATCAACGTCGATGCCGCGACGGGCCTGGGCTTCGCGCTCCGCGCGAGTGGCGACAGCGTGGACGCCGCCCTGCTCGGCCGCCTCCTCACCGACGATGACCTCCGCAAGGCCGCCGCCGCCATCCAGGCCGACATCACCGCACTCCCCTCCCCCACCGACCTCGTCGCCTCCTTCGAGGCCCTCAGGTAACGCAGGTGCGGTTCTCCATGCGCCGTCCGCACGAGGACCGGTTTACTTCGGCACAGGACACGAATCGCCCTAGCTGTTGCCGGACCTGAACAGGAAGTCCTCGACCGCGCGGAGATCGGTGTTCCAGTACGTGACCCTGGGGTTGGGTCCGACAGTGAGGGAGCCGACCTCGTCCGACAACCTGATGTCGAGCGGCGCCACATCCCTGTTGCTGTTGAGGGCGCGGTCCTGGTAGCCGAGGGAGAACGACGTCACGGTCCTTGTCTCCTGGCCCGCCTTGAAGACGAACACGCCGGCGTACGCCTTCTCCTTCGGACCGATCGTGGCGATGGCCCACGGCTTGGACTCCATCGGACTGACCGGAGCACCGATGTCGATGCCGAAGCGGACGTACGGGTAGTGGTAGAGGGTGCAGGCCTTGTCGGTGAAGTTGGTGGCCGTGATGAGGAGGTGCTGGCCCGAGTCCTGTCGCCACCCCGACGTGGCGATCGAGAGGTCGTTGTCGTTGCAGGCCGCGATGGTGGTGTCACCGCCACCGCCGGGGCCGGCCGAGCCACCACCCGGGCTCTGCGACGGTCCGGTCGTGCCCCCGCCGCCGGGCCGGGCGGTGCCGGCCGTGCTCGGGGTACCGGAGGGGGTGGGGGCGCCGGTCGCACTGGGGGTGCCGGAGGCGGTGGGGCTCTTGCCCTCGTCCGTGCCGCCTGATTCGCAGGCCGTGGACGAGAGGAGCGCGGCGATGGCCGCGACCCCGAGAGCGTAGGTCTTCCAAGACGTGCGGGCAGTGCGCATGGTAGCCCCCGTGTGCCTTCACATGGCTCGAATGGTGCGCTCGACCCTTCGGTTCTGCCCTGCGAGATGGCTGAAATCCCCTTACCGCGGGGCCGTTACGGACTCAGTACGTGCAGGTCACCATTCCGTCCAAGTGGCGATGGCCCGTCCACTCCCGAAGAACCGGACCGTCCGCAGACGTGGTGCTGGGCAAGCCCCCTGCCGAGTGGCATGCCCGGCCCGGATGTCTAGCCGGGCAGGTGGGGCGGTGGCCAGTCGACGTCCCAGCGCCAGGCCGCCCACGCCACAGCACTAGTGCTG
This sequence comes from Streptomyces sp. NPDC030995, assembly GCF_055571215.1. Lineage (NCBI taxonomy): Bacteria > Bacillati > Actinomycetota > Actinomycetes > Kitasatosporales > Streptomycetaceae > Streptomyces > Streptomyces sp. NPDC030995. The sequence goes on from NZ_JBVIFS010000064.1 coordinate 15,156, forward strand.
TGGCCGGAAAGGTTCACCGGGTCACGGCCCCCGGCACGGCACCTCGCCGCGTTGTCGGACCGCGCCGGTACGTCCAGTACGAGCCG
>NZ_JBVIFS010000065.1:0-14235 GCF_055571215.1 Streptomyces sp. NPDC030995
GTTCGCGGGCAGGACCTCGACGGTGGTGTCGGCCCGGTCGGCGGCGATGAACCGGATGCGGCCCGCGGGGATGTCCAGGACGGTGGCGATCGGGGTGGTGGTGGCGAACTTCTGCATGGTCTTTTCCTTCGCTTCGTTGTTTCCGATGAGGGAAAAGCTACGTTGCGTTCGTAGGTGTGGCAACACGCTCGTTGCGTAAAACTGCCATCAGTGCAGGTCAGGGATAAGAAGTTGTTGCAATGGTTTGGGTTTTAATGCAACAACGGCCATCCGCTCGTTGCAATGGAATGAGAGCGAACGCTCCGCTGGAGGCGGCCTCCGCGCCCTCGTGCGGCCGCAGGACCGACCTGCTGTTCTGTATGCGGAAGGCGTAGGCCGCTCGGACGCGCCAGCCCTGCCGCTGGTACCCCTGTTCACCCACCGCATGGTCTCAGGCCGCCCTTCCAAGGCCTGGCAGTAGCGGCGGCGCTCGCCCACGGCGCCGGCACTCCCGCCGCCGAGACGGATCCGCCGAGCCGCCGGAACGTGCGGCCGAGCGGGGGACAGCTGTGGCGGGTGGCGTAGCCACCCGCTACCAAGACCGGCGCAGCGGGCAGAGATGGCGAAGCCATTCCCCCGCAGGTGAGGAGCTGACCGTCCATGTTGGAGCGCACTCGGAGCAAGAAGCGGACCGAGATCACGTTCGTCCTGCCCGCTGGCCATCCGGCCGGTGAGGTCAGCGTGGTCGGCGACTTCAACGACTGGCGGCCCGGCGCCCACCCGATGGCCGAGCGTCCCGACGGAAGCCGCGCGGTCACGGTCACCTTCCCGGTGAACCAGCACCACGGCTTCCGCTACCTCGCCGACGGCGGGCACTGGCTCGATGAAGACGGAGCAGATGGCCACGACGGCCGCAACAGCCTCCTACACACCTGACCCGTCGCCCGACGACACCCCTGACGCAGAAGGAGAATCCCTGTGACCGACATGTGGAGTTACAACCCCGAGTCCCACTACACGCCCGGCACCAGCCTGGTCGGCTTCAAGGTCGAAGCCAGCGACGGCCACATCGGCAAGGTCGACGAGGCCACCGAAGACGTCGGCGCCTCCTACATCGTCGTCGACACCGGCCCGTGGATCTTCGGCAAGGAAGTCCTCATCCCCGCCGGCACCGTCGTCCGCGTCGACGTGACGGAGAAGACGGTCAACGTCAACCTCACCAAGGACCAGATCAAGGACTCCCCCGAGTACGACAAGGACAAGCACCGCGGCGACGCCGCCTACCGTGACCAACTCGGCCAGTACTACGGCCGCGGCCACGTCTGAGCCCAGCCCGCCGGGCTGCGGCTCCCCACCACGCACGGGAGCCGCAGCCCTGCAAGGGGACGGCGCGATCGTCGGGCCGAACTTCCTCCGCCAGCAGAGCCGGGTCAGGGCCGCGCAGCAGCTGCGCAGCCCTGATCGCGTGCGCCTGAGATCCTGTCGATGTCGCCGGAGAAGTTCGGCGACACCCTGTTCGGGTCGGGCTGCACGAGGCAGCCCGCACGCGCCGAGCGCTGTCCCGCCGTCCGCAGGAGGGTGGGGAAGATCAGGCCGGGGTGATGTTCTCGGCCTGCGGGCCCTTCTGGCCCTGGGTGACGTCGAACGTCACGACCTGGCCCTCCTGGAGCTCGCGGAAGCCCGAGGAGTTGATCGCGGAGGGCGAAGACGTCCGGGCCACCGCCGTCCTGGGCAATGAAGCCGAAGCCCTTCTCCGCGTTGAACCACTTCACAGTTCCCGTAGCCATGTCTCATGCCTTCCAGTCGATGATGCCTCCCACACGTGCGGAAGGCGGAGGTGATCGCCCTGGTTCCTGCGGCACAGCACAGCAAAACGCCCACGCCGAAAGCGTGGGCAAAGGGAACTTCCGAACCACGACAGCTTACGCAGACGCTACACGCCCGCACACCCTGTCACCATAGGAGACGACCTGCGCGTCCCACCCCAGACATGTGGGGGCGGGGGCCCGCCGGTACCCGGCAGGCTTCCCTGCCTCAGGCCGCAGCCGTTGGATTCGCTGATTCGGCGGCGCGGCGGTATTCGGCGTTGATGCGCTGGGCTTCTTCGAGCTGGTCTTCGAGGATGACGATGCGGCAGGCGGCCTCGATGGGGGTGCCCTGGTCGACGAGTTCCCGAGCGCGGGCGGCGATGCGCAGCTGGTAGCGGGAGTAGCGGCGGTGTCCGCCCGCAGAGCGCAGCGGGGTGATGAGGCGAGCTTCGCCGATGGCGCGCAGGAAGCCCTGGGTGGTGCCGAGCATCTCGGCGGCCCGGCCCATCGTGTAGGCGGGGTAGTCGTCGTCGTCGAGACGATCGTCGAACGAGTCGTGTGCTGTCATTTGCACCTCTTTCTGCGGAACGCGTGGAGGGGCCCTGGTGCCGTACGGCACCAGGGCCCCGAAGGAACTGCTACACCATCTGCCGGCCCTGGTACTGCGCCGGCCTTCTGTTTCCGCAGACCCGACCGATACGCCGTCGGGGGTGCGGGGATCGCGGTTGCTTGACCGGAGACCACCTCACTATCGATGTCCTGCGGTACCCGGACTCAAGACTTCCGCCCGGGCGATCCTGATGGCGCCCAATCCCTCCGTTCTTCCCTCGGTGATCAACTACTTACCAAACGGGAACTGCGTACTGCCGTTACTGCGAACTGCTTGCACTGCTGGTGGCCTCTCACAGCGCCACTTCGGCAGCCAGCCCCGTCGCCCATCCTGCGTCTGCTCTGGCTTAGAACCCCACTGCCGAACTTCCCGGTGCGCGCGCCCGCAGCCGACGCCTTCACCGAGGTACTGCTCACTGACTTCACTGCTGGGTACTGCCACTGCGTCAATTGCGGTACTTCTCTCGGCGGCCCCTGATCACTGCGGGCCACCCGGTCCGGTCGTCAGTCCCGTCGCCGACCTGCAACAACCTTGGCTTCGGAACTCCACCACCGCACCGTCCAACGAACTGAAACTACCTGTCCTGCGGGTACTGCTGCCCGGCAGTTCGTCTCTGCCAGGCCCTGCGGTCTCTCTGGGCTACGAGAGAAACCATAACTACACCACCACCCAATGTCTACTCTGGCCGTCATAGATTTCCGTGTGTTCGACGGTGAGGTAATCGGCCTCGAACGGCGCCGGCCTGGGACGCACTGGCGGATCCGGCCGCCTCCCCCGAGGGTTCCACGGCCGCCAGGACCGGGGATCAGGCGGCGGGCTGGGGCTGGCGCAGTTCTGCCTGGCCGAAGAGGAGGGCGTAGCCGCCGGGGAGCCCGTTCCGCGAGATGGACCGGATCGTCCAACAGCTGTCCGGTACGTCCGGGACCTGGTCAAAGCTGCCATGCCGGTCTACCGCAGGCTGGCGGTCGGCAACCCCGCCGCCTACGAACCCGACCTCGCCACCTCGCTGGCTGTCTTGGCAATGCTCACCGCGATGGAGGGTGACCTTTCCGGGGCTCTACGGGTGACGGCGGAGGCTGTGGAGCTCTGCCACCGTCGTATCGCTACGACGCCCACCCTGCTTCCGAGACTTCATGCCGTGCTGGAGCTGCAAGCATCGGTGCTCGACGAACTCGGCCGCCCGGAGGGCGCGGAGACAGTGCGCCGCTGGCTCGGGGAGAATCCGCTCCCACCCGGTTCTCGCAATCGACCAGATGCGCGAGTTCTGCGAGAGGCTCGAAACTGGTCCGGTTTGTCCGGGTGTCGGCTCGCAGAAGACCTCTCAAAACTCCCGCGTTCTGGATCGCTCCGCCCCGCCCTTCTTTTCCAGTCGCCGCGCGAAGGGCGTCCGCTCTAGGACACCGCCACGGTCGTCATGGACGCGCTGGCGGAGCTGGGACTGGGCATCCGGCCCGGCCGCCGGGAGGAGCAGACGAAGGCTTTGCGCACGCACCGCTGACCACGACACCGCGCCCTGGCCCGAGAGGCCCCAGGAGAGCATCCGCTCCGGGGCCTCTTCGCGTTCTCCGGGCACCGCGTCACGCACGTGCGCCGACCTCGTTGGGCACCGGTGAAGACCCCGATCTCCCGCACCCCCGGCGCCAGGGCACTCCGTCGGGTCGCCGTCGCCCCGCGCTGCCACCTATGCCCGGACGAGGACCAGGTCCTCGCCGATCCAGCCCTCACGGTCACCTTCCACCCGGCCTCCGGAATCGCCCGCCGGGTCGCTCTGTGCGCGCCCTGCCACTTGGGCCGGCCCAGCCGGGGGGGGGGAGGCCTACCGTCGTCCTGACCGTGATGGTCACGACCATCGGCACCGCAGGCCTGTGGTTCCTGCCCGCCACCCTGTCCCCGTAACTGCTCGACACCATCCGGAACCGCAGCCAGAGGACCCGTTCTGACGCCACCCTCCTTGCCCTGGTGGCGCACCACGGATTTCGTCTGCGCGGGCCCGTGAACGCCCGGCCGCGCGAAGGAAGAAGCCCCCGCAGCTCCCTAGTGCTGTGACCGGGAAGGTTCGCCGGGTTGAGGACGCTGGGCCCCTCTGTGATGGATGAGGAGGGCGGCAGTGACCGCAAGGACGTCACCCAGCTCATGCCCCTGCTTGGTGACATCCCACCCGTTCGGGGCCCGGACCTCAGTCCGTCTTCGCGGGCCGTGGCTACGTCCACGACATCTACCGCCACCAGGTTCGGGCCCGCGGCATCCTTCCGGCCATCGCCCGTTGCAGCACACACCACGGCAGCGGCCTGGGCGCCTATCGGTGTTGTCAGAGGGAGGCCTGATGATATTCCCGGCCAGTCACATATCAGGGACGAGGGAAGACATGCCATCGCCATTGGAACGCCTCCAGGCACTGCTCGGTGAGCCGGAGGAGGCGTGGGGCTGGCCGCGCCGAGAGGTCTGGGAGGTCTCTGAACGGCACCTCGGTGTCACACTGCCCGCGGACTACAAGGCCTTCATGGACATATACGGGCCGGGAACCCTCGATGGGTACCTTCACCTGGACCGGCCAACGGGTCTCATGACCCCTGCCGAACTCGAGGAGTTCTGGTCCCTGGACTTCTGGCGCGAGGCACGGAGAGGGTGGGAGGACCTTTACCCGTTCCCGTTCCACCCCGACCCTGGTGGGCTCATCCGCTTGGGCCACGACGAGCACAGCAGCGAGTACTACTTCCTGGCCAGCGACCCGGATCCGCGCAACTGGGAGATCGTCGTCGGCAGCGAGTGTGGGGAGTGGTACCGCACCAGCGGCACCTTCACCGACTTCCTGATGCGCTGCTTCGACGGCCTCGACCGGGCGCCGTTCATGGACCGCGCCTGGCCCGGAGGCGACGCCCGCTACGAACCCTTCGACATGTAGTGCTGTGCCCGGGAAGGCTTGCCACGTCGGGCGGTCAGGCTGCTGTTTGTAGTGGTCTGCCGCCCCATCGGATGCCCTTCTCGCTGCGGATGCGGGCGCGTTCGCGTCGTAGGGCTGTGAGGACGTCGGGGTGGCGGGCGTTCTTGTTACGCCACCGCAAGGAGGCGTGCAGGGCCCGGGTCTGGGCGGTGTGGTTGGGGTGGTGGGAGTTGGCGAGGGTGAACTGCCGCAGCGGCCCGAAGTGCGCTTCGATGGGATTGGCCCAGGAGGCGTAAGTCGGGGTGAAGCACAGCTCGACCTTGTTCTTCACCGCCCACCGCTTCATCCGCCAGTTGGTGTGTGCGGACAGGTTGTCGAGGATCACGTAGATCGGGGCGCCATCCGGGCGAGCGGCCCGGATCGTTCTCACGGCCGCCCAGGTGTGGTCGATGCCCTTGCGTCGCCGGTTGACGCCCCACATCTGGTCGTCACCGATCGAGTAGCAGCCGTGGAAGTAGGTGATTCCGTGGGTGCGGCGGTAGGCGGCCGGCAGCCGGTCGGGACGGTTTTCTTCAGCCCAGCAGGAGCCGGCTGTCGGGCGGATGCCCAGCGGGCCGAACTCGTCGAAGGCGAACGTGCGGTCCGGCCGTTCTTTGATCGCGTACTCGATCCGGTCCAGCTTGGCGTCGAAGTCCGGATCCGGGGACTCCTTCCAGGTCTTCGTCCTCTGGAAGGTGATCCCGCGGCGGGCCAGTAAGCACCGTAGGGCCTCGCGGCCGATCCGAATCGGGCGGACGATGTTGCGTCGTAGGTGATCGGCGAGCTTGCGGATCGACCAGCGGGTGAAGGGCTTACCGACCTGGGTCGGGCGGGTGGTGGCCGTCTGGATCACGAAGTCCTCGTCGTCACCACTGAGCAGGCGGGGACGGCCTCCCGCCCACTGAGGGTTAAGGCATGCGAGCCCGATCTCGTTGAACCTGTGGATCACGTCACGGACGGTGTCCTCGTCCGCCTGGACCAGTCGCGCGATGACCGGGACGGTGCTGCCACCTGCCGAGGCCAGCAGCATCATCGCCCGCCGAAACCGCACCGAGCTGGTGCTGCCCCTCCGCACGATGTGCTGGAGCTTCTGACCCTCCTGCTCGGTCAGCCCGCGGACCCTGACCGGTTGCGCCATCCCGCCTCCCCACGCTGGCTGGAAGCGTCGTCACTTCCAACCAGCACAACGAGCAACCCGGCAAAGGTTCCCGGTCACAGCACTAGCCGATGACCGGCCAGAAGCACCAGCACTCGTACGACATCGTCAGCACCGCCTCGCCAGAGCGCTGACCGACGGGGAGCCGGTCCGGCGCGGAAAAGTGACCCGGCCCTCTCAGGCCCATCCGCACTCAGCGGGGCGAGCGCCTCAACCTGGCCACACGGGACGGGTGATAGCCGCCGGGGATCTCGCACCGGACTCCGGGCTCAGCGCCGCAGGCCGGACACGCCACCTCATGAGCCTGCCTCTTCCCTGCCCGCTGCCCCCGCACGAGGGCCGCGTCGCGGTCAGGTCCAGCCCCCGACTCCTTGCCGACGGGACGGCCGGTCTCGGATGGAGGTTCGGCGAGACCGGCACGCGTCTTCCACGACTCGACGAGCTCTCGCTCCCGGGCACTGAGGACGCTGCCAGCCTCCTCAGCCGCCCGCAGCAGCCTGCGCACCGAATCCCGCATCACCTCACGCCCCATCGACCGGCGCCCGACCGGACGCCGCCGCAGAGACGACAGCAGCGCCCGGGCCCGCTCTGCTGCCCGCCGGGCCCGCTCAGCCTCCAGCTGGGCGGCCAGGATCTCCTCCTGCCGCTCCTGCGCATCCGCGGCCAGCAGTGCGTCGGCCTGCTCCGCGACTACCGTCTCGGCCTTGGAGCGGTCATGGCTCGCGGTCCCGTTGGCCATCACCAGCAGGTGGCCGATCGCCACGAGGTTCCCCGCCGCGACAGCCTCTTCCAAGAGCAGGAACAACTTGCGCCGTGCCTCGGTCTGGATCTCCAGCCAGCGCTTCGCCTCCGCGACCCCGTCCGACAGCTGCTCCTGCATTTCTCCCTCCACCACCTCCACTGCGGCGATATCGCGGCAGACCTGAGTGACGAGGACCACGGACTCCACCCGGCGGGCATCTGCCAGCTTCCGCAGCAGCAGCTGCGCCCGCGCCTGCGGGTCCGGGGCTTTGCGGCCTTGCTCACACCCCAAGTCGAGACAGGGCGGGTGCTGCGGGAACGGACGATCCGTTCCACCGCCGGCGTCGACAGCCCGCGCTCGGTCATCTCGCACTCATCCAGCGCGAACCACTCGACGTCCCGCGCGAACTCCTCAGTGCCGATCCGTACCCGGCGGTGGGTGCCCTCGCTGTCCAGACGGATGCGGTGGACGTACCAGCGCCGGACCAGCGTCTTGTCGTCCACCGGCACCGACACCCCCAGCACCGGCTCGACGCCGTCCTCGTCCCACACGGGCTCGACTTCCCGGTCCAGGTGCACACGCAGCCCACGGCTCTGGAACCGGATGTCGATGACGGAGCCGATCGTGGCTCCGTTCGGCCGGGCGAATTCGAAGTCGGCCTGCTCCCCGCGATCGCGCAGCCAGGCCGCGGTCGCAGCCTTCACATACAAGTGGTCGACTCGTGTCCCACTGGCTCCGCGCCCGGGTGGTGGGCGAAGTGGCAGACCCGATCGGTGTACAACTTCGTCGTCAGCTGGACACCGCAGCCGCCGAGGAGCAGCCCGCACCAGAACGTGTCGTCCTCGTGCCCCCGGCGGAAGGCATCGAGCTCGATCGCCTCCAGCGACAGCATCAGCGGCTCCTCCGAATCCGCGCCCCCCAGGACCGCCGTCTGAATCTGCCGTCTGTCCCCCCGCACGAACCCCCACCTTTCCTCCCAACTCATCGTGCCACCAGCAACGTTGGTGCCGCAGGTCATCGCATGATCAAGCCGTCGTCCGGAGCGGCGCAGTCTCAGGCAGCAGAACTGCCGCTCCGAAGCGCTGGGCAAGCTCAGCGACGGCTCGGCGGAGGGCCGCAGCCTGGAGGCACCGCTGCGCGCGGGCGGCCTCGACCGGCGACGGCGCGCCCTGCGGGGACGACGTCCGGGTCCGGGAACGCTCTGCGGCTGAACTCCCGCATCTCCCGGGTCTGCCGCTCCACCGCATCCGCGATGGCAGTGTCCGCCCGCCGGGCGGGCGGAGCCAAACGGTGCGCGGCGATCGCGCGGCGATAGCCGTCCAGCGCCGGCCTCCGTACCAGCTCAGCGGGATCGGACGGGGCTGCCGGGGCGGCGGCATCGGCCTCTGCGGGCACGGCACCGGGAGGCAGAATCCGCAGGGCGCGCACAACCGTACGGCCCGCCGCAGGATAGGTGGCCGCCACGACGCGGGCCTGCTCCAGGCGTGCCATCGTCGCCCAAGCCGACGAGCCGGGCACACGGTCAGCCGGACTGCGGGTCGAAGCCGACGGCTGCCACGTGCCCGGCGAGGGCGGGAGCGATAGCCGCCCACCGCTCCCGCAGGGAGCCGCCGACGGCCGAGGGCTCCCGGCCCCGCTCGAGCGCGCGGTGCGGCCGATGAGCTTTCCCGGCCCCCGGTCGGACGGGCGGATCAGCGCAGTCCGGCGAAGAGATCGTTCTCGGGTACGGCCGCGCCGGTGACGTCCTTGACACGTACGAAGGTCTCCATGCCCATCAACTCGCCGAACCTCTCCTTGCCCATCTTGAGGAAGAAGATGTTCTCGCCCTGACTGGCGTGCGCGGCCAACGCGTCGAACTTCTGACCGCTGAACGCGGTGGTGTCCACCCACGTGGTGATCTCATCGTCGGGGAGGCCGATCTCGGCCATCGCGGCGGCCTCGACGGGATCCGGCTCCGGCATGTCCTCATGAAACTCGCGCATGATCTCCCCGAACCGCTGCAGCCCCGAGCGGGGCATCGTCGTCCAGTACACCTTCGGAGTCAGCGCGGTCATCTCCAGCGCCGCCATCGTGATGCGGTGGGCCTGGATATGGTCGGGGTGGCCGTAGAAGCCGTTCTCGTCGTAGGTGACGACCACATCGGGTCGGTAGTGCCGCATGAGTTCCGCAAGTCGGGCGGCGCCTTCCTCCACGGGGGTCTGCCAGAAGGATCCGGGGGCGTCGTTGCTCGGCCAGCCCATCATCCCGGAGTCGGCGTAGTCCAGCATTTCCAGATCGCTGATCTTCAGGACGTCACAGCTCGCTTCGAGTTCTTGACGGCGCATCAAGGCGACGGTCGCCGGATCATGCCCGAGATCGCCCGGCTTGACACCCCCCGGTCCGTCACCGCAACGGCCGTCGGTACACGTCACGAGAACCGTGCGGATGCCTTCCGCCGCATACCGCGCGAGGACCCCTCCGGTTCCGGTGGCCTCGTCGTCGGGGTGGGCGTGCACTGCCATGAGCGTCAAGGGCCGGTCAGTCACGAAACAATCCTCCTGCAGAAAACTTCTTGGTCCGAGTGCGCGGCGGGCGTACCGCGATCCTGGGGGCCCGGATCCTGGTCGGGCGGGCGACCTTGTGGTCTCCGTGCTCCCCTCCCGTGGCTCCGGTCCCCCGGTCGATACAACCGCGCCGACCGGACCGGCTGTTCCCGGAGCGGCCACTTGGCCTTCCAGGCATCGGCGTTTCAACGCGAACGAGGTACGGGGCGCGGTTCTACCACCCCCACGGCGTGTAGCCGAGGTCCAGGTGCCCAAGGTCGACGGGCATTTCCGCGGTGAGATCGCACGTGAACAGTGGGAACGCGAGGGGTCTGGTTGGCGCCGCACCATGGAAGCCGGTGACCGCCGCGACCGTGGGTTCATTCGCCTGGTGGATGAACGCTATCGGGCTGCTGTGACGGCGGGGCCAGCGGCCGCACTTCTGGAGTTTCAAGATCGGCCGGACAGGGCCACCTAGGTGGTGGGGAGGAGACCGGCGACGAGGACGGTGAATTCCTCGGGGTCGAGGATGCGGATGCCGAGTTCTTCGGCCTTGGTGCGCTTGGAGCCGGCCTTCTCGCCCGCCACCACGAGGGTGGTGCGCTTGGACACCGACGACGATGCCTTTCCGCCGGCCCGCTCGATCAGCTCGTTCATCTCGTTCCGGGACAACACCGCAAGGGGGCCGGTCATGGAGCCGGTTACCACGACGGCCTGTCCGGCCAGCTGGCCGCCCGCCGGTTGCTCGCCGTCGTTCGCGTCGGTCGCGTCGGTCGCGGGCTTCTGTGGCTCGGTGACCTGCGTGCCGACCTGCTGGGCCTGGAGTTTGTCGAGGAGCGGGGCGAGTTCGAGGAGTTCGGCCGCAATGACGCGGGCCTTCTCTGTGCCGATGCCGTCGACCCCGGCCAGCGTGTCCGCGTCGGCGGCCCGGATCGCGGCCATCGAGCCGAAGTGCGCGGCGATCCGGCGGGACATCGTGCGCCCGGTGCCGCGGACACCGAGGGCGCAGAACACGCGGCTCAACGCAGCTCCGCGGGCGGTCTCGATCGCGGCCAGGAGGTTGGCGGCGCTGGTCTCACCCATCCGCTCCAGACCGAGGAGCTGCTCGCGCGTCAGCGTGAACAGGTCGGCGACGTCCTTGACCAGACCGGCCTCCACCAGCTGGATCGCGCGCGTGGCGCCGAGACCTTCGATGTCGAGCTGGTCCCGGCCAGCCGCGTAGATCACCGAGGCCACGGCCTGACAGCTCCGGCCGCGCACGCACCGCCACCGCTGCTCGGAGGTGTCGATCGCGTCGCCACAGCGGGGGCACGCCTCGGGGAAGACGATCGGGCTCTCGGCGCCGGTGCGCTGGTCGACCAGCGGTGCCTCGACCCGGGGGATCACGTCGCCGGCCCGGTACACGAACACCTGGTCGCCGATCATGAGCCCGCGCCGGGTGATGTCGGACGGATTGTGAAGCGTGGCGTAGGTGACCGTCACCCCGTCGATGACCACGGGCTCCAGGACAGCGCGCGGGGCGATGATCCCGGTCCGGCCGACGTTCCACTCCACCGCCAGCAGGCGCGTCACCTTGTGTTCGGCCGCCAGTTTCCGGGCCACCGCCCATCTCGGGGCGCGCGAGCCGTTGCCTGCCTGCCGCTGGTCCTCGGCCGTGTCGGCCTTGACGACGACACCGTCGATCCCGAACGGCAGGTCTCCGCGCAGGCCGGCGATCACGTCGATACGTTCCTGCACCTGTTCTACGGTCTCGCATCGCATCGGGGCGGCGGCCGTGCTGGCGGCCGTGTTCGCGCCGAGCGCGGCCAGGGTCTCCAGCAGGGCGACGTGGCCGAGGTCGTCCAGGCCGATCGCGCTGTAGGCGAAGAAGGTCAACTCGATCCGGTAGGGGCGGTCCTTGGCTCGCAGGGTGCCGGCTGCTCCGCTGCGCGGGTGCGCGAAGGGGGTGGCCGCGTGGGCGAGCCGGATCCGGTTGGCTTCTTCGAACTGCGCGGTCGTCAGCAGCACCTCGCCGCGCAACTCGACGTCGATCGGCTTGGTGAGTACCGGCGGCAGACCGAGGACGGCGTCGGCGGCGTGGGTGATGTCCTCGCCGGCCAGGCCGTCGCCGCGGGTGAGGACCTGAACGAGTCGCCCACCCCGGTAGCGGGCGGCCACCGCGAGGCCGTCGAGCTTCGGCTCCACACACCACCCGGCCACAGGGTGCCCGAGACGCCGTTCCAGCCCTGCGGCCCACTCGGCGAGCTCGTCAGCGTCGAAGACGTTGTCGAGGGAGAGCATCGGCACCGAGTGCGGCACGTCACCCTGCACAGCCCCGCCCGCCACCTTCCCGGTCGGCGACTCGGCAAGCACCGCGTCCGGGTGGGCCTCCTCGTAGGCCGCGATGGCGCGCAGCAGCCCGTCGTACTCGTCGTCACCGAGCGGGGTGGTCCCGTCGCCGTAGTACGCGGCCGACGCCGCCACGGCGGTGGTGACGGCCTCCGCGTAGGCGGCAGGAGAGAGCAGGGCACTGTTTTCGGTCATGAAGGTCATCATCCTGCCCCGCACTGACAACGCCACCGCCCGACCCCGCCTTGCCACGGCAGGCAACCGAGCCGACCTGCGGCACAGGGCGGGAACGGCAACGGCCTGCTGATCAGCACCGCCCTCGCGGTCGATCGCCCGGACCCAAACGGCTCTCGGCGGATCACCCAGACGCACATCATGACCTGCGGAGATGCCGCTCGTTCCGACATGTGGCCCGATTCCTACCGGCTGGCCTCAACGGGGGTATTGTCCTCCGGTCACGGACGGCAATCGGATCGTCTGTCCAACCCAAGGGAACCGACATGACGGATCTGAACTCGCTGCGGGCAAGCCTCGCGTCAGGTGAGCACCAGTTCGCCGACACCCTGGCCTTCGTCGCCGCGCATTTCGACTATCAGCCGCAGGCGTTCCGCAACGGAGAACTGGAAAATGCCGCAGGTGAGAACGAGGGGTCCTGCAAGACGCTGGGACTGGCCCTGCTGGAAGGGCTGAGCGACCAAGAGGCGCTGCTGGCATTCGGTGAGCACTATCGCAGTGTGCTGGCGACGCCGAACGACACTGATCACGGCAACATTCGCAACCTCATGGCCCATGGCCTGGAAGGGGTGAGCTTCGCCGGGCAACCGTTGGCCCGCAAGAGCTGAACAGCGAAATCCGGGCGAGCACCAAAGGCGAGGAGCGGAACACCGCCCCATACAACCACTCCCCCAGCCCTTCAAGAGTGGGACGAGGCGTCACCGGCGTCAGCAGCCGCCGTTGAGGTTGAGCCGGAACAGGTCGTTCACGGTCGTCGGCAGCACTGCCTACAGCGGCGGCGCCGGCTCGGGCTTGCCGAGGCCAGCGCCGCGCACGGCCAGCATGTGCTCGCAGCGTCCAGCCCCCGGTGTGAAGGCGGCGCCGGTGGACACCTCGCTGCCGCTCATGCCTGCCCCCACGGCATGTAACCGAGGTCCAGGTGGCCGAGGCCGGAAAGGCGCTGCACGGTCGCGACGAACGCCCCGGTGAACAGGCGCTGCGCCGACGTCTTGCCGTACCGGGCGATGTGGTCGAGGGCATCGTTCGAGGTCAGAGCATGAGGAACAAGCTGACACCCTCCACCGCCCGAAAGCGAGGCGTACCCGAAACCGTCGGTGCCGAGCTGCGGCTCAAAAGAGAGCCACGGTGTGGCATGTCCGCCCATAGGCCCGGGCGTGCGGCAATGGTGAGGTGACCAGGTTCGCTTTCCTCGAACGGGTTCGCCGGCAGTTGCGGCGGCGTACCGCAAAGCGCCGCCTGGCGGACCGTCGCCGGCGGGCCCGCAGGACCGCCGGCCCCGCACCGCCCGCCTCCCGACTCCCGCTGCTCCTGCTGCTCCTGCTGCTCCTGCCGGGTTTAGCGGCCGTCGCCGCGCTGCTCTTCACCTGGCTGCAGGTCGGCCAGACCGACAAGCAGCTACAGGTCATCGAGGACCAGCAAATCACGACCCGCTTCAACGATGCCGTCGGCAACCTGGATTCCAAGTCAGTGGACGTGCGTCTGGGCGGGATCTACGCGCTGGAGCGCATCATGAAGAACTCCGTCGCCGATCAGCCCACCGTCGTCTCCGTGCTCTCCGCATACGTGCGCCAGCACGCCCCGCTGCCGCGGAAGACCGCGCCGTCGGCTGATGTCTCGGCCGCCATGGACGTTCTGGCGCGGCGGGAGCCACAGCACGACCAAGGGGGGTGCTGGATCTCAGCCGCACGGATCTGCGGAATTGGCGGCACCAGCTAAAGGTGTTCGGTGACGTCAGGTTGCCCGGCGCAGTGCTCACCGGGGCGGATCTCAACCACGCGATCCTTCCGTACGCCGACCTCAGCAACGCTTACCTGGACGAAGCCAACCTTGCCGGAGCGGTCCTAGGGCCTGTGTGATGTCGTGATCATTCGGCGGTCTTGATCAGGTCGTCGATCCAGATCATTGCGGCGCGGAGGTGGAGGCCGGCGAGGTAGCT
>NZ_JBVIFS010000066.1:0-14211 GCF_055571215.1 Streptomyces sp. NPDC030995
GACGAAACGGGACGGTCGTCAGTTGACGAAACGAGGGGGGCGACGGCGGCGGCGACCGCCTCAGCGATCCGCTTCTGCTGCCGACGCTCTCTGTACGCCAGCTCTCGGCAGCCTTGCTTGCAGTACTCCCGCGTCCGGCCGACGCCGGACTGCCGGACGGGCCCACCACACCACGCGCACAGCGTCGTGCCGTCGGAGGCCCTGGGGGTCTCGTAGCTCATGGCGCCGACCGTACGCCGCCCGCCGGGGCCGACGGGGGAGCGGGGGTGCACCAGATGGCGGGTTCGGTCGACAGGGGGGTGCACGAGATGGCGGGTTCGGTGTCGAGCACCAGGAGCACGACGAGCTCGGCTCCACCGATCCGCCGGCCTTTCCCCGCGGCTCGGCCCCGGCCTGCGTCGCCGCGTACGTCTCCGCCGTCCCCCGTACGTCTCCGAGATGACGTACGCCGACGAGCACCAGGAGCACGAGCAGCTGGACGCCGCCGGTCCCCCGCTCCGAGTTGCAAGATCTGTCCCGCCCGCCCCCGGCCGACGACCCCTTCGACGCAGCACACCTCTGGCACTATCGCGCCGACCCGGCCGTCGACGACCCTGTCCCGCCCAACTGCCGGGAGCGGGGGATCCGCCGTCCCGCCCTGCGGTCCGCCCTCCACCGGTTCCGGCGACGGCCCCCGCAGGCTCGGCGGGCGGCTCTACGCTTGTCCAGCTGCCTGTCGACGCGACAGCACAGGGGGAGGACGACGTGCCCGAGGACGACCCGCAGGCCGCACTGAAGGCGAGGCGGATCGCCGAGCTGGAGGCCGAGCTGCACCGGTGCTCGGCGACGCTCGCCAACCTCCGGTCCGTCCCGGACAGCCAGGGACACAGCTACTTCGCCAACCGCATCGAGGAACTCGTCGCGGAGATCGAGGCGCTGAAGGCGCCAGCGGAGGAGCCGAAGCCGGAGCGGGACGGCCCGCCCGTGCACACGGTGCTGCTGGGGATCGGGTTCGTCGTCGCGGCGTACGGGCTGACCCAGCGCGCTTGGACGGCGCTGCTGATCGGCGTGGTGCTGATGGGCGTCTCGCAGCTGGTGAAGCCCAAGGACGCCGACACCGAGACCAAGGGCAGCTGACCCGACCTCGGCCCCGGCCGACACGGCCAGGAGCAGGACAAGCACCAGGCCGTCGTCGACGTACCGCTCGTGCGCCGGCCTTTCCCCGGCGGCTCCACCCCGGCCGCAGTCGCCGCGTACGTCTTCGACACCGCGCGTACGTCATCGGCTTCACGTACGTGGACGCCGCACCGAACCGCCACACCTATGCATCGACAGCGGCCCGCCGTGCCGCCAGAGCCGCCTCCAGACTCGGCCGGTGCAGCAGCAGCTCGTCCCACTCCTCGTCCGTCAGGGAGGCACGGATCAGTGCTGCCTCATACATCGCGGACGTGCTGATCTCATCGCTGGTCTCCATGCCCCGACCAACGAGCAACCCGGCCAGAACACACCTAGGCATTCTTGATGTGTCGGGAGCGAGAGCACCCAGGTATCTGCGATACGTGATCATGCTCGGGGCTTGCCCAACGTCGCTCGGGAGGCTTGCCCAGCATCGGGGGAGGCTTGCCCACGGGAGGCTTGCCCAGTGGGAACACCCCGTCAGATGCGCGTGCACGCGTACGCGTTGAGGTGGCGACCATGACCACGAGTTCGCGGAACCGTCGGCTTGCGTGGCATCCTGGATGCAGCTCTCGTCGGGACCGCCCGACAGGCGGCTCGTGACCGCCGGAGAGTACGCAGAGGCGGAACGGGGCCAGGCCAAGGCCAACCGACAGGCGATCCATGATCGTCGGAGCGGTCGATCTCCTCTGCGGTAAACCGCCCCGTCAGTGCGGACCGACGCACTTGACGGAGACTGCTGGTGAATCTCTTCCGCGACGCCCTGCCCGAGTTCATTGCCCAGGTCGGGTACGGGGTCCTCCTTCTTCTGACCACGACCGCCGTGCACTGGTGGAAGAACCGTGGGTCCGGCGACGACAACCCCGAGTGACACCGGCGAGGCTTGCCCGCGGGGGCTTGCCCAAGGGGGTGGCCGCACCGGTGCGGCCACCCCCTGCCGGTTGCACCGGAGGGGGGTTGGACAGTTGCGTGCAGAGGCGGACCGGAGGGTGCGCCGGCGGTGGGACCGGAGGTGTGAACCCCCCTCTCGGGAGTCGCGGCGTTGCCGCTGGTCATCCCCCGTGGGCAAGCCGGATCGGAGCGCCGACACCTCTTTCTGCGTCAGCCAGAGAGAGGTTTCTCGTCGTCGTCGGGGCAGCCGGGAGCCGCAGCAAGTTATGGGTTACTGGGCCCAGTAACCGGCGGTGGCGCGGCCGACGGATCCTCGGGGCGGACCGCGACGGGGACGTCGGAGGGGTGCCGTGGACAAAGGCAGTTCCCCGGCGCCGGGGAACTGCGGACCGGGCGGCAGACTTCCGTCATGAGCACCACGCGCCGCCCGCTGGGCACCGGTCCGACGACGAGCACCAGGAGCACGGCGACGCCGTCCTCGAGTACGCGGCGCCTCGCCGCGGAGCGCATCGACGTCGAGGACCAGGATGTCGCCGACGACGACTCGGCCGTGCAAATGCTGCGGGGCCGGCGCACTCTCGGCACCGGCCCCGCAGGCGGAGCAAGTTAGTGGATAAGACCGTCTTACCGGCCGCAGCCCCGTCCGTGCGGCGGGTCTTTGGTGCGGCGGGTTCAGGGGGCGGGGCGGCAGAGTTCGAGGCCGGGCGTCATGTCGCGGCCCATCGCGAGGAGCATTTCGTGGTCGAAGTCGGCGGCCTCGTGGGGGCGCTCGGCTTGCAGGGCCTCGCACATTTCCGGGGTGACCGGGTGACCGTTGATGGTGAGTTCGCCGTCCGGGCCGGGGCGCAGCGAGAGCCGCTTCCCGCCGAGCACGTCCTGGCGCCAGTCGTCCGAGGCGGGGCCGGGACCGAACAGTGCGGCCATGGCCTCGGCCGGAGTCGAGACGGCGTGCACGGTCACCGCCGGCGCTCCGCAGTCGCGGCGTCGTTGGTCGCGGCGGGCCTGCTTGGCGCGCTTGGCGTTGCGTCCCATTCGGGACCTCCTTCGTCGGAGCAAGTTGGGCGGTACTGGAACAGTGACGGGTCTGGGCGACAACTCGGAGTTGTCGCCGGGGTGTGAAACGACCCGTAAAACGAGGTGTTACACCGGGGGTGCCGGACCCCCGCCCCGACCTGCTCTGTTCCTCCTCCGTCACCGAGACCACCCCCTCTCCACGAGTTCCGTGGGGGTGGTCTCGGTGTCTGCGGAGGGTTTGGTCGGGGCGGGGGTCCGGGGTTGTTCAAGGAGTTTCGGTGGTGGTGGTCGGGAGTTCGGGGAGCAGTTTCGGGGGCGGGTGGTGGTGGGTTCGGGGGTCAGCTGGCGGTGCGGAAGCGGGTGAGGGCGGCGTCGAGTTCGGCAGGGTTTGCGGTGCGGGCGGCGCGGTGTGCGGCGCGGAATTCGGCGTGGGCGGTCTGGCGGCGGGTGAGTTCGGTGGCGGACTCGGGCGCGGCGGGGTTCTGGTCAGCGGCGGCTTGCTTCTGGGCGGCGAGGGTGGCGCGGCGCTTGTCCTGAGCGGCGGCCCACTGCTGCACGGTGATGCTGAGCGGGATGTCGTCGGCCTTCCGGATGCGGTCGTGCCACTGCTGCTTGGTTGCGCGGCCGCGCTTGTACTGCTCGGCGGAGACCGGCAGGGAGGCGTCGAGCGGGTCGGGGAGGACGTAGTCACGGCCGGAGACGAGGCCCCAGCCGTCGAGGAGGGCGAGCACGGCGGGCAGGCCGCCGACGTCTCCGGCGGCAAGCAGGTCGGCGCGTCCGCCACGGCGGCCGACGACGGCTTCGCGGAAGGCGGGCTTCGTAATGGCGACGTCGGGGGCGCGGCGTTCCAGCTCGGCCTCGTCAGCGTTGGCGAGTTCCTCGTCGTCGCGGTCGTCGAGTTCCTCGGCGCACAGCTCGGCGAGGCGCTCGCGGAGTCCTTCACTCCAGGTCAGGCAGCGGCGGCCCTTGGTCGCGATCTCGTACTCCATCCACCGCTTCAGGGCCCAGTCGTGGCCCTCGGCGGCGAGCATCGCGAGGTCGAAGGCGGTGCGGCCCTTGGCCCCGCGGGCGAGCTTCATGTCGGCGCGGGTCATCTCGGAGGCGAGCGGGCGGGCGGCGCCGGCGGTGCCTTCGGGGGCGTCGTCGGCGGGCTTCTCCTGAACCTTGGAGATGTACCGGGCGAGCGCCTTCTGTCCGGCCTTGTCGCGGGTGGCGGGGTCGACGCGGACACCGACGTCACGGCTGGGGACGGGGAGCTTGACCGAGCGGCAGCGGGCGGCCCACCGGTCGTAGAGCTCCTGCTCCAGGCGGTCGGCGGTCTCGCGGGTCGCCGGGGCCTCGGTCCAGATCAGCACGTGGATGTGCGAGTGCCAGCCGTTGCGGCCGTCGGTGATCTCGATGGTGCGGGTGGTTCCGGCGATGCCGTGGCGGGCCTTGAAGCCCTTCTTCCAGACGATGAGCTGGCCGTTCTTCTCGCGCGGCTCGATCTCCTCGGGCCGGGGGAAGCTCTTGTCCTTCGCGTACAGGCCGCGGTCGGCCCAGCGGACGGGGGCCCCGTCGCGGATGACGGCGCGGCCGACCCACCAGGCGCCCATGCCGACGCCGCGCCAGCCCTCGATGAGCTTGTTGAGCTGCCCGGCTTCTCCGTCGAGACGGACGTGCTCCCAGTGCGGAACGGTGAGCGTGACGAGGTACAGGCCGTGGCCAGCCTCCAGCCAGGCGAGGGCCCAGCGTTCGAGTTCAGCGGCGCGAAGTGCGCGGACCCGGGCCGAGCAGGGCGGGCAGGCCCAGACCGACCCGCAGCGGACCAGCCCGGAGAAGGAGCTGCTGCGGAGCCCGTCGCCGATGTGCACGCCGACGGCTTCGCCCTTGGGTGCGGCCTCGCACCACTTCACCGACGGGAGGTCGGTCCAGCCCTGGATCTCGTCGCGCAGCCGCAGGCGGGCGTCCTTCCGGGGCAGGAACGTCCCGCATCCGCCGTCCGTCGAGGCTCCGGTTTCGGGGACCGCCTCGCACCCCGGGACGCTGGTGACGCGCCGGTGACTCCGGTCTCGGTCTCCGCGCTGACCTGCGGCGGAAACGGTGTTCCCTCTTTCCCCAGCCGCCCCGCCGTGGGGGGTTGCGGCTGAGTCGTCCGTGACGGGCCGGAGGGGGCTGAGGGTTGTGGTGCGGCCCGGTTCAACTCCTGCGGCTTCCAGGGCGCCCTGGAGGGCTTCCCCGGGGCGCCTGGCGGCTCGGGCGAGCTCACGCTTGATGGCGCGGTCGATGGCGCGGGGGATGGGGCGGGCGGCGCGCTTGGCCTTCGCGGCTTCGCGGACGGCGGCCTGCCTCTGGGTGAGGAGGTCGAGGGGGGTGACGCCTGCAGGGGCGTCCAGCTGGCTGCGGCGGTCCGCGATCTCGTCGCGGGTCACGGCGGTCTGCTGGGCGGAGGACATGCCGAAGGCCGGCGCGGCGGCCGGTGAAGGTGTGACGTCCGGCGCGTCGGCCGGATGAGGTGTTGCGGGACCCGAGGCCCCAGGTACGCTGAACACAGCGTTGGGTCTCTTTCTGTTCTCGTCTAAGCAGCGGAGCTAAGGGACTCAGCGGAGAGGTCAGGGATTAGGCCCCCTGGCCTCTCGGCTTTTTCTGGGATTGATCCTGCCGTATCAGCGGCAACGCGTGTGACACGCCGCGCGGATTCCCCGAATTTCTCATTGGTCGTCAGCGGGCACACGGCGCGGTGCTGCTGGTGGGCCATCACGAGCTGGAGCACGCGGGCAAGGCCGGCGGCGTGCTCGATGTGGCCGCAAGCGCAGGCGGAGACGGCGCGGCCGGTTCCCTCGGAAGAGATCCAGAGACCGGGGTTCGCGGGCGACGGCCGGAGATCGGCGGCGGTACTGCGAGGTGCAGGCACGGCGGTAGTCCTTAGCACCCCCGCGCCGTTGCTGATCATCGTACGTCGGTTCGCCGGACGGCCAGTTTGACCGTTCTCGGTTCTGCCCGTTATCGCCTGCTGCACGCTGCGCTCTCCCTCGTCGTGACCATGGACGGAGTGGCAGCCCGATTCGTTACACCCCTGCGGGGCGATGACCTGCGCGTCTGCGTCTCCCACAAGTACGTCGAACAGGGGGTTCCTGTTACACCTGGGCTCGCGCGCGCGCGCGTTGGACGGTCTCACGGATGTTCCTTTCGCAGGTCAGCGGCCTGCGGACCTGTCTCACGCGGTCGCACGGGCAGTTGTCTGTACGGGCCGTTTCTACGCGGCGAACCGGACACGCCGGGTCGGCCGCCCGCGGGGTGGGCGCCGGCCTCCCGCGATCCCGTCAAGCGGGTCGGCGAGTTGGTCCTCCGTCCCGTCCACCGGGAAGCAGTGGCCGGAGGGTGCGCGGTGGCCCCCCCCGATCTTGAAGACGGGGCAGCTGCCCGATTCGCTACACCGGGGCCGGGAGATCGGACAGGCCGGGACAATCCGGCGTCTTCTTGCGCAGGTTGCGCAGGTCCACGCGCGTGCGCACGCGTAGGGGGGTCCAGTAAGTCCAGAAACCCCGTCCGCAGGTGCCGGGCTTCTTCGCGCCCGCGCGCGATAGGGCGGTGCAGAAAGTGCAGAAACCCCGGGCGCCGGAGGGGCTGGTGGGGTTCGGAGGGCCGAAGAGAGCCCGGACCGGCGGGTGCGGTCCGGGCTGGGGGCCAGCGGGGCGGACGGTCAGCGGCCGTCGGAGGTGAACCGCTCGGGCGGGAACAGGTCCGGGTAGACGTCCTCCTGGTAGTTGGTGGCCTCGGCGACCAGGCGCTCGTGCAGCTCGACGGGATCGCGCGGGGAGTCGACGTCGGGGATGTAGTCGTCGGCGTCCTGCTCGGCGGCCCGGTTGGCGGCGTTGGAGAGCTGGCCGGGCTCGGTGCGCAGAGCGTCGACCACCCAGGGGAACGGGTGGGTGGTGTCGGCGGCGGCGAACACGCGGGTGGCTGCCCCCGGGACGGTGCCGGGCTCGGCGCGGCCGTCGTAGAGCGAGGCCAGGAGCGTGGCCCCGTGGTGCTCGCAGGCCGGGACGGCGGTCCCGAGCTTGTCCACGATGGTGACGGCGTCCTGCGGGCCGATGCAGGGGGTCGGGTCCTCGTCGTGGGCGGCGGGGCAGCGGGTGGTGTCCATGTCGGTCTCCTCGTGACTCGGTTCGGTGGGGGAGGGGGTGTTGGCGGTCACTCGGCGGCCTCGGTGTCGAACAGCGTCTGCTGCCCGGCCATCGCGGAGACTCCCCGCCGACGGAGGGCCGCGTACTCGTGGGCGACCCATGCCGGGGTCGCGCGCCCGTCGAGGAGCTTCGCGGCGGCGGCCTGGGGCAGGCCGGTGGTGTAGGCGTCGTAGACGACGGCGCGGGCCTGGTCGGCGGTCATGGGCTCGGTCATGTCGGTGCCTTCCTCGTCGTGAGTGGTCAGCCGCGGTACCCGTCGGCGATGAACTTCGCGGCCTCGGCACGGCGCTTGACGGCGGTGCCGTGGGACGCGCCACCGAGGACTTCCTGGACGGTCTCCACCGGCATGGCCTCGGCGTCACCGGCGTACTGCTGGAGGACGATCCGCGCGACGTAGCGCGCCTTGCGCTCCTGGTCGCTCAGGTTCAGCTGGACCTCGGCGTCACGGGCGGCGTTCTCCGCGTCAACGGCAGCTCGGCGAGCGTCAGCAGCGGCGCGGTCCGCGTCAGCGGCGGCCCGCCGGTCTTCGGCGGCCCGGCGCTCCAGGAGGGCGGCCTGGTGCTCGATCTCGCCCGCCTCGAACCGGGCGTCAGCCGTGCGCCGGTCGAGGTCAACGGCAGCGGCCCGAGCGTCAGCGGCACGCTTCTCCGCGTCAGCTGCAACCTGGTCGTCCTCGGCGGCCTTCCTGCGGGCGGCGGCGACAGACGCGGACTCCAGGGCGGCGGCCTCCATCTCGGCGGCCCGCACCGCGGCTTCGGCCTGCGCGGCGGCGGCAGCTTCGGCGGTGGCCACTTCGGCGCCGGCCTTCGCGGCGGTGGTCGCGGTGCGGGCCTGGAGGATCGCCTGCTGCTCGGCGAGCTTGGCCTCGGCCTCCAGGGTCTTGATCTGCGCCTCGGTGGCGGCGAGCTTGGCCCGCGCCTGCCGCTCCTCGTCGGCGGCCTGGTCGGCCACGGCCTGGTCCTTCCTCGCCTGCTCCTCCAGGCGGGCGGCCTCGGCCTCCTTCTCCGGGATGGCCAGGGCCGCAGAGACGCTCAGCCCGTACGGAGCCATGCGGAAGGGCAGCATCTCGTCGGCCTTCGCGACCTTGCGCCAGCTCTTCCCGTACTTCTGCTCCAGGCGGGCGGCGTAGATCTCCCGCTCCTGGTCCATCTTCACGGCCTGGTCGTACGAGCGCAGCTCCCACAGCTTCATGCGGCGCCACAGCTTGAACGTGGGGCCGAGGGCCAGCGCCCAGCGGTGGGCGGGGACTCCGGTGGTCTGGTGGCCGGCGGCGAGCCGGGCGGCCTGGACGACCAGACGGCGGGCAGCCTCAGCACCGATGGAGAAGAGCGCAGGCATGATGCCGTGGGCCAGGGTCTCGGTGGAGAGCACCGCGCCGCCGTGGGCGCGCCCGTTGAGGACGATGGTGACCACCGTCATGCCGTGCCCGGCGAGCCGGAGGAACGGCCAGCCAATCCCGCGCTTGAGCAGGACCAGGTCGAGGACGAGGAAGGCAACGATGCCGCCGTCCACGCCGATGGGGAACCAGTCGGCCAGTCCGGGGGAGAAGTGCCACCCGATGGCGGCGGCGCGCAGCGTCTCGTACGACCCGGCGAAGCCGATGCTGCCGACGAGGAGTCCGCCTGCCGCGCCGATGACGTACAGGATCGGCATCAGCCAGCGGTCGACACGGGGCGTACGGGAGGGGCGGGGAGCCGGGGTTGACGCGGAGCGGTCCGTCGTTGACGCGGCGGCGTACGTCGGTGACCCGGGGGCGTCGGCCACGTCCGGCCGGGAATCGAGCATCGTCACGGGGGTCCTCCAGTGGAGCGGTAGGTGGCCCCGGGGCCGCCGTGGTTGACGGTGGCCCCGGGGGTGATGCGGAGTCCGCCCATCCTGCCGGGGACGGCGGACTTGGCGGGGGAGTGGGGGCTAGAGGCTGGACAGGTGCGCGGCGGCCTGTGCGGCGACCGCGTCGACGGCGGCGGCGGACTGCCGCACGAGGGCGGCCTGTTCGGCGGCCCGCTGTATGTCGGCGGCGGCGCACCGGCGGGCGGCCTCCAGGAGCTCGGCAGCGGCCCGCCGCTCCTCGTCGCTCACTGCCACCACTTCCGGGCGCCGGAGGAGTCCTGGTCCGTGGTGCCGGTGCCGGCCACCGGCTTGTCCCCGGCGGCCTCCGTCCACCCGCCGGTCTCGCCGGAGTAGGTCCTGCCGTGGCGCGCGCGGTCGGCGTCGGTCTGGCCCGCGCCCAGCTCGGACTGGCTGATCGTCTTGCGGAAAAGTGCCATGATGGCGTCTCCATCTCGTAGGTGGATTCGCCCGTCCCGGGGTGCTTGGTAGGTGGCCCGGGGCGGGCTTTTGCGTGTCCCGAACCCCTCTCGGGGATCAGGCAGTTCGGGGGTAGCCGGGCCGGTAGCCGGACCCGGTAGCCGGGGGGTAGACGGGGGTAGCCAGACCGGTAGAACCGCAGGTCAGGCGGGGGGTAGAACGGGCTACCCCACTCCCTGGGTCGACCCCTGGGAAGGGTCCTGGGGGAGCGGCTTCACCAGGGCCAGACGGGGGCCGGGAAAGGCCGGTGCGGGGGCCTCGGGGAGCACCCCGGCGGGGGCCTCGGACGGGGCCTCGGCGGGGGCCTGGAGAGGGTGCTGGACGGGGGCCGGGACGGGCCGCGGTGAGTCCGCCCCGTACAGCCGTCGAACAGCCTCTGTCGGGCCCATTCCGACCTTCGCGGTGAAGGCGTCCACGCGGAGGCCCTGTTGCCGGTCGCCCTTGATGTTCACCGTCTTGGTGACGGGGATGTTCGACGCCTCCAGCCACGTCATGAACGCGGACTTGTCCATGGCGCCGGGGGAGACAAGGCCAGCGACCTCGGCAGACTCCAGGAGCACCTTCACGTGGATGGCGGGCTTCCCCGTGTACTCCAGGTCCGAGAGGGCCAGCAGAACGTGGCGGGCCAGGCGGTCGCCGGGGGAGAGCTGATCCCCCGGCGCCTCGTCGTCGTCCTCCAGGTCCTCGGCGTCGTCGTCCTCGGCGTCGTCCCAGTCCTCCGGGTCGTCGTCCTCGGGAGCCGGGGCCGGGGGAGCGCCGACCATCCAGGCCGCGACCATCCAGGCCAGTCCCCCGCCGCACAAGATCAGCGGCTGGTGTGGGGCCAAGGCCACCATGGCGGCCTCGCCGACCACCTTCCACGCGGCGTACAAGGCGCCGGCCCCGACTCCCGCCCCGATGCCGAGGACGCCCCAGGTGTCCCCGGTCCCCCGGATCACCGGGGCGACGGGCGGCGCGGTGATCTGGTCCAGGTCCACGTCCTGGTCGTCCTGGTCGTCGTCGTCCAGGTCGTCCATGTCGTCGTCCTCGGCGGCCCGCTTCCGGCGCCGCGCCTTGCGGGCCTTGAGCTTGGCAGCGGCCCGCTTCCGCGCCGCGACGTCCGCCTTCTTCTGCTTCTCGGCCGTGGCGGCGGGGTCCTGCGCGGCCATGTCCCAGGCCCACTTCGTGGCCACCGGCACGCACCGGCAGATCTTGCCTCCCAGGACCATCGAGCCGGAGACCAGCGCGGTCAGCGCGGGGCCCACGCCCTGTACGCGGCTCACAGCGCACCGACCGTCTGCGCCAGCATGAGGATGCCGTTGTGGACGATGCCCCAGATGCCGCCCGCGCCGGAGTAGATGACCCCGGCCCCGATTCCGAGGGCCGCCGGGATCCACAGCTTCTTCCAGTCGAACAGGAAGATCACGCAGGTCAACGCGAGGGCGGTCCCGCCCATGCTCATGTCCCCGAACGTCCCGCCCTGGATCAGGGACTTCGGGACCTCGGCCGCCGCGTTCGACAGCTGGCCCAGCGCGGTGCCCGCCGTGGCGGACAGGATGCCCAGGCCGACGCCCAGCCCGCCGGCCTTGTCGCGGTTCAACTTGACCCGCTTCGAGCCGCGCAGGCCCGCGAGGAGCACGATCCCGTTCGTGAGGGCGAGGCCCGAGGTTCCGGCGCCGCCGAGTCCGGCACCGGCGGCCACCACGACGTCGGTGGCAATGGTCAGCGAGTTCACAGCAGTGCTCCAGGTGCGTAGAGGAGGGAAGAGGTGATGACGGTGGCGAGCGGGATCCGGGCCAGCCAGCGGAAGGGGCGGCGCCATCCGGCGGCCCGGGACTCCAGCAGCGCCCAGCACAGGGCGCCCGCGCCCCCGGCGACGATCAGCGGGGCCAACAACACCGACCACGGGGCGGACCAGGACAGAAAGTCGGCGACGAGCGGGGCCGTGCCCTGGCCCCAGTACGCGGCGCCCACAGCGGCGCCGAGCGGCGCGACGGGGGCGAACGGCCCGAGGAGGCCCTTGAACGGGCGAGCGATCCGGTAGGCGGCGTAGCCCGCGCCGACGGTGATCACGAAGGCGGCGCAGTTGGGGATCGCCAGCATCACCGCGCCCATGCCCGACTCGAACCCCCGCAGGTTCCCCGTCGCAGGGAAGAGCAGCAGGTGCCCAGACAGCGCGGCCGAGCCGTTGTACACGGCCCAGCGCAGACGGGGGTTGGCCACCGCCGCGACGGCAGCCGCCTCGACCTCACCGACGAGCGCGGCCGGGGTCGACTGCCCCCGCAGGGCCGCCAGCGTCGCCGCGCCGAGCTTGACCTTCTTGGCCTTCTTAGCTTTCTTCGGCTTCTTCGCCTGAGCCGGGACGGCGGCGGCGAGCCTGGCCTTCTTCTTCGTACGGCGCGCGGCCGTGGTGGCGCTCACAGCTCGCCCGCCTTCTGGAGCGCCAGGTACAGGGCGCGGCGCTCGGACTGCCTGAGCCCCGCCCGCACCCCCCGAACCTGGAAGACGGACGGGATCTCGCGCATCTCCCTGACCAGGCAGAGGTCCCGAATCGGGCACCCCGAGCACACGGCCAGTGCCTTGCGCTCGGCCCTGTTGGGCTCGTCCCCCATCGGCGACGCCTGCATCGCGAACAACTCCGGGTCCACCGTCGAGCACCCGGCGGGGGCGTCGGCCGCCTCCAGCAGGGACTTCCGGGAGATCAGCCGGTACCGGACGAGCAACTCGTCCGTACCGGGCCGGTCCATGGGCGGTAAGGCCGAGGTCCTAGGCATGACAACTCCCCTCCATCCAGAGCAGATCGGCTGCTCCGGGTCGCTGGTCAGCTCCAACACCTCGAAGTTAGGGGTCCCATGACGAAGTGTCAAGACACTTCTGAAGTGTCTTGACGGGTGTCAAGATTTCAGGTCTTCTGGCTTGACACGGTTAGCCTGGGGAATCAGGAGACCGAACCCGGAGGAGGACACCCGTGAACTCGAACGCCATCGCTGCGGACATCCGGAGGGGGATCGCCGCAGGTGAGTACCGGTACGGCGCACGCCTGCCGAGCGTCCGCGACCTTGCAGAGCGGTACGAGGTGAGCCAGCAGACCGTGGCCGCGGCATACGCGGTCCTGGCCGCCCTGGGCATGGTCAGGACCGAGCGGGGGAGCGGCACCGTGGTCACCGCCGGCCGCAGCGCCGACGCGCACCTGGGTACGTTCCTGCCTCCGGACCTGACGGCAGGCGTCGCGTGGAAGCCCAGCAACGACGAGGCCCAGGCGACCGAGGAGACGACCCTGGTACGGCAGCTCCCGGCGCCCAAGGCCATGGAGGCATGGGGGATCACCGAGGGCGCCCAGGTGGTCGAGCGGACCCGCATCCGGTCCATCGACGGGACACCCGCCCAGCACAAGATGACCGTGCTGCCCTACGAGATCGCGGCCCGCGCACCTGAGGGCCACGAGGGGGCGCCGCCGATGCTCGCTCCCGTCGGGGCCGTGCCGGTGAAGCCCCCGGTGGGCGTCCGCGTTGCCGACTGGCTCGGGTGGGACGTCGCGGTCACCGAGGCGTCGATCACCGCCGAACCCATGGACCCCGCCGCATCGGCCGCCCTGGGGATGGCCGAGGGGACTCCGGCTTTCCGGATCGTCAACGTCACCAAGGACTCCGCCGGCGCCACGGTGTACGTCACCGTGACCACCGCTCCCCTGCACCACCGCGTGACGCTCAACATCATCGGCTGATCGGCCCACCAGCGAGCCCCCGTCGGACACCCGGCGGGGGCTTCGTCGTACCCAGGACAGCCGTCCCCCTGGGGGACCCAGCCATCCGCCCAGACACACCTCTCCTCAGCCTGAATTGGCCGCAAAGCCCCCTGACATCGCCCGATCCACAGGCCGCCTACCTGCGGGAAGTCCGTTTTGCCCGCGAAGTTTTATCGGGCGGCCGGTGCTGGACCTTCTGGAGGACTTGGGGGCGCCAACCGTCAAATGGCATGCGCGGCCGCCTCCGGACGGCGACTGCGGGCGCGCTCGGATCAGCAAAAGCGGCCAGCGGCGGGAGGGGTGGGGGCGGTGGCCCTGAGCGGCCGTCTACCCGCCCGGGAGTTGGGCTGGGCGCCGTTCCCCCGCCGTCGACCCGAAAGGAGCGTGAGGCGCCCACCCCTGCCCGGAAATGGGCTGATGGGGAGCTGGCAGCTGCCGCGATGTGGCCGAGCCCGGCACTCTCGCGCCGCTCGTGACACGCATCGTCGTGGCTGAGGACCGGGTGCGGGCCCGGTGGGGGCGGGCCTACGCGCCGTCGGCGGGCTGCCCGTCCACGTGGTCCTGGCCCTCGGTGCGGGTCTGCCAGTACGCCAGTCGGTCTCCTATGTCGTCCTCCCACGACGGGATCGCCGGCAGGGGGAAGAGCGCGTCACCGGCAGGACGCTCCGGGAGCGGCATCGCCGAGGACGTCATCCCAACGCGCCGCCTGCCCTGGCGGGGCGCAGGCGGCAGAGGAGTCACCACCGGCGCCGCGGCCGGGGGATCGGGCACCGGAGCGGGCGCCGGAATCGCGGGTGTGGCCTGCACCGACGCCGTTTCGTCAACTGATGTTTTCGGGTGCGGCACCCGATCGTCAGTTGACGAAACGGGACGGTCGTCAGTTGACGAAACGAGGGGGGCGACGGCGGCGGCGACCGCCTCAGCGATCCGCTTCTGCTGCCGACGCTCTCTGTA
>NZ_JBVIFS010000067.1:0-12708 GCF_055571215.1 Streptomyces sp. NPDC030995
GTTGGAACAGCTCCCACAACTCATCCGGCACCAGCCGCTCAACAATCCCCGCCACGACCGACAGCCTACCCAATCATCCAAATGAGATGGCTTCTTAGGATGCAACTCCCACCTCGCCGCCCTCGAAATGAGCCTGCCTGCTGTGCCGAGACACGTTAGATGTCACCTGGACACGTTTGTTGTCACCGTGTGACTGATTCCCAATCACGGTTGTCAGGAAGTCCTTGATCCGGCCTGCTCGGCAAGGGCATTAGATCCCGGGCCCGCGGTAGTGGACTTTCGGCAGTGCCGCGGGGCGGCGGAGTTCCGTAGGGTCGCGTCCGTGAGAACAGTGATCATCGCCCGGGTGCCGGCACCGGTGCTGTCCGCAGGCCTCTTCACCGGGGCGATGGCGGCCGTTGGCACAGGTGTCGCCACTCTGTGGTGGGGCATACCCGCGGCGGTCTGCGCCTTCCTCGCGGGCTGGCAGCCGGGGCGGAACCGGAGCACGGGGGCGGCCTTGGTCGGAGTGCTCGCGGCCGCCGTGGTGGCTGTGCTCCTGGTGCCGGCGTGGCTGGGCTGGGCGAGCCAGTTCGTGGGGTTGCTGCTCGTGGCGGCGATGCTGCCGTGGTTCGCGGGTCGGTTCCTGCGCCAGTACCGCGAACTGGTCCGGGCCGGATGGGAGCGGGCCGCGCGGCTGGAGCGGGAGCAGCATCTGGTCGCCGAACAGGCCCGGTTGCGCGAGCGGACCCGGATCGCGCAGGACATGCATGACCTCCTCGGCCACGACCTGAGCCTCATCGCGCTGTCCGCGGGGGCACTGAAGCTGGCCCCTGGTCTGTCTGAGGACCACCGGGCCACCGCCCGGGACATCCGCGCCAGGGCGGGAGCCGCCGTCGACCGGCTCGGCGAGGTGATCGGTGTCCTGCGCGAGCCGTCGGATCTGGCTCCGGGGTCCGAGCCCGGCGCCGGGCTCACCGAACTCGAGAGCGTGGTGGACCGGGCTGCCGCGGCGGGGCTTGACGTCCGGCTGCGTGTAGACGGCGAAGCGGCGGCCGACGACGCGCTGCTGGTCATCGAGCGGGCCGTGCAGCGCGTCGTCCAGGAGGCGCTGACGAACGTTGCCAAGCACGCGCCCGGGCACCGGGCCAACGTCGTCGTCCGGCACGCGGAAGGACGGACCGAGGTCAGTGTGACGAACGAGCCAGTGCCCAGCGCGTCTACGGCCCACCATGACCGCGCCGCCCGTACCTCACCAGAGTCCCGGGTCTCGGCACCCGGCGACGGCCACCGCTTTGGGCTCATCGGCCTGGACGAACGCGTGCGACTGGCCGGTGGCACCTTCACATCGGGCCCCGAGGGCGGCGGGTTCGCCGTCCGGGCCACGCTCCCGCACCGTCCCGGGGCCGTGCCCCCGCCACGCCGCGCCGAGCCCGGCGATCCAGGTGACGTACTACCTCCTGAGCGCCGCAGTGCCCGTCGCCGACTGGGCCGTACCGCCGCCGCGGCCGTCCTGGTGCCGCTGTGCACCTCCGCGTCTCTCATCGGCGGGGTACGGGCGTGGGACACCATGACGGCACGGCAGTCGGTACTCGCCCCGCAGGACTACGCCCGGCTGCACGTCGGCCAGCCACGCGCGGACATGGCGCGGTATCTGCCCGAGCGCCAGACCACGCGCCGCCCGGCCGCGCCCACGCCCGCACCGCAGGATGCGGCCTGCGAGTTCTACGTACAGACCGCCGACCCGTTCGACGACCGCTCGGGGGACATCTACCGTCTCTGCTTCCGGGCCGGACGCCTGGTCTCCACCGACAACTACACCGGGAAGGACGTCCGATGATCCGGATCCTGATCGCCGACGACGAGCCCATGATCCGCGCAGGGGTCCGCGCAGTCCTTGCCACCGACCCCGGCATCACCGTCGTCGCCGAGGCAGCCGATGGCCACCAGGCGGTGGAACTCGTACAGCGCCACCGCCCGCAGGTGGCCGTTCTCGACATCCGGATGCCCGGAACCGGCGGCATCGAAGCCGCCGCCGAGATACGAAGGACCGTCCCCGAAACGGGGGTTGTGATGCTGACGACCTTTGGCGAGGACGAGTACATCCTGCGCGCCCTGAGCGAAGGCGCCACCGGCTTCCTGATCAAGTCCGGCGAGCCGGAGGAACTGATCGCCGGTGTCCGGGCAGTTGCCGACGGCGCCGCCTATCTGTCACCGAAGGTCACGGCCCGCGTCGTCGCGCATCTCGCCTTTGGCGGTGCAGGAGCCCAAGCCAACCGCCGTTCCGCGGCCCGCGCCCGCGTCGAGGCCCTGACCGCGCGGGAGCGGGAGGTGCTCGGCTTCCTCGGCAGCGGGTTCTCCAACGGGCAGATCGCGCGCCGCCTGCGCCTGGCGGAGGGGACGGTGAAGGCCCACGTCAGCTCGGTCCTCGCCCGCCTCGGCGTCGACAACCGGGCCGCGGCGGCCGTGGTCGCGCACGAGGCCGGCGTGGTCCCGGTGCCGTCCGACCGGCTGCCGTACGTGGACAGCTGACACCGCCCGCAGGGCAATCGGCCGTACGAGGAGCCACACGGTCACCACGGCCGTCGCGCCGAGCGCCGCGCCCGCCAGGACGTCGTGCGGATAGTGCACCCCGACAAGCACCCGCAACAGGGCGGCCACCACGGCCACCGGCAAGGCCAGGGCCGCGAGCCGAGGCCGTATCAAGACCACACCGACGGCCAGCGCGACGGCCAGGGTGGCGTGGTTGCTGGGGAACGACCAGTCGCCCGGCGCGGGACACGGCGCGAGGACCGCGGCCCCTGGCAGGGCCCGGCACGGACGTTCCTCGTCGACGAGGAGTTTGACCGCCTCACTGAGTCCATAGGCGACGACGGTCCCGGCGGCGGCCACGGCCACCCCGGCCAGCCCCGCCGCATCCCTGCGGCGCAGGGCGCGCCAGCCGACCCAAGCCAACAGCAGGCCCAGGAACAGCACAGTGCCCTCACTCGCCGCTTCCAGGACGGTCTCAGCCCACGGCGGCCCGTCCGCCACGCTCCCGGTCAGCGCCCGGTAGGCCCGCACCGAGAAGCCCGCAGTGACGTGCACCGGCTCGTTCGTCCCCAGCACACCGCCGGGCGCCAGCCAGACCACGGCCGCTGCACCTACCCCGGCCGACGCGACCGCCATCGGTAGCCGTCGACCCCATCCATATCGCTTGATCGAATCCATGCTGCCGACGGTAGGAACACCGCAGGCGGGGCACCCTGGCCGAATGACAGCCCGCTACCCCGACGATCGTCAGGGTTGACCGGTACAGGCTGAAGGGACGGGACTAGCCTCGGAGATCCATAGGCCCTCACGAAGACGTGGCTGTAGCTCGCCTCCTCGCCCGTCGGAGGCGAGCCGCGTAGATGTCGGCAAGCTGCTGGCTGGGAACGCTGCCGTCCCATACGACGAACGCGCCTCCGTCGAGAAGCGCCGCTCTGGCGGGTTCGCAGGCCCTGGTCTGGCCTCCCAGCATCCCGGCGAGTTCTGCCGGGTCCATCTGTCGCCCCTTCGCCTGCTGTCTCACTGTCCGCTCAGTCGTCAGAGTGGAGCTCAGGTCGGGTCCAGAGGGTGAGGTCGCTGCTGGTGGCGACCGCCAGGGTCAGGCCGGAGGGAGAGAACCCGGCCGCACGGAGTTCCGAGTACTCGGAGTGGAAGACGTGCCACCACGTCCCTCCCGCCGGGCCTTCGTGCGGGGGCCCACCGTCGGCGGAGAGGATGACGCGGTCGTGGGGCCACTCGGGGCTGACGACGTCCAGGGTCCAGCCGTCTGGTGTGGTGCTGTGCAGCCCGCCGCCGAAGAGCCCGGCGATGCGCACCGGCGTGCCCTCGATCGGGCCGAGCCCGGGGCAGGTGAGCTCCGGCGACGCGTCCGGAGTGCTGGTGTCGGGGTCTGGGTCCCGGTCGCGGGCGACCTTCTCGCCGGTGACCGCGTCGAAGAGTCCATGGCCGCCGTCGTTGGACACGACCATGACGAGGTCGTGCCCGCTGTCGGGATGGACGGCGAAGCCAATGCCGAGCAGACCCCCGATGGGGGTCCTGTGGTCCAGCACCGGCTGCCACGGCTCCGGGGCCGGCATGACGGTGGCGGCGATGTAGCGCTCGCGCAGCTTCTGCTGGTACTCCGTGATCAACTCGTCTCCTTGGGGCTGTCTGTGTCGAGGGTCAAGACCACAAACGATCTCAAGGTGACAAGAACGATGCACCTTCGGTGACAGCGATCCTGCTCACGCCGCCTCGGAGGGCAGGATCAGGGCAGCTGTCTGGGTAACAAGTTCCGTGCTCAGGCACACACCAATGGGGCCCTCTGGAAGCCGCCGTGTACGAGGGGAGGGGGCGCGCTTCGGCCGGCGCGGCATCTCCCCGGGAGACCGCTGTCCGGACCTACCTCCGCTTCTGCCGCGCGGCCACGCGAGCCGCGAGCGTCGGCCAGACGCTGGAGTCCTCGCTCGGGTCTGGCTCAGCGGGCCTTGGGGGCCGTTCCAGGTTGCCGGCTCGGGCCAGTCGCAGGGTTCCTCGGCCGCCCCTCAGCACACTTGGGCGGCTCCTTCGCAACGTCGCCGAGGTGCTGCTGTACGCGGGCCCCGCCCGGGGAAGGCTGCCCTGCCGGCGGGACTGAGGAGGTAGCCGGAGGTCACCGCTTCGGCCTAATCCCCGTAACCGGCCACTTGCTCGTGCTGTTGGAGGGGAACCCATGCCGTAATCCCTGCGGCATGCCCCCTCCTCTAGGAGATTTCGATGTCGCGTATCGCAAAGGCCGTAGCTGTTACCGCCGCAGCCGCTGCCGTCCTCGCCGGCAGCGCCGGCATGGCCGCCGCGGATGCCACTGCCGAGGGCGCTGCCATCGGCTCCCCCGGTGTCCTGTCCGGCAACGTCCTCCAGGTACCCGTCCACGTCCCGATCAACGTCTGCGGCAACACCGTCAACGTCATCGGCCTCCTCAACCCCGCCTTCGGCAACACCTGCATCAACAACGGCGGTGGCAAGGACCACCACCACAAGGCCGACCACCACGGCGAGTGACCGAGCGCCGCAGGGCTGACCTGCGAGCAGCCCCCACAGTGTGAACCAGCAGATCACGCCATCCTCTGAACCAGCCGTAGGGCACACGCCCTGAGCGGTCTGGCCTCCCCCCACCTCCAGGGAGGCCAGACCGCCGCCGCGGCTCCACAGCGCCGGCAATGCCCTCGGTGCGTGCTTGCGCTCCTGGGCATCTGCGGCGCCGCCCTCAGCGCGTACGACGGTTCCCGAAAACGGGAACGTCCGCCTCCTGCATTCCGTCACCGCACCGCAGGCATGAGCACATCGGAACTGCGTCAACGTGAGCGCGCGAGGGCATCACCACTTCGTGATCAATCAAGTGCCGTCACCTGATGAAGTAGCCGCCGCACAGACTCCTAAGTGGCTGTTGCTCTACCGATCTTGATGGGCGTGAGTTCGAGGCCGCCGAATCGGTCGGGTGATCTCCTGGCTAGCTGAGCATGGGGTTCTGAGCATTGCTCGGTATCCGGGTGGGATGGGTTCCAAAGTCGGTCGGCTTCGCCGCGGGCGACATGGTCCTCGTAGATCCGCACCTTGTGCCGCATCACGTCCAGGGTCCCCTGCAGCTCCCGGATCTGCGCCTCCACGTGGTTTTGGTGTCGGCGCAGCAGCTCAAGCCGCTCGAGTTCGTTGCCCGGGCCCTGGCGGACCAGCTCGATGTACTGCCGGATCACCGCCAGGGACATGCCGGAGGAACGCAGCTTTGTGCAGATCGCCAGCCACTCCAGATCTTCCTCGTGATAGATCCGGCGGCCGTTGGACAGGCGGCGTACCGGGTTGGCGAACAGGCCCTCCCGCTCGTAAAACCGCAACGCGTGCACGCTCAGCCCACTGCGCTGCGCCACCTCACCGATGCTCAGGTCCATGAGTGCCCTCCCTCACACAGCTGTTGATCTAGACCCGACTCTAGGGTCTAGCGTCGAGCCGTCGGCCCATCGGGCCATCAGAACAGGGGAGAACATGAGTATCTGGTTTATCACCGGGGCATCGCGGGGGCTCGGCGCGGCGATCACCCGTGAGGCGCTGGACCGAGGGCACAGAGTGATCGCTGCGGCGAGGGACGTATCGGCAGTGCTCAAGGCGTACCCGCACAAGCCGGATGAACTGTTGGCGGTGAACGCGGACGTGACCGAACCGGAGCAGCTGACGGCAGCTGTGGAGGCCGGGCTGGCCCGGTTCGGCCGGATCGACATCGTGGCCAACAACGCCGGTTACGGCCTCGTCGGCGCAATCGAGGAGACCTCAGACAAGGCTGCTCGGGCACTGTTCGACGTCAACGTGTTCGGCGTGCTCAACACGTTGCGGGCGACCCTGCCGACCTTGCGGGCTCAGCGATCCGGGCATGTCCTGAACATCGGCTCCGTGGGCGGTTTCGCCACCGCACCAGCGACGGGCCTGTACGGCGCATCGAAATTCGCCCTCGAAGGCATCTCCGAAGCACTGCACGGCGAACTGGCCCCCCTCGGAGTCCGCGTCACGATCATCGAGCCGGGCGGCTTCCGCACGGACTTCCTGGGCAGCTCCAGCTTTCAAGTCGAGCCGGCCACCATCGCCGACTACACCGAGGGCGCGGGACCGGTGCGCGAAGCGCTGGCCTACTACGACGGCCGCCAGCCGGGCGACCCGGTGAAGGCTGCCAAAGCCATCGTCGGCGTCACCGAGACTGCCGAGCCTCCGCTGCGCCTCCAGCTGGGCGCAGACGCGGTCGAGCGCGTCGAGGCGAAACTGGATCTGGTACGGCGTGAACTCGACCAATGGCGCCACGTAGCACTCTCCACATCCATCTGACAGACGAGCGGGCGCCCCCACAGCCGCCCGCTCGACGGCGAAGCCCAGCCGTCTGCGCGCCCGCCGCTTCCCCCGGCACCAGCTCCAGATCAGCGTCGTCCAGGAAGAAGTACCACTCCGGCTCCGCCCGCGACGGCGCTCCGTTGAACGCCCCGGCCTGGCCGCCTGCTCATCCGTCAGGAACTCGACCACCACCACAACTGTCCGAAGGTGGACAACAACCCGCGAAGACTCTGGGCAGCGATCACCCCGGGTCAACGCACCAGCGAACCCGGCGAGGGTCTTGAGGGCTGTCGGTCGAGCGGGAGCCTCGATCGGGTGACTGTGGCGGGTGCCGTGCATGAAAGCAGGGCCTCTTGGTCGCTCGAAGGGTGTCGAAGCCAACGAGCGGCCCAGGAGGCCCTGTTGTCGCATTTGTACGCCGTCGGCGAGGCAGGGCCCAGCTCGGCCACTCTCGCGGGTGACTGTCTGGCTCACCGGTTCGGGAACGCCGACGACCACGGGGTGCGTGAGCGCCACTACCCGACGGACATGTCGGACGCGGAGTGGGCAGTGGTGAGGCCGCAGCTGCCGGTGCCAGGCTGGCTGCGGGGCCGGGGCGGGCAGCCGGAGGCATACTGCCACCGCGCGATGCTCGATACGATCCGCTACCTGGTCGACAACGGCACGAAGTGGCGGGCCGTGCCGGCCGACTTCCCGCCGCGGGACCGCGTCTACGCCTTCTTCCGCCGCTGGCGCGACCACGGTTGGTTCGGGAGTTCCACGACCGGCTCCGCCGCCGGGTCCGCGAGCAGGGCCGGGCGGGATCCGGAGCCGAGCGCGGGCTTGATCGACTCCCAGTCGGTCAAGGCCGACGCCGTCGTCGGCGCCGACAGCCGCGGCTTCGACGGCGGCACGCGTGTCAACGGCCGCAAGCGGCACGTCGTGGTCGACACGCTCGGCCTGCTGGTCGCGGTGATGGTCACCGCGGCGGATGTCGGCGACCGTGCTGCCGCCCAGGTCTTGCTCACCCAGGTCGCGGCCGCGCACCACCTGCTGGCCCTGGTCTGGGCCGACGGCGGCTACACCGGCAGCCTCGTCGAGTACAGCCTGGCCGCCCTCGCCCTGGTCCTCGCGATCGTCAAGCGCTGCGACGACGCGCGGCTTCGTCGTGCTGCCGAAGAGGTGGATCGTGGAGCGGTTCTTCGCCCACCTGATGCGAAGCCGCCGCCTGGTGCGCGACTTCGAGCGATCCACCAGCAGCGCCGAGGCGATGGTCTACTGGTCGATGACGCAGCTCATGACGCGCCGCCTTGTCCGGGCACGGCCTTCGCGAGCGTGAACCGCCCCGCTGCCGGCTCGGCGAGCCAGCCTCGGGCCACCAGGCGCTTCGCCTTCGACCGCAGCGCCTCCACCTTCCCGGGCACCGGGTCCAGGCCGAAGCAGGCGGCCATCTCCTCGCACGTCAGCGGACCTTGACCGAGTCGGTTCCGGTCCGCGAGAGCCTGCAGGATGCGCTGGTACTCCACCGACAGTGCCGACCAGGCCAGCCCCGCGCGCCACATCGGCACCACCGATTTCGGCTTCGCCGCCTCCGAGGGCCCGGGCGACGCCGGTGGTTCACTGTGATCCGGCAAGTCCTCGGCCGCATCGGGACCGGCGGCGTCGCCGTCACCCGGGGCCAGCACCTCGCCGACGCGTGAGCGGGCGATGACCCACTCGTTCCACTCCCGCTCGGCCACGGCCAGCTCGGCCTGGATACGGTCAGCCTCCTCCCGCAACTCGTCCACACGACGGCGAGCGGTGAGCGGTGAGCTCACGCTGTTCCAACAGCCCCACGACCGACGGCATCCCCGACCTCCACCAGAGCGACGACACAACACGTCACCACTCCCCGAGACCGCCAACCCTATGCTTGACCAGCGGAAACGCAGCCCTCAAGCCCGGAAAGACAACAGCCACTCAGACGAGTTCCGCCGCCAGCAATGCGGCGGTCTTGGCCACCAGCGGGTGGTCGGCTGGTGCATCTTCCTCGTGCTTGGTCGTCAGGACGGCCATCACGATCGGTGCGCCATCCGGCGGCCAGGTGATTCCCGCGTCATTGTTGCCCCCGTACCTCCCGCCGCCGGTCTTGTCGGCGAGAATCCAGTCGGCGGGGAGGCCGGCGCGAAATCTGTCGCCGCTGGTGGTGTTGGCGAGCAACCAGCCGGTGAGCCGTTCCCGGTCCTGGGGTGTGAGCGCATCACCGGCGTGAGGCGCGCATAGGTCCGGCCGATGGCGCGGGGGGTGGTGGTGTCGGTCACGAACCATGGCTCTGCCGAGTTGAGTTCGGGCTCCCATCGATCGAGCCGGGTCCTCCCGTCGCCGATCGAGCGGCAGAAGCGGGTGATGGCGGTCGGTCCCCCCAGCTCGCGGAGCAGCAGGTTTCCTGCGGTGTTATCGCTGTAGCAGATTGCTGCGTCACACAGTTGGGCGACGGTCATGCCGCTTTCGAGGTTCTCGGCTTTGCCAGTGCGCGGGGAGTACCCCGACTTCTCTACGTACTCTGCGGTGTACCGGATGCGCTTGGCCAGGGACTCGCCGTCGTGGTCGAGGTCACGCAGCACGGCCGCGGCGGCGATCGTCTTGAACAGTGAGCACATCGGGAAGCGTTCGTCCGCGCGGTAGGCCACCATCCTGCCTGTGCGCATGTTGCGGGCGAACACACCCAGGCGTGCGGAATGCTGCTGCTCGAGCTCCCTCAGCCGAGAGGTGATGCCGTCCCCAGCAGGTAAGGCGTGTGCCGTTCCGCCGAGGGGCAGGGCGGCGGAGAGTGCCGCGCCGGCGCCGAGAGCGAGTGCGATGCGGCGGGATGGGCGTGGTCCTGTGGTGCGCAAGGCGTTCCCCTTCTGAGGCGGTCATGACGTACGTCAACACACGTGGCAGCCGGGCTGGATTCGCTGCGGATACGACACCTGGTACGCGGCGCCCGTCTACATGGCTTCCTGCCACCCTCGCGCGCCTCGTACACGAATGCAATGAGTACCCGTACGCAGAGACCCCGCAGGAACGATGTCGCCGGTCGGATGATGCCGGGCACCGGAATGGCAGCGGCACGGAGGATGTGATCGGTGGGAAGTGGGCGCGGACGAGGCCGACGACGACCCGGGTTCCGCCGGGCGCCAGGTGCTGGCGGAAAAGGGTGAGAGTGCCGCGTACTGCCCTGCGCGGACAGCGAGGAGGCGGGCCAGGTCTCCCACTGCCGGTTCCCACGTCCAGGGCGCTGCCGAAGCGTCCGGGGAGCTGCCGCAGGATCCAGTGGCGATAGTGGGCGTTGTGGTCCCAAGGGTGGGACGCATGGAGCCGGTCGAGTGCTCGAAAGACCCGAGGCAGCAGTGGTGTCATGACGTGGGTCCATCAGGTCCTCGGGCGGGTCAGCGACACCACCTCCGACGATCTTCTCTGAGCACCAGCAGCACGACGGCCGGACGGTGCAACGCCTGAGGGACGTTGTCAGCAGCGGCGGGTCTGGTACGGGACGGGGGCGGGTGGCGGGTCGGGGGGTGTTGGGCAGCGGCTCAAGGCGACGAGGAAGGTCAGCGCGATTCCGCCGGCCACGATGAAGAGCGTGGTGCTGATCCCGTCGGCGGTGGCGATTCGAAGCTGTTCACCCGTGAGGCCATCGAGGCCGGCAGTTGCTACCAGGACGAGGAGGGCGAGGCCGACGGCTGCGCCCGCGCCTGAGCCGGTGGAGGCGATGCCGGAGGCGATGCCTTGTTGTCGGTCGGAGATTCCGGTGGCGGCGGCGATGAACATGGCGGTGAAGACCACCCCGTCGCCGATGCTGAGCACCACGAGGCCGGGGATGAGTTCGGTGTATGTGCCGTCGGGCGAGATCGCGAGGCCGAGTGCGACCGCACCGAGCGCACCGACGGCGAGGGCCGCCGCCAGCGTGCGCCTGAGACCGAACCGCGTCACGAACTGGCCTGCGGTCGTCGAGCCGGCCACCACCACTGCCGTAGGGATGAGGAAGCCGGTGCCGGTCTGCAAGGCGTCGTAGCCCAGAATCTCCTGGAAGTAGATGGACAGGAAGTAGAGCACGGAGCCGAAGGTCGCCATGAACATGAAGGCGATGACGACGCCGGTGATCACGTTGGGGTTGGAGAGCAGCCGGGGCGGCATGAGCGGGTCGGAGCTGCGCCGCTCGATGACGACGAAGGCTCCGATCAGCAGCAGACCCGCTGCTGCGCTCACGAGGATGCCGGGCGAAAGCCAGCCCGATCCGGGGCCCTGCACGAGGGCGAACACGATGAGTGTGACACCGAGAGAGATGCTGAGCGCACCGGGCAGGTCGAACTTGCGTCCTCTTTCGCGTTGACCGTCCCGGGGGATCACTACGAAGGCGAGCAGCAGCGCAGGGCAGGCCAGGGCGACGTTGACGAAGAAGACCGCTTCCCAGCCGAACGCCTGCGTCAGAAGGCCGCCGAGCAGCACACCGATGACGAGTCCTGCCGCGCCTGACCCTCCCCAGATCCCCAATGCACGGTTGCGCGCTCGGCCTTCGATGAAGGTGGTGTTGATGAGTGCCAGGGTGGTGGGGAAGACGAGGGCGCCGCCAAGACCTTGGACTGCGCGGGCGGCGAGCAGCGTTCCGGGGCCTGTCGCGAGTCCTCCCACGAATGCCGCTCCGGCATAGAGCGCGAGACCGACGGTCAGGATACGTCGCTGTCCGAGCAGGTCCGCGGCACGCCCGCCGAACAGGAGGAAGCCGGCCGAGGCTACCGCGTAGGCACTGATGACCGACTGGAGCGTCTGCGCGGAATAGCCGAGGTCGCGTGCGATGTCGGGAAGTGCCACGACCACGATGTACTGGTCGAGCGAGACGATCAGCATGGCGAAGGACAAGAGCGCCAGCATCGCCGTCTCACGGTTCCAACCGAGGCCGCCTGGCGCAGACGAAATCTCTACGGGCCCCACGGCAGCACTCCTGATGATCGGTCACGTCTGAGCTTGCGGCCTGCCGGGAAATCCGTCTGGCATGGGTGGGTGGGCGGGCCCGCCGAGAAGACGGTTTCCAAGACCCTACACATCACGCCCTCGGCAAACCGGTCAACGACCCACGCTCGTCGAGGGTTGCCAGGGAGTAGCTCGCCTACACACTCGGCTCACCATGAGCCGCAGCCTCGACGACCGAGCCCAGCGGTGGCAAGGCGGTTCTGTCGGCGGCCAGTGCGTACCGGCGGATCGTCGGCCCGAGGTAGCCGCCTACGTGGTCCGCACCAAGGAGCTGGTGGACGGCCTCGTTCAGGAAGCCGCCCTTCGGGAAGCCGCCGCCGTTGACGGGGGTCCGGCCGTGGACTCCGTGGTCCGCCGCCAGGTCGGCTTGCGGGACGAGCGCTACGCCGCACTGGATGACCTCCATAGCGCACTGGTCGACTCCGCGGGTGTGCTGCCGGACTGGGCGCAGGAGTTCATGCGGGGTGAAGCCCAGGACTTGAACATGGCCCGCGAAGTGGCTCACCAGTGCCGTGATGGCCTACCACCGAGGGCGCGCCCATGTCGGCGCACCTGGTCGTTCCAAGCGGCGGTGGCCCGGGCGCCTTGAGCGCGTGGCGGGCGCGCGCTCCACTGAGGCGAGAAGCGGTCGGTCAGTGCCCCCATCGTCAGGACGGTGCCGCCCAGGACGAGGGCGTAGCCGTCGACGATCCACTGGATGTGGGCCGCCCAGTGCCGGAGGCCGCCCCTTGCCGGCGTGCGTGTCGCGCTCATGGCCGGGGTGCGTATCGCGCAGCGGCGCGAAGGTCTTTCCCGAGCCGGTCGGCTAGGGCCTGTGTGATGTCGTGATCATTCGGCGGTCTTGATCAGGTCGTCGATCCAGATCATTGCGGCGCGGAGGTGGAGGCCGGCGAGGTAGCT
>NZ_JBVIFS010000068.1:0-12648 GCF_055571215.1 Streptomyces sp. NPDC030995
GGACCAGGTGGAGCCCGTCGAGGAACCGGACCGGCGTATCCCGCCTCCCCTTTTGCCACTCACGACAGGGGAGGCGGCCGGTACCTTCGTGGGGATGACGGTCGCATCGCGGGCCGGAAGCCCGGCGGCTACCACGGCCCGGACGGACACCGGACTACCCGCCGTATGGCCGTCTCCCCCGCCGGAAACCAGAGGGAGACGGCCATACGGCGGTTGACGATGTAGCCGAAGCCGTCGGTACAGCCCTGTCGATGCGGTCCGCGTCCTCCTCCCGGCCGGTGAGGCGTTTCTGGGCGGCGCGGCGGACCGCGTCGGAGATGGTCATCACCAACGCCGATCCGCTTGCCGCGGAGCCATTTCCGCAGTTCAGGAATGTCGTAGGCCTTGTCGGCATGGAGGCGTCGGGGCTTGAAGTGGCGGCCGCGGTGGGGGTCGTGTCTCGTTTGGTGACCGAGCACCATGGGCTTCAGCGCTTGGCTGTCGTGGGTGTTGGCGGCCGAGAGGCCGACGACGAGGGGCAGTCCGTTCGCGTCCGACAGGACGTGCATGAAACGGTCATGAGGCCGAGCGGAATGATGCGTACGCCACAACGCCGCCTCCTTAGCTGGCGGGGAGCGCCATTCGACCCGTGCGGTATTCCTGCCTGGCGCGGATGGCTGAGCAGTCCGTCTGTGCGACCGGGAAACGGCGACCCGCGCGACCGGCGTGTTCATCCGGATGGCCAGGTTGAGCTCAGTCCGTAAGGGAAGCCGGTGGTGATGGGGATGACGACGCGCCGGGTGCGCGGGCGCGGAGGCGGCTCGAGGTCAGGACGAGTTCCTCCGGTACGAGCATCTTCTCCAGGACGAACCGGCCGAGCAGGCCCTGCGGCCCGGTGACGACCAGGACGTGTCCCTCCGTGGTCAGGCGCAGCTCCCTCCACGGGTGGCTCCACTGCGGCAGATAGCCGAACTCCCACAGCTGGAGCCGGCGGGTGGTCGTCGTCAGGGAGTAGGACGTGTAGTCGCTCTCCTTGAAGGGCGGTGGCGCCGGAGCGCCGTCGGGGACCAGCTTCACCCGGTACTGGCTCAGTTGCGTCTCGCCCGCATCGAGCGTGTCCCTGCGGACCTCGGCCTTGACCCCGTCCCGGTGCGCGGTCACTGCCCCGCCAAGGGCTCCCAAGAGGCCCAGGACGAGGCAGATCGTCAGGTTGAGCCACCAGGGCCAGCGCTCCGTACCGTCAATGGCGATCGGCACGACGCACGCCGCGCCGGCGATCCCGCCCCAGATCGCGCCGCGCCGCACACGTCTACGGCGCGCCACGTCCGCCTCGCCCGCCGCTGCCCCTTCGACCGTCCCGTCCATTCACTCCCCCGCCCCCTCGTGGCACAGCTGTCACTGCCCGTCAGCACCGTACGTCACCACGGCGGTTCAGCGCACTGATCTGCCATGAACGCCGTACGCGGGTGGGCGGGAAAGCCAGGAAGGGCCGACGCGCGGGTCTCGGGCCAGTGGAGGCAGCACGGCGAGGCGGCTGAACGGTGACGTCACCTGCCCGATCGGTGTGGGCAGCCGGTCGGAGGGAGCCGGCCCAGGAGGATTCTTGTGGCTACGGACCGTCAGAGTGCGGGCCGGACCACGGAAGCAGGGGTCAGCGCGCGCGTACGCCCTCGATGGCGATCGCAAGCAGGAGGTCGGCCTCGGCCGGGCCGTCGGCGTCCTGCTCGGTGGCCAGCGCGATCGCGCCGACGAGTTTCAGCAGCTGGGTGATGGTGATCTCGGGGCGGACGGCGTCTGCCGCTCGGGCGCGTGCGAGGAGCGCGTCTCCGGCATTGGTGATCATGTCGTGGCAGCTCTCGCCCAGCGCCGGGTCTGCGTCGCGCATCAGGGACGCCCCCAGTCCCCGGTTGGCCACGGCGTGTGCGCCGACGGCGCGAAGCCAGGTGGACAGGGCCTGGCCGGGGTCGGGTTCGGCGAGCAGATCGCCGGCTTTCGCGCACAGAGCCTCCACCCGGTCCTTGAAGACCGCCTCCAGGAGCGCCTGCCGGGAGGGGAAGTGGCGGTGCAGGGTGGCCGAGCCGACTCCCGCGCGGCGGGCGACCTCC
Organism: Streptomyces sp. NPDC030995; assembly: GCF_055571215.1. Taxonomy (NCBI): domain Bacteria; kingdom Bacillati; phylum Actinomycetota; class Actinomycetes; order Kitasatosporales; family Streptomycetaceae; genus Streptomyces; species Streptomyces sp. NPDC030995. Next base: position 2,085 of record NZ_JBVIFS010000068.1, read on the forward strand.
TCCAGGGAAGCGTCGGCGCCGTTCTCGGCGATCAGGGCCCCGGCGGCGGCCACGATCTTCTCCAAGTTGCGGCGCGCGTCGGCGCGCATCGGCCGGCGGGGCGGGACGGCGGCGTCATTGGGCACGGGCACTCCTGACGGGTTGAAAAGTGGGGTGGTCCTCCATATCGTAGCGAACGAGAAACGGAGGGACACCCCACTTAAGGGGTGGCTCCCCTTCCGCATGGACGCGATGGAGAAGAACATGAAGCCGACGCAGAAGACCGTCGTGGTGGCGGGAGCGACCGGCCTGCAGGGCAGGGCCGTGACGCATCACCTGCTCCGCGGCGGCTGGCAGGTGCGCGCACTGACGCGCGACCCGAACGGGGCGCAGGCCACCGCACTGGCGCAGGCCGGAGCACAGGTGGTGCGGGCGCAGATGGAGGACGTCGGCTCCCTGACCGCCACGGCCGAGGGCGCCTGTGGCCTGTTCAGCGTCCAGCCCACCGTCGGCTCGCCCGGCACCGCGCCGGACTTCAGCGCCGAGGACGAGGTGCGCTGGGGTGTGAACGTCGCCGAGGCCGCGCACGCTGCAGGCATCGGGCACTTCGTCTTCACGTCGGTCGCCGAAGCGGACCGGCACCTTGAGGAGAAGCTTCCGGTGAACCTGGTCAGCAAGTGGCGGATCGAGCAGCACATCGCCGCGCTCGGCCTGCCCGCGACGATCCTGAGGCCGGTGTCCTTCATGGAGAACTTCACCGGCGGATACGCGCTGCGGAACGGGAATCTGTCCACCGGGCTCGCGCCGGAGGTCCCGCAGCAGGTCTTGGCCGTCGACGATGTCGGCGCCGTGGCCGCGCTGGCGTTCTCCCGGCCGAAGGAGTGGATCGGCCGGGAGGTCTCCCTGGCGGGGGACGAACTCACGCCGGTTCAGATCGCCGCTGCCATCGGGAAGGCGCTCGGCATACCGATGCCCTACGTTCAGGTCCCGTTCGACGCGATCCGGGCCCTGAGCGAAGACTTCGCCTACGCCAACGAGTGGCTCAACACCCTCGGCTACCGCGCCGACATTCCCGCCACCCGGAAGATCCACCCCGCCGCGATGGACTTCGGCACCTGGCTGGAGCGAACCGGTGCGTCCCAGATCGCCGCGTTCCTGGACTCCACGCGCACCGCAGGGCAGGACGCGTGAGCGCCCGCACCCACGGCCTCGGACGCATCGGGATCTGGGCGGGAGACTTCGACCGTCTCTCCGCACCCGGGGTCCGTAAGGCCGCCGCCGTGATCGAGGACCTCGGCTACGGCACCTTGTGGTTCCCCGAGATCACGGGACGGGAAGCCATGGCACAGGCCGCGATCCTCCTGGCGGCCACCCGGCACATCACCGTGGCCGCCGGCATGACCGACATCTACGCCCGCGACCCGGTCACGACCGCCGCCGCGCAGCGCACCCTTCAGGAGGCCTTCCCCGGCCGGTTCCTGCTCGGCCTGTGGGACAGCCACCCCAGCCTGGCCGAGGACATCCGCGGCCACCGCTACCGCCCGCCTCTGACCACCATGCGCTCCTACCTCGACGCGCTGGACACCGCCCCGTTCGGGCCACCCGACACGGCTGCCTCACCGCACCGCGTACTCGCCGCCCAGGATCCCGACATGCTCGCCCTTGCCGCCGAACGCGCCCGGGGCGCAACGGTGCTGGGCATGCCCATCGAGTACACCCGCACCGCCAGAACTGTTCTCGGAGACGACGGCCTGTTGGCCATCACCCAGCTGTGCGTGCTCAGCCACGACCCTGCGGACACCGCCGACCTGGCCCGCACCACGGCCGCGGCCGCCCTGCCGAACCGCCGCGAACTGCTGCGAGGACTTGGATACGAGAACCCTGAGGCGCTCAACGACCGGCTGGTCGACGCGCTGGTGGCCCACGGCAGTGCCGAGGACATCGCCCACCGAGTCAAAGAGCACTTCGACGCCGGAGCCGACCACATCAGCCTCCACCTCATGACCACCACACCCGACTCCCCGCCCGCACGGCAGTGGGAACAACTCGCCCTGCACCTCCCCGCCTGACCGGGCTGCTGGCCGCCGCCCGCCTGCCAATGGGTGAGGAGCCACGTCACCACCGCCTGCCGGTCCAGGGCTTGTGTCCGTGCCGCCCACGCGGGGAAGCCGCAGGATGTCCGGGGCGACTCCTCTGCCGCAGCGGGGTGCTGTGCCGGTGCTCTCCAAGAGACTGCATCCTTTGGCCTACTGTGTTGTCGGCCCTGCGGAGGACGATCTTGCGGCACCGCCACGAGAGAATTGATCCGTGCGAACAACCATCGGATACACCGTCGAAAGCATCGGCTACGTCGTAGGAGCCCAGGGGCTTGTCAGCTTCGCTTCGCAGGCCCTCTTCGGCACGGAGTGGGGCTGGATGCACAAGGTCGTCGACCTTCCGTCCACCGCTTACCTCGGCATCGTCGTCGTGGGGCTGGCGCTCATCGTCGGCGGGGTGAAGACGCGGAAGGCGCCCCAGCGCCGGAAGGTCGCCTGACCGGCGGGCCTTTCAGCCCACGACTCCCATTTCCGTGTCGTAGCGGTCGAAGCCCGCAGGCCGCCCGCCGCGTGGCCCGCGCCTACAGCGGGCGGCCTTGTGGTGGCTCTGCTCCGGGCCGGTCGCCAACTTGTCATAGAGCCGGTAGAGGGTGGCCCGGCCCCCAGTGCGATCGCCCGCGCGACTCGGTTCGCTGATACAAAGCCAAAACGACTGGGTTCGCTGAGCAAACGCCTCGATTGGATGGGAACAGACAAGGACTACGGACGGCGCAGCGAGCGGGTGAGGATGTTCTGTGCCATCGGACTGTAGCCGGCCCCAGACACACGACAGCGCGGGCCGCCACCGAGTGGTGGCGGCCCGCGCTGGGGTTCGTCAGAGGGGTCTCTCAGGCGGCGGACCGCAAGGTCCTTTTCGGCTCTGACACAAGGGCCTGGCCCCGTGGCTGCCCCCACAAAACCGCTTGCGGCAGCCCTGCGTGGACGGGTCGGCGGCCGCGCTATGAGTTGATTACCGCGCCCGCCTTGCCCTGCGCCTTGGCGAAGGCCTCCCCTGCGCGATCCTGGGCGAACTTGGCGACCCCGAACGGGACATTGGGCTTGGCCTGCCCAGCGGCTCCGGCCAGGGCCGCTTCTGGCACCTTGTCGGCGGTGATGTCACCAAGACCATTGGTGGGGCCGTCGGCGAAGGCCGGGACAGCGACGGTAAGCGAGACGGCGGCCAACAGGGCGACGGTGAGGATGCGCGGCACGGGCTTCATACGCTGGGAAACGATCACGCCCAAGGAACGTCACCAAGGCTTGCGTGCCCGGGAGCTCCCCCAGGGCGCCACCGGGTATCGCGCGACCCCGGCGGGGTGCTTAGCCAGCAGCCGTGGCCGGTCCGCCCCCAACCGCGGAACGTCTTCCACACTCACGTCCAAGCGCAAGCGCTTGAAGCGCAGCGGGTGACGAAAAACGCCCCGGTCAACGGCCCGATCCGCGCTGACCTCCGCCACCACATCCGGGCGGACCAGCACTGTGTCCACCTTCACCAGGATCCCCTCCACCCCGGAGACGTCGGTCCACGTCTCCAGCCACTCCCTCGCCTTGGCGAGGTCGGTGGTCATCGGGCACAGCGTCCAGGGCGCGGTCAGCTGGTGGGTGTCGAAGAGGTCCTCGAGGATCCGTCGACGCTCGTGATAGGGCCGGGTGAGGAGTTCGGTGCCGTCTTGCTGGAGGACGTCGAAGGCGATGAAGAAGGCTGGGGTCTTCGCGGCCAGCACGGCGGCGGTGCGGCCGCGGGCGGCGGCCCGGCGCTGGAGCGCTTCGAAGGACAGACGTCCCGCCGCGGTGTCCCAGACGACGAGTTCGCCATCGAGGACCAGGCCGTCGGGCAGCTGCTCGGCGGCGGCGACCAGGTCGGGGAAGCGGCCCTGGACCAGGGAGCCGCGCCGGGTCTGGAGCAGCACCCGGCCACCGGGGCCGGCAGGGGTGAAGAGGATGGCGCGGTGGCCATCGAATTTCTGCTCCAGGGCCAGGCCGCCCGCCAGGACGCCAGGACCGGGGACGGACTCGGCGGCCTGGGCGAGCCCCGGCTCGAAGGGCGCTCCTGGCGCCGCTGGAGCACCCGGTCACCTTGCAGCGCGTCTGCGACGAGCAGTACCGGGAGTACGTCCACGCCCTCCAGGTTTCCGTCGAGGAGCCGCAGCCCGCGACCGGGCCGTGGGGTTTCGCCGAGGACCACGGGACAGGCGGCGGCCACCGGACGACCGTTGACCCTCCGCGTCACCAGGCCGAAGCCACCCAGGACCCCGGCGATCCCTTCCCCGCGCTCCTCGCCGGCATCGCCCCCACAGCGGCCACACCCCCGGCTTCCGCCCCGACCCCCCTCCGGCGACATCGGCCAGACCAAGGGGACAGCCAAGGACGGGGACACGGGCCACGACCCGGCTGGCCAGCCTGCCGAACCGGGCCCGGTCCCGGTCCCGGTCCCGGTCCCGGTCCCGCAGCAGACGACCGGTGCACCCTCGGGGGCGGTTCCGGCCCCGCAAGCCGGGCCGGTCCCAGGCGGCGAGAACACCACGGGCGTGCGGATCGACATGCTGGGGCCGCTCCGCATCACCGGCGGCACCAGCTCCACGCATGCCCACACCCCCCGCACCACCGCCGTCGCAGCCCTCCTCCACCTCCGCCCCGGACGCACCGCCGCATACCTCTGCCGGGCCATGGACCCGGTCAACCCGTGGTCCACCCGCACCCTGCACTCCCGCCTGTCCGAACTCCGCAACGCGATCGGCTTCACCCAGGACGGGCAGCCGCTCCTCCCCCGCCCCAAGGCGGCCGCCGGCGGCGGGTACGCCTTCCACCGCACCGTCACCTCCGACTGGGACCTCTTCAAGCGCCTGGCCTCCCGCGCTCTGGCCGCCGGACCGCAGGACGGGACCGCCGACCTGGAAAGCGCGATGGCACTCGTGCGCGGCAAGCCGTTCGACGGGCGGGCCCTGCCATGGGCAGACCCGGTCGTCCAGGAGATGCTGTCCCGCATCACGGACACCGCGCACCCTCTGGCCCGCTGGCACACCGACGGCGACTCCCCCGATCTCGACGCCGCCCGCCGGACCGTGCTGCACGCCCTTGAGGTCGAGGAGACCTCCGAGGTTCTGTACCGGGATCTGCTGAACATCGAGTGGGCGGCCGACAATCCGGCCGCGATCCGCCGTACCGTCGCCCGGCTCCAGCAGATGGCCCGAACCTACGACATCACCCTTGAAGGCCTCACCGAGGACACCATCCAGCTGGTGCTGTCCGGCCGCCCGGCCCCGACGCCTACTGCTGCGCGCTGACCCCGGACGTGGGTGTGGGGCCCGCCGGCCGGCAGACCCCACACCACGCACCCAGGCATGACCGGGCCGCCGCTGGTTCCAAGGGAGAGTGACGTCGCCGAGTTCTGGAAACGCCTGAGTGCTTGCTTCGGGCCCATGGTTGTGCTCTGCAGGGGGCCCGGGTACTACCGAAGTCCAAGGTCGATCTGTACGCCCGACCCTCTTGCGGGTCGGTGCCCGCCACCGGCCGCAGGGCTGGCTCCAGCGCAGCAGCGGACGAAGGCGCTGGTCCCGCGGACGGTCAAGCCCCGAGATGCAGGGTCATGCTCCGCTCGGCAGGGTGGGGCTTACTGGAACCAGGCGCCGCAGGGCGCCGGAAAACGATCGCAGGAGCTCGAGACGGACCGGCACGCACATCAGGAGTCAGCCGTGGCGATGGTAGGACTGTTCTGGATCACCGAGGACTCGGTGTACGTAGGTTCCCCGCCGGACGCGGAAGGGCACTGCGTCCGCATCACCTCCGAAGGGGTACAGGCTCGGGGCCCGGACGGCATCCGGGCGTGGCCGTGGTCGATCCTGCGCTCCGCGGGCGTGGACGCCGCGCCCGTGGAGGACGAGGCAAGGGGCGGAGGCCGCTTCCTGGCGGCGGTGCTGGAAGCGGTGGTCACGCTGGGGTCCAGCTACGGCGGAGAGGAACCGCCACAGATGTTCCTGGTCCTGGAGACGCAGGACGGTGCGGAAGAGGTGCGGGTGCCGGCGGCGACCAGGGGCTACACCTCCCGGGAGATCGCCTTGTCCCAGCGCCTCCTGGCCCGCTTCCGGGAGGGCACGGCAGACCCCCGGACCCTCACGACCTGGAGCCGGGACCACAGAGGTGGCACACCGAAACCGCCCGAGCGCGAGGCCCTCCTGCGGGAGTGGACACACGCGTGAGCCCGGTGGGCGGACGGCTCAAATCCGCGCAGGGCTGCACCGTGGCTCAGGACGCGGCGGCCCAGCGCCTTTCCCCGTGCGTAACGGATTGATCCACATACTTGAGCAGACATGGCGGACCTCGGCTGATGAACTCCCTGGTTCAGAGGGTGTCTGCGGGTAGGACGTGTCCCGGATGGGTCAAGATCGTTGGCAGCGCATGAACACCACTACCACTCGTGCGCTTGCCGCTGTTGCTCTTGCGGGTGCCACGGTCCTTGGAGGGCTCGCCGCCCCCGCCAATGCCGCACCTGACCCGAGCGTGATGGGACAGGTTGCGATCCCGTTCGTGAGCCAGCGCCGATTCGCGACCAAGGGGTTTCTGACTACAGACCAGAAGACGAGGTCAATCGTCATGGGCTACAGGGGGACAAAGAACCTCAACACCTGGGTGAGCAACGCCAGGCTCTTCCTGAAGCCCGCGAAGCTTCCGAAGCCCTGGGACGGCGCACAGGTGCACACCGGGTTTCAAGCGGCTCGCAAATCACTGGGCTAGCGCGGCATCCCCGAGGCCCCGAAGACCTCGCGTGTCTTGAGTCGGTGGTACGGACGGCAGACCGGCTGAACGCTCCCGACTGTGTCCGTCCCGCTGAGCCCCCACCCCGCGGGTGGGGGCATTTTGGAGTTCTCCCTGGTCAGGCGCCGAATTTGTCACCTGATAGTCGGTTCAGCCTGCGCACGCGACTGTCGGTGACGGCGATGGGCAGGACTGGACGGAGCGACGCTTAGGACCCCCGGTGTCGGGAGCCAGGGATGTCAGGGAGTCCAGCTCAACGATCCTTGGACTCCGAGCGGGAAGGTGAAACCGATTGAGTAGTCCAGCGCGTGTGCTCCTCCTGCCGCCCACCTCGGCGGAGCCCGCAGCCACCCGCACATGACGACCAGGCGGTGAGCTACGGCGCCACTCCATCCGGGGAACCGCATGCGGCTCGGAGGTCCGTAAGTGCTCAGCACCGCGTAGGACATGAGGCTTGTCCAAGCTTCAATGCCAGCCAGGACGTCATCCCACTTGGTGCCTGTCGGCGGAGTCCATTCCTCGCCCTCTGGAAGCTCGCCCACATCTGCGGCGAGAGCCTCGGCGATTTGGTCCAGAGCCCAGATGCAGTCCCCCTCGGATTCGATCTGCCGGGCCTTGATGGTCACCCGCGTTGCCTCAACCGCGTCCGGTTCGGCTGGGAGATCGTGGCTCGCAGCGGAGACCGTCGCCGTCCCGGATGCTCCTGCCGTCGGCAGCTAGTACTCCAGCTGTAGATCGTGATCTTCATCATTGATGAATGAGTGCCAGGCGGCCCCGTTCCGCAACCCAGTGTCACCATTCGGGTACTTTGGGCTGACGCGGGCCGACCTCGGGGAGTGAGCGATTATGGCGACGGTGCTGGTGACGGGCGCGACAGGGAACGTCGGTTCGAAGGTCGCCACGGAGCTGCGTGAGCGTGGCATTTCGGTCCGTGCCTTCGTCCGTGACCTGGATCGTGCGGCCGCCGTTCTCGGCGGCAAGACCGAGATGGCGCACGGCGACTTCGCAGAGCCAGCGTCTGTCCGGCGGGCACTCGACGGTGTCGAGCGGATGTTCCTTCTCTGCGCGAACGACCCCAGGCAGGTGGAGTACGGGACGAACGCGATCGACGCGGCAGCGGCCGCGGGTGTTCGGCAGGTGGTCATGCTGTCCACGATCGGGGCAGGGGCCGGTTCCTCGACGGTCTTCTTCGACCAGCACGGCCGCATTGAGGAGCACCTGCGCGGCTCGGGCATCCCGGCGGTGGTGCTGCGCTCAAGCCACATGATGTCGAACATCCTCGGTTCTGCCACGACCATCCGGCAGGCAGGCCGCTTCTTCCTCCCCGCCGGTGACGCGCGAATCGCAATGGTCGATCCGCATGACGTCGCCACCGCCGCTGCCGCGGTGCTGGTCACGTCCGGGCATGACGGCCGGACTCACGTCCTCACCGGCCCGGAGGCGATCACCTACGCCGAGGTCGCGCGGCTGCTGTCGAGCGCCCTGGGCCGCCCAATCGAGTACGTGGACGTCCCGGACGACGCGGCGGTCGCGGGGATGGCCCAAGCCGGCCTGCCGCAGTGGCTCGCGGAGCAGGTGGTGGCTGTCTTCGAGGCGCTGCGCGGCGGTGAGAACGCGTCCACCACCAGCTCGGTACGGGAACTGACGGGCCGTGAGCCACGCGGCTTCGAGGAGTTCGCCCGCTGGGCAGCCCCGTTGCTGGTCGGCGAATAGCACCTCCTCAGCGCCGGCAAGGCGCCACGAGCCCGCCGGGGCGCTGCGCCGTGGCGTTGGTGCGCAGACGGGCGACGCTTGATACGCATCGCCCTGGCCACGACGAGATCCGACGCCTGCTCGACACACTCGTTCGTACGTTCCTCGAGCCTACGGGCTCCCAGAAGCCGGCGTCGACCCGGCACGAGAGGCCCGCGCGCCGCCGTCGGCGGCCCCCGACGCTGCGATCCCTGACCCGGGCAGCCGGACACGGCATCGTCCGGGGAGCAGCGACCACCCTCGGCGCGTTCCTGATGGGATCGACCATCTGGTGGATCCAGCAGCACTGACCGCAGGCCGGATCCCCTGACCCCGTCCGGCGCCACGAGCCGGACGGGGTTGGGGGAACAGAGTCCCTCCGCGGCCGGGGCGCGGTCTGGTGGCATGCCGCCTGTCCGGTGGCCGGCTCGCAGCTCGCGGAACGGCCGTCCGAGCCTGCGCTCGACGGCCGCCGTCAGGTAGGCGTCCAGCACTTCCGGGCTGGTGATCCCGCCAGTTCCTTGCTCACCTCGGCTGCCAGCAGCATGATTTCCGCCTGGTAGGCGTCGAAGTCGGCCCCATACCGCCGCCTGATTGCGATGATCTTCGACACCGGGACACCTTCGAGGTCGGCGGGCGCGGCCAGGCGGATACCGAGGGCGCCGATCACGCCCTGGTCTGCGGGAGAGGGTGACCAGACCGGTCGCCGAGCAACGCGGCCCGCAGACCGTCATCCGACCAGCTGAGGCTTGCGGCGTGCGCGGCGGTCGAGTCGGCGACCGGGACCAGGTGGTTGGCGGCGGCGAGGCGCTCGGTCAGCGCGCACATGTAGATCCATGCGAGCTCTGGGTGCATGCCGATGAACTCGTCGTCCGGGTCCGTGCCGAGCTCCATGCCGAACATCAGCTCGCGCAGCGCGGGCGGGATGCGGTTGCGGCTGATTCCGAGCAGGTTGGTGACCGCGGACCGGTCGTCGTCGCGGCGATGATCCCAGTGAGAGTCCGCGGGGGACATGGCCGAGGCCAGTCCATCAGTCCGGTGTTAGCGAACATGGGGAGGGCCTCAGCGGAGTCGCCGGAAATCCAGTGCCGGTCGCGGATCCGCTGCGGGTGATCCTCGATCAGGTTGACAAGGGCGAGGCTCAGGTTAAGCGCAGTGCTCCCAGGAGCGAGATCGAGCACGAAGTCCAGCTCATCAATGAGAGCCCGTACGGTGTCAGAGTCTTGGATGGTGTGCTGGGGCGGGACAATCCTTGCCATCTTCGGCCAGTACAGTGCGGCCATCTTCACCCAGAAGCCGCTGCGGAAACCCATGTACGGGTAGTACAGCCCGATCCTCGGTTCCATGGCGCCCATCATGCCCGCGGGCGGGGGTGCTTTTGAGCCGCAACACGTTCGGTCCTGCGAGGCCTTGTCCCCGCCCGAGGCGGGGCGCGTTCAGGGGTGGAGGAAGCTGTTCACGTAGCGGCGGGCCGCTGCCTCGCTGGTGCCGAGCGCGGTCGCCACAGTCCCCGTCGGGACCCCGTCGGCCAGCAGCTCACCCGCCGCGTCCGCACCCGCCTCCGCGATGACGTACTGAAGAGCGGCCAGCGCCTTCAACGCCACCAGCGGTTCCTCCCCCGCCAGACTCCCCAGCCGGCCCTCAAGCTCACCCAGAAGCCCGATGAGCGTCTCGGGCAGGGCCACCGCGGCATCCCTGACCACCGTCAGATGCGCCGTAATCGGCGACCGGCCCGGACAGGTCCACATCCGCCTCGTACAAGGGCCGCTGGCCGTCGAGCACCGTCCAGTCCAGCGGATACTCGGCCGCGGCGCGCCAGCCGCACGAACACGCGCCCCGCAGGACCGCGGCCCGGGGCCGCCCGTACCGGCCGTCGTAGGCGTGCCAGGCCGTCGAGGACGGCATGTCCGCACCACTGCCCACGTCGTAGTATGAGGTTGATCCCGGGGAGTGGACACCGGGTTTCATGCGACGAGTGACAGCGTACGTGTCGTGCTCAGTTGTTGTTCGAACTCGGCTGGTGTGCG
>NZ_JBVIFS010000069.1:0-11512 GCF_055571215.1 Streptomyces sp. NPDC030995
ACCGACAACGGCGGAATCTTCGGACCCGGACGACTCATACCGAACTAACGACAAACCTCCGACTCAGGTCACTAGGCCGTCTCTTTCGGATCTTGGGGTGCCGGTAAGAACCCTGTCATCGATCCTGCTGGCTTATTCCGTGCCCAGCGGGGCTGACGGCTCGTTGGTCGGGACAGCAGCGGCCGTCTTGGCGTTCCCGGTCACGGGTGGGGTGTGGAATGTCGATGCAGCCGAGGCCGTGGCCGAAGGTGCCTGAGCTGACCGCGCAGGTGGCACGGGCGGTGGCGGCACGGGGCCCGTACCCGTTGGCGATGCGGGTCCGTGACGAGCTGGGCGACTTGTTCGCGGACGCCGAGTTCGCCGAGGCGTTCGAAGCCAGAGGGCGGCCAGGCTGGTCACCGGGCCAGCTCGCGCTGGTGACGGTGTTGCAGTTCGCCGAGAACCTCACCGACCGGGCGGCGGCGCATCGTGTGCGGTACGGCATGGACCTGAAATACGCGCTCGGCTTGGAGCTGGATGATCCCGGGTTCGACGCCTCGGTGCTGTCCGAGTTTCGCACGCGACTGGTTGAGCACGGGATGGAGGAGAAGGTGCTCGATCTGCTGCTGACCGCGCTCAAGGACCGGGGCCTGGTGAAGGCCGGAGGCAGGCAGCGCACCGACTCCACCCGCGTGCTGGCGGCAGTACGCGATCTGAACAGGCTGGAGCTGGCCGGGGAGACGCTGCGGGCCACTCTGGAGGCGCTGGCCTGCGCGGCCCATGACTGGCTGGCCCAGGCGGTGCCCGTCCGGGAATGGGCCGAACGCTACGGCCCGCGGACTCACTCCTGGCATCCGCCGGCTTCCACGAGCAAGCGCGAGGAGATAGCCCTGGTCTACGGCCGGGACGGGTTCGCACTACTGGAGGCGGTGCATGCCCCTGATGCCCCGGCCTGGCTGCGTGAGCTCCCGGCGGTGCAGGTCCTGCGCGCGATGTGGGTGCAGAACTACCACCGCACTGTGACCGAGGCCGGGGCGGAGGTGAAGCGGCGGGAGAGCAAGGACCTCCCGCCCGGCAGGCTGCGGCTGGCTTCTCCGTACGACACTGACGCGCGCTACGGCCTCAAACAGGGCTCCTGGTGGACCGGCTACAAGGTCCATATCAGTGAGTCCTGCGACGAACCCGACGTGCAGGACGCGGCTACCGGCCAGGCGATGGTCCTCGGAGCCGGCGGACCGCCGCCGCGCTTGATCACCGGCATCGCGACCACCGACGCCACGGTGACCGATGCGGAAATGACCGAACCGGTCCATCACATGCTCGCCGCCCGCGATCTCCTGCCCGCCGAGCACTTCCTCGACTCCGGTTACGCTTCCGCTGAGTTGATCGTCGGCATGAAGAAGAACTTCGGGGTCACCCTGGTCACCCCGGTCCTGATGAACAGCTCACCCCAGGCACGTGCCGGCATTCGACCGCACCGCGTTCACCATCGACTGGGACAAGCGGCAGGCCACCTGCCACGCGGGGACACCAGCACCTGGTGGAGCCCCGCCACCCTGCGCGGCACCAAGGCCATCGTCATCAAGTTCGACAAGGAGACATGTCGCCCCTGCCCGGTGCGCGACCAGTGCACCCGCTCGAAGACCGGTGGTCGAACCCTCTCCCTGCAACCCCGCGAGGTGCAAGAAGTCCTCGACCATGCCCGCCTCCAACAGGGCGACGAGCAGTGGCTATCTAAGTACGGAACCCGCGCGGGCATCGAGGGAACCATCCACCAGGCTGTCGCGGTCACCGGCATGAGACGTGCCCGCTACCTTGGTCTCCAGAAGACCCACCTGGAGCACGTCTTCTCCGCCGCTGCGCTCAACCTCATTCGCCTCGATGCCTGGTGGAACGGCCACCCGCTCGACCGCACCCGCGTCGGCCACCTTGCCCGCCTCGATCTCTCCCTCGTCTTGTGACCGATTAAGGGGTACCAGTAGTTCCCGCCGAAAAAGCAACGCTAAGCCCGTCAGACTCGCCCTGATCTGGGGTGATCTCGGGGAAGGCGGGGCGGTGGCCCGCCACAGGGCGGCTCGTTGGGCTGAACGAGTGACGGTGACGGGCGGGCGGGCGGATGGCTTCACACCTCACCCGTGTCCTCCTTGTTTCGCCGGCTCACGGGCGGCCTGCGTAACGGCGGGCTCGATCGGACCGGCTACCCGGCTTCGGGCCGAGCGGCAGCCGATGCGTGGTTCGCTCGGCGGCGTCGGTAGTACGCAACGGTGAGGATCGCCAGGAGCGGGCCCCAGGCGAGGATCGGGGCGTACGCCGTCCACAGCGCCCAGGCGGCCGGACCGCTGGTAGGGCCACTGTCGCCGTTCTCGTTCATCGGCTCCACGAAACCGAAGATCTGGTTCAGCACGGCGTACGCGCAGAGCATCGTGATCAGCGCGGCCCCGAGTGCGGCCGGAACGACCACCGCCGGGATCGGGATCCGTCTACCGCGCAGCCCCGGCACCCAACGCGGGACCACTTCGCCCCACGGCCGCACCAGCCCGAGGGCGAGCAGCGCGAGCCCTTCGGAGACCAGGGACAGCCCGAGCACGTACGTGCGTTCCCACACCGCCCAGTGGTGGTCCGCGTCGTAGCCGGCCAGGCCCAGCACCAGCGCGACACGCCATAACCCGGACGGCAGGACACACAGCGGGATGGCATGGGCTACCCGGACCGCCCAGCGGGGAACGGGCTGGACGGGCCTGCGGCCAGCCGGCGCGCCGACTGACATCTCGGCTGCCGTTGCTGCTGCTGTGGCCCTGGCATGCGTGGTCATGTGCGCCCCCCGACGAGATCCGACGTCATCAATCTTCGGGTGCGGGGTGGGTGCTCAGCGTCCGCCGCCGGGTTGACCGGCGCTCGTCCGTGCGACGGACGCCGGGGGCGACCACAGGATGACACCGTCGGCGCCAGCGCGAGCGGATTTCCTCCAGTAACCCGCGCGATGGTGTCGGCCAACCACGTCAGAGCCCTCTGCCAGTGACCAGGCCAGCGCCCCCCGGGCACCCCTCGGCGGGCACCCGCTGCGGCTGCCCTGATTCATCCTCTGATCTGGGCCGCAGCTGCTTAGCGTTGGTCTTCGGCGAGAACTACTGAGACCCCAATAAGCCAGCAGGATCGTCATCAGCCGCAAACGACGGTGATCAGTCCTCTGACCTGGAGGGTCGGGGCAGTGCCGCCGTGCTGGTCGTCTCGGCGAGTGCGAGGCGGCCGCCCTTCAGTTCGGGCACGTAGTTGTAGATGGTGTTGCGGGAGACGCCGAGGAGCTTTGCGATCGAGGTAACCGTGTTCTCCGGACGGGCGAGCAGATCGCGGGCGTGACGTACCTGTTCCTCGGTCATCGCCGGCGGGCGGCCGAGTCGGGCGCCGCGGGCGCGGGCGGCGTCCAAGCCCTCGTTGGTGCCCTGCACGATGAGTTCGCGGATGAACTCGGCGAGGGCTGCAAACACGTGGAAGACCAGGCGCCCGCCGCGCGTGGTCGTGTGAGCGCCTCGTGCAGCGAGGTGAAGCCGACGCCACGCTTACGCAGGCCGGACACGATCGCGATGAGGTCCTGGAGGGAGCGGCCGAGCCGGTCCAGCGACGGAACGACGAGCGTGTCGCCCTCGCGCGGGAAATCGAGGGCCTTTCACAGCTCCTCGCGTTCGGCGTTCTTGCCGGACTTCTTGTCGGCGAAGATCCGGATGCACCCCGCTTCCATGAGTGCGTGGATCTGACGGTCGAGCAACTGTCCCTTGGTGGACACGCGGGCGTATCGGCGGGGTCGTCGCCCTGGGGTCGCTGCACCCGTCAGATCGTACAGAAAACGGTGCCCCTCAAGTTCTTGAGCACATCGACTTTCTGACACCGTTTTATGGGCATGATCCGGCGCCGATCCGGCCGTGTACAGCCGCTTACCGATGTTGCTCATCAATCGGTCGATAGATGAACGGCAGCATCTCCCGCGCATTGAACCGCAAAGGATTCTTCGCGAATAACCCTTTGCGAAGAACCCTTTGCGGTCTACCGTGTGTCGCATGGTTGATGCAGTGGAGAGGCCGGATGGCCCGAACGTTGACGAGGACTCGGTTGTCCTGGATGCCAAGGGGCTGCGTGCCCTGGCGCATCCGGTGCGCGTGCAGTTGGTCGGGCTGCTGAGGAAGTACGGCCCGTCGACGGCCACCCGCCTTGCGGAGCGGCTGGGGGTGAATTCTGGAACGGCCAGCTACCACCTCCGGCAGCTCGGCGCGGCCGGTTTCGTCGAGGAGGACACCGAACGCGGCAACGCGCGAGAACGCTGGTGGCGTTCGGTGCACCGGACGACTTGGTTCAACGATCCGGAGCTGGCCGAGCAGGAGCCCGAGGCCGCACTGGCCTACCAGCAGTCACTCGCCGCCATCTACACCCTGCGCACGCAGCAGACCCTGAACGGGCTTCAGACGATGCCCCGCGCATGGCGGAACACCTTCGACATGAGCGACTGGTCCCTGCGGCTCACGCCAGAGGAAGCCACGACCCTGTACCGGGAGTTGGCGGAAGTCATCGCGCGCTACCGGCGAGACACTCCGGAGGCGGCGGCAAGTGCCCCCGAGGGAGCCGAACGGGTCGCCGTGATCACGAAGATTTTGCCCGAACTGGATGCGCCTGCCGCGTCGTCGCTCCCTTCCGGTCCTCAGGAAGCGGAAGGAAGCCCGACGTCATGACCTACGACGCCTTGGAGGCCGGCGGCATACCCGGCAAGAGGTCCTTACGGCCGCTGGTTGCGGTACTGGCAGCCATGACCGTGTCGCTGACCGGCACTCGGATCTCCGTCGTGGCACTGCCCTGGTTCGTCCTCGTCACCACCGGCAGCGCCACCCAGACCGGACTGGTCGCCTTCTGCGAGATGACTCCCTACGTGGTGGTCAAGGCGTTCACCGGACCGCTGGTGGACCGGATCGGCCCGCGGGCCGTTTCCTGGACCACCGATCTGGCCAGCGCGACCGTCGCCGCCGCGGTTCCCCTGCTCCACACCCTGGACCTGCTCTCCTTCCCCCTCCTCCTGGTTCTGGTCGCACTGATCGGCGCCGCCCGGGGCCCCGGCGACCTGGCCAAGAAGGTGATGGTCCCGGAGGCAGCCGAGCGCGGCCGGGTGCCGTTGGAGCGGGCCACGGGTCTATCCGGCGTGATCGATCGGTTCGCCTCCACTATCGGCCTGGCGGTCGGCGGATCTCTGGTGGCACTGCTCGGTCCCCTGACAGGGCTCGCCGTCAACGCGGGCTGCTTCGCCTTCGGATCGGTGATCATCAAACTCGCGCTGCCTCGCGGCATGGGGCACGCGGCCGACGAGGCCCCCTCGCCGTCGGGGGAAACGGGACCGGGTTACTGGCGGCGGTTCGGCGAGGGCTTCACCTTCCTGCGCGGCGAGCCGTTGCTGCTCACCGTCATCGTCATGGTCGGCGTCACCAATCTGCTGGATGCGGCGTTCGCCTCGGTGCTCGCGCCTGTCTGGGCCAGGGAGTCCGGTAACGGGCCGACCGCGATCGGCCTGATGGGCAGCGTGATGGGGGCCGCGGCGGCCGGCGGGAGCCTGATCGCCTCGGTGGTCGCGCACCGGCTGCGGCGGCGGGTGGTGGTTCTCACCGGGCTCCTGCTGGCTGGGGCACCAAGGTTCCTGATCCTCGCCTTCGATGCCCCGCTGGGAGTGGTACTGGCCGTCTTCGCGGTCAGTGGGTTCGGTGCCGGCTTCGTCAACCCAGCGCTGGGGGCCATCCTCGTCGAGCGGGTGCCGCGCCGGATGCTGGGCCGGGTTAACGCGCTCGGTGACTCGCTGGCCTGGGCCGGAATCCCTCTCGGCGGGCTGATCGCCGGGGCCGCGGTGACCGCTGTCGGACTCGTGCCGGTGCTGCTCGCCTGCGGCGCCGCCTACTTCCTCACCACGAATCTGGCTGGCCTGCGGCCGGAATGGCGCGAGATGGACCGTACGCGTGGCCGGGGCGTCCTGAAGCCGCATCCCAAGGAAGACGCCTCACAAGACAGCGCGAATGTAGCGACATGACGCCTACGGGAGGGAGGCGGACCATCTGGTCTTCTCCCTCCCACCACTCCTTGTGACCACGCCCACGCTTCACGCACGCTCAGATGACTGCTGGTCGGAGGCGTCCGTCGGAACTCGGGGGCCCGGAAGTTTGACCGCAGCAAGGTCGAGGCGGGTGTCCATGTCTAGGTTGACCTCCCCGTACGGACGCACGTGGGACCAGAACAACGGAGTCAGGCCGCGCCGATCGGCAGGCGTGAGAAGCTCAGCCCACTCCGGTTCGCCGAGGATGTCCTGGAGCATGAGGGTGTTCACGTAGACCAGCGCCGATTGCAGGATCCTCAGGCACAGCACGAACATCTCCTGCTCGTCGCGCCGGTTTGAGGCGATCTCTCCGCCCTTGCCGTAGGCGATGACGGAGTTCGCGCCGTTGGAGGACTCCATCACGTTCAGGCCCTCCTCGATCTCCCGCTGGAGGTCCCGCAGCCGCAGGTAGCGGGCCACGAAGATGGTCTTCTGGGCGCGTCCGACCTCCAGCATCGCCGCGTAGGTGGGGTGGGAGGCGTTGCGGGTGAAGCGGTGCAGGATCGCCTCGGTGGATGCGGTGCGGGTCCGGATCGCGGTGGCGTACTTGATCATCTGGTCGTACTGCTGGGCGATGAGTTCCCAGCGGATCGGCCGGGTCAGCGCCGAGGTCAGGCGCGGGTAGGTGTCCGGCTCGCCGGCCACCGGCCGGTACAGCTTGACCTTGTTGATTCGCTTGATCCTGGGCAGCAGGTCGAAGTTCAGCAGCCGTGTGATGCCGAACCCGATTTCCGACTGTCCGTGCGAGTCCGTGTAGTTGGCTTCGACGTCCAGGGTGGTGCCGTGCCGCATGGCGCCCTCGATCATCGCAGCGACCTCGGAGGCGGTGCAGTTGATCAGCTGGGAGTGGATGGCCAGGGACTTCTTCTCCACGTGCCAGTAGATGAGCACCCCGCGGCCGCCGTAGCGCGAGTGCCACTCAGTGAACAGGTTCCGGTCGTAGGCGCGCACGTGGGTGGAGTCGGAGGCGACCGCGGTCGAGCCCTGGCCCCACAGCTCGGAGCTGCGGGCGGCGAAAGTGGCGTTCGCGATCTGGACAGCGATGGCGCGGGCGGCCTCCGCCGACAGATACCGGCGCCGCACGTACCGCAGCTCGTCCTCGGTGTGGCCGTGGCCGCCGGACGCCACGGCCTTGATCCCGGTGTTCGTGCCGTACGCGTAGATGACCAGCAGCAGGCGTTCGGCCAGCACCTCCGGCGAGAGGCTGCCGGCGCCGGAAACGGAGGTGACCGCGTCCAGGCAGCCGGTCCGCAGCACCGCTTCCTTCAACATGTCGACGAGCGGCACGATGCCCCAACGCCTCGCAACCTCGCCCTTGATCCGGCGCAGGTTGCGCGGTTCGGGCTGGGCCTCGGCCGCAGTCAGCCGGATCGCCCCGGACTTGCGCTCGGCGATGTCCAGCCAAGACAGCTTGGGCAACTGCTCGTTCAGCAGGGACAGCTCGGCCGCCATCTGGCCGCGCAGCTCGTCGACGAACGCCGAGGCATTCAGCGGCTTGCGCAGCTCCCGCCCCGGCGACCAGCTCCGCCGCCCCCGCACCCCGAATGCCTGGGCGAACTCGGCGTCCGAGAACAGTTCACCGAGCTCGTCACGGATCCTCATCGCCAACGGATACGGTCCTCGCGCCGCTGCGGCCCGTGCTGCCCGCCCGTCGCTTCCGGCACCTGCGGCCACGGCCGCGCCTGCATCGACACCCCACACCCCACCCTGCGGCCGATGACGGAAGACGCGACCGCTATACGGAGCCAACGAGCAACACAACCGACCAGCAATGCAATTGGCCAGCAGGATCGTCACCGGCCGCAAACGGCGATCAGGGCTTCGTGGGAGTGGTCTTCTCTCACTCGTCTTTGAGCTGCAGGGCGAACGGCCTGGTGCGGGGTGAGGCGGGGCCGTCATCCGCAGACCAGGCCGCAGGCCCGCGCGGAGGCGAGCCGTCGTTCGGCCACGAGGTCGGGTCACGGATAGGGCCCGGGTCCATTCAACGGGTCTGGAACCACAAGGTGATCCATCCCAGGAACATGGCTCCGGCCGCCGATCCCAGGCCCCGTACTGCGCCGAACATCGCTGTACGGACGAGCCGCCGAGCAATGCCGCTCTTGCCCTTGTTGCCCTTCTTGGCAGTTCCCATTCGACTTCTCCGGTCGTTGAAGGTTCCGACACTCGCATTCGACAACAGCCCAGGTCAGTGTGTCTGTAGCCTCGGACAGGCCCGGCCGCGTGCGGCCAAGGTCGGCTGTCCTCGGCCACTCTCGGACGGCCAGCGTCTCGAAGAGGAGCATTTCTGTGGGGACAGGCGAGGATCTGATCGAAGCCTTCGCGGCCGACCTCCGGCAATTGCGCCGTGACGTGGGCGAGCCATCATTCCGTGACCTGGAGTCGTACGCGCATAAGGCCGGGAAAACATTGCCTCGCACCACTGCTTCGGACGCCGTGCGGGGTCGTCGGCTCCCGAAACTAGGGGTGGTCGTCTCGTTCGTCCGGGCCTGCCGAGACTACGCAGAGGATCACGGCATCCCCGTACCCGACCGTGGCCGGAAGGCGTACTTCTGGCAGGAAGCTTGGGGGAAGGCGTCAACAGCTCTTGGTGAAGCCAAAGCCCCCACAATGCCCCAGACTCGCGAGCTGCCTAGCCCAGGTCCGCACGACGCACACTTCGGTCAGCGGAACCGCTGGTGGATCCCGGAGCGTCAGCGGTGCTCCTACCTATTGATCGGCAGTATCACGGCCGGCGGCCAGGCTCCATTGGCTGGCGTTCCCCACGACTGCGAGCGCATGTCTGCAGCGGTACGCAGCGCTGCACCATGGATGTCCTTGACTGTGCTGCTCGATCCGACAAACCGGGAGGCACACCAAGAGATCGGCCGCGTCATGGCCGAACCCTTGGAGCTTCTGGTAGTGCACGTTCTCGGGCACGGATATCTCAACGAGTCCGGACACCTGTCCTTGATGATGAAGGACACGCGGGAAGACAACCTGTTGCAGACGTCTGTCGACCTTGAAAGCCTGCTGTCCCAGGCGGGGCAGTATTCACGTGAGCGAACAGTGATCCTCATCGTGGACACCTCGTTTGCTGGCGCCGCGATGCCAAGCATTTCGGTGCCGCTGGAGCACTGGTTCGTCCTGGCGGCAGCGGGAGCCCAGGAGTTTGCGTATGACGGGCAAGGAACTGCTGGGGGATCGTTCACGGGCACGCTCGCCATCCTGCTGAACGACGGAATCACTGCCAGTCCGTATCCCCTAGTGACCGTGACGGATTTGGCGCGGGAAGCGCGGCAAGCCATCCGTGGACGCCGCCACCCTCAGACGGTCACCTGGAGCGGCACCACGAGCATCGAAGTACTCGGCCTTGCCTACAACCAGGCAAGGTGAGGCTGGCAACGCCCCGGCCCCCCACCTGTTTTGCGCTCGGTACGGTGGATGCAATCCGCTGACCTGCACCGACCCGCTGCACTGAAACTCACGCAATGCTCCGAGCCCCAGAGAATCCTCTGTGTAAGCCGTGCCAGCAGGCGCGCAGGAGCACCGTGCCCGCGTAGCGGTACTTGGCTGGCCTGTCGAGCGCGGCGAGAGCCTGCCGCGCGCTGGCATGGGTGCGGGCTCCGTCAGCCGTGCCCCCTGGTCAGCGAGCCCGTCACGCATTCTCAGATCGTGTGAGGGTTCCCCAGCCGTCACCGGTCGGTCGGATGTCCCAACCCGCTGGCAGGTGCTGGGGCAGTGTCGTGTCCTCCGGCGTCGTCAGGCGTGTCCGCGCCTTTTCGAACTGGGCGTCGCGGGTGAAGGTCGCGCCGTCGAACGAGGCGCCGCTGACGAAGGTCGCGCCGTCGAACTCGGCGTCGCGGGTGAAGGTCGCGTCGACAAATTGGGCGTCGCTGGTGAAGGTCGCGTCGTTGAACCAGGCGTCGCTGGTGAAGGTCGCGCCAGCGAACCAGACGTCGCTGGTGAAGGTCGCGCCGCTAAACCAGGCGGGGCCGGTGAAGGTCGCGTCGCCCAACCAGACGGCGCCGGTGAAAGTCGCCTGCACGAAGTTCGCTTGGGCGACGTGGCAGAAGCTGAAGTCCCATGAGGTAAGAGTGGCGTGGGAAAGGTCGATGTTCATGCCTTCCCAGAACCGGTCGTTGGCAGGGGTGGTCTCTCGTCGGCGTAGCGGGCGGGCATCACGGAGGTGGGCCGCGAGGATGCGCTGGGCCGTTTCACGTACCTGGAGTTCCTGCCGCCGTTGGTTCTCCGCCTCGCCCTCTCCGCGAATGAGCGCACGGTCAGCCTGTCGGGAGCGCGATGCCGCCTCCGGCGACCCTCGCCTTCGGCTCGCTTCGCGCGGGTGGGGTGTCGCGGGCGGGGTGTAGGGCATGCGCAGGTATGCGCAGATCACGTCCACGATGGTTTGTCGATGATTGTCGACCGCTTGGCCGAGCCGCTCCAGTGCATACAGTCCGCCTAGGCGTACCGGGGCCTGAGGGCTCCCAAGCTGCTCGACGGCCGTGGTGTACAGCTCGGTGATTCGTCGCTCGCTCGCGTCGTAGTCAGTCCTTCTGGTTGCTTCCTCGTGATGCTGTTGTCGGCGAAAAGCCAGCAGTACGGTGATGGCCGCGCCCACGCCGGCACCCGCAGCCAGCCCGGTGCGCATCACTTCGATCTCCTGTTTCAGCCGTGCGCTGCCCGGCGGCATCTCAAGGGTCTGGGGCATCAACAGCGCCGTGGTGGCCGACACCGCGACCAGTACAGCCGCGAATGCCAGCACCACCCACCACCAGCGGATACGCGGGGCGGAACGCCGTTGCCGTTCTGGCCGCGTTCGTCTGTACAACTGGTCGGCTGCCACAGCACACCCCGCGGAGATGAGCACGAGGACGAACGAGACGGGCGGGGTGCCGGCGGCCAGGGTGACCAGCCGATCCCAGGAGAGCACGGCCACGATCAGAAGACAGGCCGAGACAGCAATCAAGGCGTGGGCGGCGATCCGCCTGCACCGTGCCCAATCCATCGCGCATCCCTCCTGCTGGTCCAGTAACCGTCCGTGAAGGACACCGTGAGCGACACCTCCACCTCGGGCACGGCAGACTCGCTGTTGACCAGCGCCCACCACCCGAGCAGGCCAGCAGCAACGACCGAAGGAGATAGAAGGCTGATTTCCGACTGCGCACCACCTGCGCGGTCAGCTCAGGCACCTTCGGCCACGGCATCGGCCGCATCGACATTCCACACACCCACCCGCGACCGGGAACGCCAAGACGGCCGCTGCTGTCCCGACCAAGGAGCCGCCAGCGCTGCCGGGCACGGAATAAGCCAGCAGGATCGGTGACACAGTTCTTACCGGCACCCCATCTTGTCGGGCCCGCGACGCCTGGCGCCGCACCTGGCCGCGTTGTCGGGGCGCCCGAGTACGTCCAGTACGCGGCACGCCCCTCCGCCTTGCCA
>NZ_JBVIFS010000070.1:0-10645 GCF_055571215.1 Streptomyces sp. NPDC030995
GCCCGCTGGGCATCGGTCACCGACAACGGCGGAATCTTCGGACCCGGACGACTCATACCGAACTAACGACAAACCTCCGACTCAGGTCACTAGGCAGTTTCGTTTGGATCACCGCGCTGACCAGAGGAAGATGCCCGCGATGTGGAGTCCGGCCAGGTAGATGGTCGCGGTCTTCTCGTAGCGGGTGGCGATGCCCCGCCACTGTTTCAAGCGGTTGATGCAGCGTTCGACGGTGTTGCGCTGCTTGTATGCCTCGCGGTCGAAGGCGGGTGGCCTGCCGCCCCGGCTGCCGCGCCGCAGCCGGTGACCGCGTTGATCGGCCGGAACGGGGATGACCGCCCGGATACCGCGCTTGCGCAGGTGCTCGCGGATCGCGCGGGAGGAGTACGCCTTGTCGGCCAGGACCACGTCCGGCCTGGTGCGGGGTCGTCCGCGCCGTCGAGGAACGCGAAGGCGGGCCATGACGTGAGCGAAGGCGGGTGCGTCACCGGCCTGTCCGGCGGTGAGCACGAAGGCCAGTGGCCGGCAGTGGGCATCGGAGGCCAGGTGGATCTTTGTGGTCAGTCCGCCGCGGGACCGGCCGATGGCGTGGTCTGCCGGTTCGCTGGCTGGGGCCCCTTTTTGCGGGCTCCGGCCGCGTGTTGGTGTGCGCGCACGATGGTGGAGTCCACCGAGACTGCCCAGTTGAGGTCGTCGTCGGCGTCGGCCTGTGCGATCAGCGCGGTGAACACCCGCTCCCACGTGCCGTCGATGGCCCACATCCGCAGTCGGTTGTAGACGCCTCGCCAGTTGCCGTACTTCTCCGGGAGGTGGATCCACTGCGATCCCGTCTGGAACTTCCAGGCGATCGCGTCGATCACTTCTCGGTGGTCCCGCCACCGGCCACCCCGCCGTGGCGTCCGATCTGGGAGTAACGGCTCGATTCGCGCCCACTGCGCGTCAGTCAACGGCACACACGAACAACGACTGGCGGGGCTGGTTGGAACGGCGCC
Source organism: Streptomyces sp. NPDC030995 (assembly GCF_055571215.1). Lineage (NCBI taxonomy): Bacteria > Bacillati > Actinomycetota > Actinomycetes > Kitasatosporales > Streptomycetaceae > Streptomyces > Streptomyces sp. NPDC030995. The sequence continues at coordinate 993 of NZ_JBVIFS010000070.1, forward strand.
GCTGTCAGGCGGTCGGCCCAGTGCGGAGTCGCCGCGCGTCCCGCACGAGCGTGTACGAAGCGCTGAGGAAGATCACGGCTCCAGCCACCAGCCAGAGAACCGAGGCCCCAGAGCAGTACTCACGAACGGCGAAAACGAGCAGCATCATGCTGACAAGAACACCGAAGGCCGAGATCAGAGCGCTGATGCGGTTAGTCACATGGACATCATCAACGATGACCTCGGCCAGCGGAAGTGATCCAAACGAACCGGCCTAGTCACCCTCCGGCCCGCCGTGACGGCTCGTGCCGCGCTCGTCGTCGAAGCGGTGCGAGTGACGGCGCCGAGACCGCCGCTCGACGGTTGCTGCCGTGACTGTCAGAGCCGGCGTCTAGCCTTCCGGCCATGGGACTTCATATTTCGGTTGGCATGCTTCAGAACATGGCCGGCGTCGAGGAGCACGAGGCGCTCGTACGCTGGCAGGAGAGATTCGACCTTCTCAGCCGGGCCTTGGCCGATGAGGGAATCGTCTGGCAGGAGCCGGCGTTGGACGAGCCGTCACGTCTGCGTTTCATAAGTTTCCCCACCAGCCACCTGCACCACCTGCGCCGCGTCTTCGTGCTGGCGGCCCGGGGCGAGTCCGTCACGCCCGCATCGGCCACCAGCGCTGAGCAGTACGAACGCGACGAGGACAAGGTCTTCGACGAGTCAACGATGATGAGCTCCCACCTGCTGTGCCACTCGGACAGTGCGGGCTTCTACGTGCCGGTCGACTTTGACGATCCACTCTTCCTGCCGGCGGAGAAGCAGGTGGAGGGCGGCGGGATGGTCGGTTCCAGTCAGCAGCTGCTCGCCGAACTGTGCGGCTTCGCTCCCGCCATCGGAGTCCGGCTCGACTGGGACCGGCACCTCTCAGACGAGGAGAGGGCCCGCCTGGACACCGCATCCGACGACCTCTTCGACATGGAGAGGTCCGCCTGGCACCAGCTGTACCAGGTGTGCCGCACGAGCATCGCCACCGGTCGCGCCGTCGTGTTCCACTGACCGGACCGGGGACCGGCGCGGTGGTTGATGCTGCGGTTCCAGTCCCTGCCTGGCGTGAATGTCCTGTCGCGTTCGGCGCTGGTGTGGGCGAAGTGATCGTTTCCGCGGTGAATCCAGCCGCCCACACGGGTGAGTTGGCTGCTCACGCCCTGTCGCAGACCACGAGGGCCGCGCTAGACCCACTCATGTGATCAAGAACCTGATGCGGCGCGGCCTGCCCGCGTTCGTCCTCGCTGTCCTGTCTGTGCTCGGCGCCGCTCCCGCCTCCCACGCCCTGGACGCGCGGCCGGCCGCGGCTGCCACGCCCGTTTTCGACGCAGAACGGATAAGGCTCCCCGGCGGTTGAGCGAGACGTCTGACTCTCGACTCTTCCGCCGGGGAGCCTCGTTGGTGCACGGACCACGAACTCCTGGCGCACTCGAACGCCCTGGGCCGCAGGCTCCCTGCCCGAAGGAGCAGCAATTCCAGCTCTTCCATCGCTTCGGACGATGGGTCTGTCCCGTTGGCTGGACACGCCCGCTGCTCACTGACGGCAACCTCCCGGCGATGCCTTCACCCCCCGTGCGGAGATCGACACCTTGCGGGGTCGTTGTTACTGCGTCTCCCCGTTGAAGGCCCAGATGCTGAACGCTGCTCCCTGCGGGTCGCGCAGCGCAGCCAACGGCCCGACGGGGGTGTCGATCGGACCGTGAACGACGGCTCCGCCGAGTTTCCCGACGCGCTCGACGGCCTCGTCGACGTCCGCGACGCAGAAGTAGACGATCCAGCGAGGCTGGACGCCCTCGCGCTGCGGAGGGATGAGCCCGCCGATCATCTCCCCGCCCACCGTGAAGCCCGTGAAGGGGGTGCCGGCCAGATCGACGGTCGTCGTGGTGAGGCCGAAGACCTGCTCGTAGAACGCCGCCGCCGCCTCCGTGCGGGGGGTCATGAGCTCACTCCAGATGAAGGCGCCGGGCTCGTTGACCACCGTGGCGCCGATGTGGTCCTTCGCCTGCCACAGGCCCACCCCCACTCCGATGACATCCTCCCCGAACGCGACCCGGCCGGATTCCAGGGCATCGACCGGCGGCGTCAGCAGCCGGCCGCCGGCCGCCTCGAAGCCGGTCGCCGTGGCGTCGACGTCATCGACGGCGAGGTAGGTCCGCCAGGTCGCAGAGGTTTCCTGCGTCGCCGTGCCAGGGGCTGGAGAGACCAGGGCGGCGACCACGCCGTCGTTCATGACCGCCACCGAGCAGGCCGAGCCCCCGTACATCGGTCGCTCTTCGAACTCCCAGTGAAACAGCCGGCCGTAGAAGGACCGAGCCCCCTCCGGGTCGGTGGTCAGCAGTTCCACCCAATTGGGCGTGCCCTGGCGATAGGAAAGGCGGCGCGGCATCGCAGCTCCTCGTCGGTGTGGGGAAGCATCACGGACGCGAACCGGTGAACGTCGGCGAGGAGTTCAGGGTGTTCGCGCGCCGGTGCGGGAGATCTGGGCGTGGAACCCCGGTCGGACCGCGGGGAGATCGGGCGGCGGGACCGGGTATCTGGGGCGTCGGACCGCTCGTTTGCGCAGCTCAAGGGGATAGGAGGAAGGGCGAGCCATGACTCGATCCTTTCATGGAATCGAGTCTCTACTGAACCCGGAACGGTTCACAAAGAGGGGCGGGTCTGCAGGTTGCCCTTGGTGAGGAAGTCGAGGAGGATCTGGCGGCTGGTTTGCGAAGTGAGGCTGCCGTAGGCGTCGTCGAAGGCGTGTTCGGCGAAGGGCAGTTCCTTGAATGTGGTGTCTACGCCGTCGGCTCGGAGTGATGCGGCAAAGCCCTTGATGGTTTCGGGACGGGCGCTGCGGTCGCGGTCGCCCACGACGAGCAGCGTGCGTTGCAGGCCGTTTCGGATGTCGGTGGTCGGGGTGACTTCGCGGTAGCGCTCGGGGTACTGGTCAGGGGTACCGCCGGTGAAGAGTTCTGCGGCCTCGCGGGAGCCTGAAACGTTGTCTTTCCACATCTGGGTGACGTCTGTGCCGGGGTAGAAGCCGACGACGGAGGACGGGGGCTTGGGGGTGGGGCCGTCGGTGGCATGGATCGTGCCGTTCTGGAGGCGGTAGGCGGTGTTCATGGCGAGAGTGCCACCGGCAGACATGCCGCCCATGGAGATGCGGGAGAGGTCGACGCTGTACTCGTCGGCGTGGTCCTGCACCCACCTCAGGGCGGATAGCAGGTCTTGCGGGGCGGCGTTCCAGGTGGGTCGGCTGGGGGTGGCCAGGCTGTAGTCGACGGCGATGGCCGCCACACCGTGGTCGGCCAGCCAGCGTCCCGTACCGCGCAGGTCGCTCTTGTCGAAGGTGCGGAAGCCTCCGGCATGGGCAAGGAGGATGGCCGGCACCTTGCTGTTCCGGCTGCGCTTGGGCAGGTACAGGTCAGCCTTGAGCGCCTGGCCGTCGCGGGCGGCGTACACCTGGGTCGTGTCCGGGGTGGCGTTGGGGTAGGCGAGCTGACTGAAGATCTCGCCGAAGGACACCTTCGTACCCGCCTTCTGTGCGGCACTGAACTGGATGCCGCCGATGGCCAGCGCGGCCACGATGGACAGCGTGGTGACCGCGGTGAGGACGCGGCCCCAGCGCGCCAGGCCGCTGCGCCAGGCCAAGGCTCCCAGGAGGACGCCGACTAGAGCGAGGATGGCTATGTGGAAGGGGTACTGGCCGCCGAGCACTGGACCGATCACACCGGCCTTGGGGATCGCCGGAAAGTATGCACCCAGCATGATCGTGGTGGTCAGGAAGGCCACGACGGAAGCGATCAGAGCGACCACGACGCGCAGCGTCCTCTTGACCCTGCCGGGAGGGATGGCCGCCGGCAAAGCGGCCGGGCGTCGGTTTGTGAACATGGTGGTGTTCCTTGGGAATGGGTGTGCGGGAGGCGGACTAAGCCTCCGTACTGGACACCACGAGATTGGCGTTCCGGGGCAGTCCTCTGCGTCCCCCGCAGGAGCCATCCTGCGGCGTAGCCCTCCAGAGCTACGCGGGTCCGGGAGCAGCATGATGGAAATCCCTGAAATTCCGCCGGTTCCCATCACCCATGCGCGGGTGGGGCCTGGATCCGGGATGGCGTGGGCGTGTAGAGGTGCGCACGGGGCAATGCGGCGTTTTCAGCGGGCGGCGTTGCCGGGGGTGATCAGGCCGGTTTCGTAGGCGAAGATGGCGGCCTGGGTGCGGTCGCGTAGTTGCAGTTTGCGTAGGATGCGGCCGAAGTGGGTCTTGACCGTCTCTTCGGAAACGACCAGTTTCTGGGCGATTTCGGCGTTGGACAGGCCCTGGGCCACGTGTGCGAGGACTTCGGTCTCGCGGTTGGTGAGGGCGTCGATGCGCACCCCGGTCGGCCGCTTGGCGGCGGGGCTCACACGGGAGAACTCCGCGATGAGCCGTTTGGTGATGTCCGGGGCCAGAAGGGCTTCGCCCCGGGCCAGTACTCGTACGGCTTCCGCGAGCTGGACTCCGGAGGCGCTTTTGAGGAGAAATCCGGAAGCCCCAGAGCGCAGCGCCTCGTACACATATTCGTCGAGGTTGAAGGTGGTCAGGATGAGGATCTTCGTTGCTGTACCAGGGCGGGAGGCGATCTGGCGGGTGGCCTCGATGCCGTCCATGCCCGGCATCCGGATGTCCATCACGATCACGTCGGGTGTCAGTTCTCCGGCCCGCTCGACGGCCTGAGCGCCGTCTTCGGCGGTGGCGACGACTTCGATGTCGGGCTGGGCGCCGAGCAGGATGGAGAAGGCTTCCCGGACCATGGCCTGGTCGTCGGCGATGACTACGCGGATGGCCACTGGTCGATCTCCTTGCTGGTGGCGGGCGAGGCGGTGTCGGGCAGGGTGGCGGTGACCTCGTATCCGCCGTCGGGGGTGGGGCCGATGGCCAAGTCGCCGCCGAGCATCGCGGTGCGCTCCCGCATGCCGGTGAGGCCGTGCCCGGATCCGGGCGAGGTGCCGGCCGGAAGCGTGGCAGGGCCGTTGAGGACGCGCAGGCACAGAGCGTCCCGCGTATAGGTGAGTTCGATGCTTGTCCCGGCTCCGGGGGCATGGCGCAGGACGTTGCTGAGGGCTTCCTGAATGATGCGGTAGCCCGACAGTTCCACGCCCGGCGACAGCGGGCGGACCGCGCCTTCGATCCGGATGGTGGCGTGCAGGCCGGCGGCGCGCACGCTGCCGAGGAGCGCATCGAGCTGTGCGAGGGAGGGCTGCGGGCTGGTGCCGGTCGTGCTGTCGTCGGCATCCGATCGCAGCAGGCCAAGCAAGTGACTCAGTTCAGCCAGCCCCTCCAGCGCGGTGGTGCGGATCGAGGCCAGCTCGGTGACCAGCTCCGGTGGGGGGTTCTGCACCCGGTAGGGCGCGGCATCGGCCTGGATGGAGATGAGCGACATGTGGTGGGCCACGACGTCATGCAACTCGCGCGCGATCCGAGTGCGTTCCTCCAGGACGGTGCGCAGCGCCCGTTCTTGGGCGGTGGCGGCGATCTGCTTGGTGAGGCGTGAATGGTCCTGGCGGCGGCCGCGGGCCACGGCACCGATGAGCACGGCCAGACCGAACAACGAAAGCGCCCCGACGATCACCTTCCATGAGTCGACAGCGCAGCCGGACAGCTTCAGGATCACAGCCAGCAGGGCGCTCAGTACCGCCGCGGTGACTGCGGACAACAAGTACACCCGCAGCGTGAGGAGGAAGAGGACGCCCGCGTGCACCATCCACACGTAAAGCTGCCCGTCTTGGGCAGGCGGATACTCCAGCGTGATGCCGGTGAGGACTGCCATCGACAGCCACCAGGCGGGTGCCGGCCACCGCAGTGCGACCACCAGCGTGGCCGCATCCGCGATTCCCATGACCGGGGCCGTCATGTCGGCCGCCGCGGCCATCAGGGTGGCGGTGAGGCACACCAGGATGTGGGGCAGCCAGCGCAGCCAGCGGGGCCAGGCCAGCGGTGGCATGGGACGGGCGCATGTGGTGACCAGGTCGGCTCGCAAGATGCGCAGGCCAGTAGCCGTGTTGACCATGTAGGGGAGGGTGGGGCGGTCCGCCGTGGGGACGGTCGTCTCAGGCACGCGATCATTGTCGGACATCGTGAGTACTCCGGTGGGGTCCGCAAGTCAGGCGTGCAGCAATCGTGCCGGGCCCGAGCCCGGGCTCACGGTGCACGGCCGAAGGCCGAACAGGTGCGTGCCGCTCCGGGGCAGGCGCAAGCGGCATCCACAGGAGCGTGCGAGCCAGATGGCCAGCAGACCCCGGCGCGGCTGGGCAGATCGGCTTCTGCTCGCCCATGACACTTCCCTTCCAGATGGTCGCCAGAGCGACGCTACGGCGGAACTTCCTGGTCAGCATCCTGCTGGAGAGCCGTATCCGATGTAGCTCCCCAGGGGGACGAGGGTGACACGGCGACGTATCGGGGGCCTGGCCCCCGTACCGTCTCGGGGCTACAGCGCAGGTGCCCCCTGTGGTGGGACGCGGGCTACGAGGGCGGGTTCGTAGCGTCGTTGCCGGAAGCCGCTCATGGCTTCGTGCCTGAGGAAAGCCCGGGGATGTTCAGTGCCGTCGCCGGGCGAGGCGGCGGCTCATGACGGCCGGTGTAGCCGCCGTCGGCCCAGACCAGCGTGATGCGCCAGTGCCGCTCGCGCAGCCGGGCCAGCAGCCTCTGACCGGCCTCGCGGTCGGTGACGGACGCGGCGGTGACTATCACGGTCAGCAGCAGCCCGAGAGTGTCCACCACGATGTGCCGCTTGCGTCCGTTGACCTTCTTCCCGCCGTCGAAGCCTCGGCTTGCGGCCGGCACCGACGAGGCGCCTTTCACCGACTGGGCGTCGATGATGCCCGCTGTCGGCTCGGTGTCGCGGTCGGCGGCCTCACGGATCCGGTCGCGGAGCCGGTCATGCAGTTCACCGGTCCAGCCCTTGTCGCGCCAGCGCCGGAAGAATGCGTAGACGCGGTCCCAGGCGGGGAAGTCCGCGGGCATGGCCGAGGGCGCCGGCCGGGGTGCGGCCGATCCGGCCGTGGTCGGCACCGCGGAGCAGGCCATCGCACCGAGGAACGGGCCGAGGAGGAGCAGTCCCCAGGCCGCCCAGCGCAGCAGGACCGTAATGCTGGCCTGCGCACCCGTCGACCAGCCACCCACCCATTCGCCGTCGACGCGGACAGCCTGCCGCTCATCCGTGCCAGCCGCGGGGGCCGTGGCATGGGGTGTTGGACGTCGATTTGATCGCAGGAGGCTCATACCGGGCCTCCGGCCGGGTGCAGGAAGGGGTGCGGCACGCGGGTGTCGAAGGGGTGCGGCACGAGGGCGGCGCCGAGAGGGACGAGCAGACGCTGGGCACGAGTGACGCGCTCCTCGTCGCTGTCCAGGGGCTTGGCGGCGGATGCGGGCACAGTGCATCTCCAGGGGTCGGCGAGGACGATGGCCGGAAGAAGGGTCGTGGTCATGCCGTGGCCCGCAGCCGCGAGGTGCGCAGGCGTGTCAGGGCGCGGGAGCGGCGGCGCTGGCAGGCACCGGCCGTGCTGCCGCGGAGGGCGGCGGCTTGGGCGTCCGGCACACCGCTCAGATAGTGCTGCGCGAGGACCTGGGCATCGGCGGCCGGGAGGGTGCCGTCTTCCATCGCGTCGAGGAGGAGCTCCAACAGTTCCATCCGAGCTCCGTACACCTCGTCCTGGTCGGACGGTGCGCCGGTGGACAGGCCGGCAGTGGACAGGCCCGGCGGTGACGGCCGCCGCGTGCACCTCGCGGGCGCGGGCGATCTGGTACGGGCCCGGCCCGGGGTCGGCGATGCCGGCGGTATCGGACAGGTCCCCGGTAGCGGTCCCCTGTTCGGCGGCGAGTTCGGCCAGGACCAGACGCAGAGTGTCGAGGGCCAGGTTCGCGGCCGGCCGCCCGGGCCGATGGTGGATCCGACCCGATCGGGCCACCTCGTAAAGGGCAGCCACCGTCACGTGACCGACCGCCTCGCGGGTACGGCCGTAGACCGGACGGATCTGACCGCGGGTGATACGGATCGCGGCCGGGAGCATCGCCTGGACGATGACACGGGCCGCGAGTGCGGCCGACCGGTCACGGCCGGCCGCCCGGCGCAACAGGGCACGCAGGACGCAGTCGCTCAGCGGACCGCTGCCAGCTCCGGCCCCCGGGCGAAGCACCGCAAACAGACGGGCGGGGCCCTGGGAGCGCGACCAGGAACCGGTCACCGCCATGAGGTCGTCCGTCAGCCAGCCGGTCACCACCTGCTGGACGGCCCGGTCGGCGCACACCGCTACCCAGTCCGCGTCCAGCCGGCCGAACAACCCGCCACCGGGAGCGGGGTAATGGACATAGTCGTGCACGGCACGTCTCCTCTCGGATCCCATGCCGTGAACACTCCTCAGACCGGCTTGCCCAAAGGCATGCCCAACCCCCGAAAAGCCCAGATGCGGGGCTTGCCCACCTCACGGGCAAGCCGTCCCTGACCCATTGGACAAGCCTGCCAACGCCGGGCAAGCCCCGCCGTGACCGATTGGGCAAGCCCCCCGAAGCCGGGGCAAGCCCTGCCGTAATCGGGCCATGCAACCCGGGCAAGCCCCCATGGCGGTGGGCAAGCCCCCCGTGGGCAAGCCCGCACCCTGGGCGTGCTGAGGCTTGCCCAGTGGCCGCCGGCCCCGCCCCGGGGTGTCGATGGCCAACGGGAAAACGGTCACGACCGCAGACCGATAAACCGCCGACCAGTCACCGGCCACAGGCGCCTGGACCGGTCACAGCCTGACCGATGACCGTTCCACCCGTGACCGACCGCCGGGAACTGTCACACCAGGTCCCCGAACTCCCCGCAGTAGCCGCTGACCGATATCGGTCAGCGGCCACCCAGGGGGCGGCCGGTCAGCCACTGACCGACCGCGGGGCCACGTAGGCCAGGCCTACCGCAGGATCGCCCGCCAGGGCACCGACAGGGCAGAGGCCGGCCCCGCGGAGGTCTGCCAGCACCGACTCCAGAACCTCGTACATCAGCAGCCCACCGGTCCCGGGGACCACGCCAAATCGCCGAGCAATCAAGGCGGCGAGCCGCCCGGCCGCCGGGAAGCGTGCGCACTGCCCGACGAGCCCCAGCCGGCCTCGCACAGACCTGCCGGCCCGGCCACCGGTGCCCGGCGGGTGACATCGCTGCCCGCATCTCCCCCAGGCGTCCCTCAAGGGCGCCGGACCCCGCTCCGCAGCCGTGCCCTCCTCCGGGTGCGGGACGGCCGCGGGAAACACCGGGGTACTGCGGCCGCCGCGAGCGCCCTGCAGCCCGCAGCCCCGCCGAACAGTACGAGGCTGCGAGGGGGGATGGCCGCAGTGGCAAGGAGCTGAACGGCAGGCCGGCAAGACCGGCCTGGCCATCAGAGCATCGAGCCTCTTACTCCGGCTATCGCGGAGTAAGAGGTGTCGTCGTGGGGACCGGGCTTGCCCACCGGGCCTGACCAGACACGATGTCCAAGTTCACGAAAAGGGGGTCCACACTCTCGGCAGTACCTCCGGTCAAACCCTGAACACACCCCTGCAAGCAACGGTTCAGCCCCCTTAGACGTCATCTCATTTGGTGAGTCTTCGGTAGCAGATGAGGGTGCAGGCGATGCTGGTGAAGGCGAGGAAATGCTCGGCCTTGCGTTCGTAG
>NZ_JBVIFS010000071.1:0-10630 GCF_055571215.1 Streptomyces sp. NPDC030995
AGTGCTGTCGCGAGGGTTTCGAGATCTGTCGTCACAAACGGATCAACGAGACCCTCGCTTCATGCCCCCGAAGACTTCGGACTTACTCGTCTAGGCCCTGCCCCGGGCGGGCCGAGGCCTCCGCCTACGCCTGCGCCCGGCCCTTCGGGCGGCGCAGGCCCGCCTCCGTGAGGCGGCGGACGAGCTCCTTGCTGCCGATCTCCACCGCGCCCGCGTCGACCGCGTCCGCGTAGCGGTACGAGGGCACGTCGTAGTGGTCCCGCTCGAAGGCGCGCGGCGGGCAGCCGATGGCCGCCGCGAACGCGTGCAGCTCCTCGTACGAGACGTCGCTGACCAGGTGCGACCACATGCGGCCATGGCCCGGCCAGGTGGGCGGGTCTATGTAGACGGTCACGGGTGGAAGACCGGGCCGAGGCCGCCCACAGCCGCCACCTTCACGCCCGCCTCCGAGCACACCCAGTGCGGGTCGGGTCCGAGTTCCGGTTCCACGTCCAGTGCGTGCGGATCGCCGTGTGCGCAGACCGGGCACAGCGGCCAGCGCCCGTACTTCTCCAGCAGCGCGTCCTGCACGTCCTGGGCGACGAGTCCAGGAAGGTAGTCGACTCCCTCCGGCCACTGCTCCACCCACCACCGGCGGTGCGTGACCGAGTCCTCGACGAGGGAGACGACATCGGCATCGGCGACCTCACCGGCGGCGAGATCGGCGAGAACAAGTGCACGGGCGACATGCAGCGCCTGTTCCAGGGGGGTCGCGTGGTCCATGGGCCCATTGTGGACCCGACCGTGCCCGGTGACGAAGGTCCTTTTTGCAAGGGCCCAATGGCGGATTGCCCACCCCCCACTCTGAAAATAGATTTCAGACGTGAGAAGAAATGCGAAGGAAAGTTTCGATCCAGCCTCGCCGGCGTTTGAGGCGCGGAGTCTGGGGCGGAGCCCCGGCGGCCAACCCCCGCCATCCCCCTCCACACTCCAGGCCCGCATCCGCACCCTCGCCCCCTCCATGACCCCCTCCGTGCAGGCCGTCGCCGAAGCCGTCGCCTCCGATCCGGCAGGCTGCGCGCAGCTCACCGTCACCGCCCTAGCGGAGCGCACCCGCACCAGCGAGGCCACCGTCGTCCGCGCCGCCCGCCTCCTCGGCTACCCCGGCTACCGCGACCTGCGCCTCGCCCTCGCCGCCCTCGCCGCCCGGCAGGAGTCCGGCGCCGCGCCCGCCGTCACCGTCGACATAGCCGTCGACGACTCCCTCGCCGACGTCGTCGCCAAGCTGGCCCACGAGGAGGCGCAGACCCTCACCGACACCGCCGCCGGGCTCGACCTCACCCAGCTGGCCGCCGCCGTCGCCGCCCTCGCCACCGCCCGCCGCATCGACATCTACGGCGTCGGCGCCTCCGCCCTCGTCGGCCAGGACCTCGCCCAGAAGCTGCTGCGCATCGGCCTCGTCGCCCACGCCCACGGCGACCCCCACCTGGCCGTCACGGGCGCCGTCCAGCTGCGCCCCGGCGACGTGGCCGTCGCGATCACCCACTCCGGTTCCACGGGCGACGTGATCGAGCCGCTGCGCACCGCCTTCGCACGCGGCGCCACCACCATCGCCCTCACCGCCCGCCCCAACAGCCCGGTCACCCGCCACGCCGACCTCGTACTGGCGACCTCCGCCGCCCGCGAGACCCAGCTGCGCCCGGCCGCCATGTCCAGCCGGACCAGCCAGCTCCTCGTCGTCGACTGCCTGTTCGTCGGCGTGGCGCAGCAGACGTACGAGCGGGCCGCCCCGGCCCTCGCCGCCTCCTACGAGGCCCTCGCCCACCGCCACACGACGCGCTAGCGCCAGCTCTCTCTCTCTTTGGGGGGGGGGGGGGGGCGGGGGCCTCGACCCCCAGCAAAGAGCGAGTGGGTGCCATCTCTTCCTCTTCCCCCCCCCCCCCCCCCCCCCCCCGACCCCCAGGGACCCCCATGACCGCGTACGCCGAACTCCGCGCCCAGCTCGCCACCCTCACCACCGAGGCCTTCCGCCCCGAACTCGCCGAGATCGACCGGCTCCCCACCCTCGACATCGCCCGCACCATGAACGCCGAGGACGCCACCGTCCCGGCCGCCGTCGCCGCCTCGCTGCCGCAGATCGCCGCCGCGATCGACGCGATCGCGCTACGGATGGCGCGCGGCGGGCGGCTCGTCTACGCGGGCGCCGGCACCGCCGGCCGGATGGGCGTCCTGGACGCCAGCGAGTGCCCGCCCACCTTCAACACCGATCCGGCCCAGGTCGTCGGCCTGATCGCGGGCGGCCCCTCCGCGATGGTGAAGGCCGTCGAAGGCGCCGAGGACTCCGCCGAGTTGGCGGCCGAGGACCTGACCGCGCTCGGCATCGGCCCGGACGACACCGTCATCGGCATCTCCGCCTCCGGCCGCACCCCGTACGCGATCGGCGCCGTCGAGTTCGCCCGTACGCGCGGCGCGCTCACCGTGGGCCTGTCCTGCAACGCCGGCTCCGCGCTCGCGGCCGCCGCCGAGCACGGCATCGAGGTCGTCGTCGGGCCCGAACTGCTCACCGGTTCGACCCGCCTGAAGGCGGGCACCGCGCAGAAGCTCGTCCTCAACCTCATCTCGACGATCACGATGATCCGCCTGGGCAAGACGTACGGGAACCTCATGGTCGACATGCGCTCCTCGAACGAGAAGCTGCGCGCCCGCGCCCGCCGCATCGTGGCCCTGGCCACCGGCGCACCCGACGAGGAGATCGAGGCCGCGCTGACCGCCACGGACGGCGAGGTCAAGAACGCGATCCTCGTCATCCTCGGCGGGGTCGACGGCCGCCGGGCCGCCGAACTCCTCGCCGCCTCCCAGGGCCACCTCCGCGCCGCCCTCGCCCGGACCAACTGACAGACCCGCCCACAAACCCGCTGACCCCTCTCCCCCTACGGCAAGGCGACCCCACCATGTCCACGGACAAGAACCGCGCCACAGCCGCCGCGATCCTTCCTCTGGTCGGCGGCCCGGACAACATCACCTCGATCGCGCACTGCATGACCCGCCTACGCATCACCCTGCGGGACCGCTCGCTCGTCGACGACGACGCCCTGCGGGCCCTCCCGGCGGTCCTGGGCGTCGTCGAGGACGACACGTACCAGATCGTGCTGGGCCCGGGCACGGTCGCCCGCGTGACCCCGGAGTTCGAGGCGCTGGTCGAGGAAGGCCGCGCCGCCGCTCCCGCGAAGGCCGTCACGGCGGACGAACTCAAGGCCCAGGGCGCGGCGTTGAAGGAAGCGCAGAAGGCGCGCAACGCCACGCCCGTCAAACTGTTCCTGCGCCGCATCGCGAACATCTTCGTCCCGCTCATCCCGGCGCTGATCGGCTGCGGCATCATCGCGGGCCTGAACGGCCTCCTCACGAACATGGGCTGGCTGCCCGCCGTCGTCCCGGCGCTGGCCGCCATGGCCTCCGGCTTCATGTCGCTGATCGCGGTGTTCGTCGGCTACAACACGGCCAAGGAGTTCGGCGGTACGCCCGTCCTGGGCGGAGCGGTCGCCGCGATCATCGTCTTCCCCGGCGTCGCCAAGATCGACGCCTTCGGCCAGTCCCTCTCCCCCGGCCAGGGCGGCGTCCTCGGCGCGCTCGCCGCCGCCCTCCTCGCCGTGTACGTGGAGAAGTGGTGCCGCAGGTGGGTCCCCGAGGCCCTGGACGTCCTGGTCACCCCCACCCTCACGGTCCTGCTCTCGGGCCTCGTCACCATCTTCGGCCTGATGTTCCTCGCCGGTGAGGCCTCCGCCGCCATCGGCTCCTTCGCCAACTGGCTGCTCGACAACGGCGGCGCCCTCGCGGGCCTGGTCCTCGGCGGACTGTTCCTCCCCCTCGTCATGCTGGGCCTGCACCAGGCCCTGATCCCCATCCACACCACGCTCATCGAGCAGTCCGGCTACACCGTCCTCCTCCCGATCCTCGCCATGGCGGGCGCGGGCCAGGTCGGCGCGGCCGTCGCCGTCTACTACCGGCTCCCGCGCAACGGCTCGATCCGCGCCACCATCAAGTCCGCGCTCCCGGCCGGTTTCCTGGGCGTCGGCGAACCGCTCATCTACGGCGTCTCCCTCCCCCTGGGCCGCCCCTTCGTCACGGCCTGCATCGGCGGAGCCGCGGGCGGCGCCTTCGTCGGCCTCTTCAACCAGCTGGGCCTGGCCTTCGGCTCCACGGCCATCGGCCCCTCGGGCTGGGCCCTGTTCCCCCTCCTGGACGGCGAGTCGGGCATGGGCGCCACCCTCGCCATCTACGCGGGCGGCCTGGCCGTCGGCTACCTGGTGGGCTTCGCCGCCACCTACTTCTTCGGCTTCACCAGCCAGATGCTGACCGACCTGGACACCGACCCGGACCCGGCCGCGGACGCCGTGCCCGAGCCCGAGAAGGAACCGGCCCTGGCGTAAAGGATTGGCCGGTGGGGAGCGGCACGCACGATGCTGTGCGGATGCTGCTCCCCACCGAGGCCGTCGCCTCCGCCACCCTGATCGAGGTCATACGCGTCGCCGCGATGCCCCACGACCACAGCACCCTCTTCCCCCGCGACCGCCCCTACGAGCCCCACCCGGGCAAGCCGGTCGCCGTGTGGTCCAAGGCCGAGGCCGAACCGGCCCTCGCCCTGATCGCCGCCCTGCCGCGCAGCGTGTCGCACCGCTGCGGCTACCACCCCGGCTGGGCGATCCGCGCGTACCGGGACGCGCTCGAACCCCCGCTGTTCGAGGCGCAGTTCTGCTTCAGCTGCCACGAGGCCCGCCTCCACGGCCCGGCCGTCCCGCCCGACCTGGCCCGGCAGTTCTTCCGCCCCGACTGTCCCGAAGGACGCGACCTCCTGGCCCGGTTCCGCGCCTGCGAGCCGATACCCGCGGTCGTTCCCCCCGGCCGGATGTCCGCCCTGCCCCAGCCGGAGTTCGCCCTCCCCGGCGGGATGCTGCTGCGGCCCTGGGAGGCGTACGACGCCCCCGCGCTCGTCGCGGCCGGCCAGGACCCGGACATCCGGCACTGGAACCGCCCCGGGCACCGCACCCTGGCGGAGGCCGAGGACCGCATCGCGCGGTTCCGCGAGCTCTGGCGGGCGGAGGAAGCCGCGATCTGGGCGATCGCCCCCGCCACCGGCGGCCCGGCCGTCGGCCTGATCGGCGTGGCCGACCTCGACCTCCGGGGCGGCAGCGGCGAGTTCCTCTACTGGCTGCTCCCCGCCGGACGCGGCAGCGGGGTCACGGTGAAGGCCACGGACCTCCTCAGCCGCTGGGCCTTCGACGAACTCGGCCTGCACCGCCTGCGCATCACCCACTCGGTGGCCAACCCCGCCTCCTGCGCCATCGCCACCAAGGCCGGCTTCCCCCTGGAGGGCACCATGCGCGGCGCGCTCCTCCACGCGGACGGCTGGCACGACGAACACCTCCACGCCCGCCTGCGCACGGACGTCGTCACCAGCCCATGACCGGGTCGATGTCGAAGGTCGGCGGCAGGGTGTCGCTCTCGTCGAGGTTGACGAAGACGTAGGAGCCGGGCGGGCCCGGGGAGAAGAAGAACCGGCGGCCCAGCGGCAGGTCGCGCAGGATCGTGGACTCCTGGAGCTGCCTGCCGGTGGCCACGTCCCACCGGGTCAGGTAGGTCCACCAGCGGTCCTTCGTCACCGCCAAGACCTCACCGGGCCGTCCCAGCGCGATCGCGGTCACGGCGGTGTCCCGACCGAATTCCTTGCGCCATTCGAGGGTGCCGCGGGTGAGGGAGTGGGCGGACAGCCCGGTCTTCCTGCCGTCCTTCACGGCCGTGACCAGCAGATCGCCGTGCACGACCGGCTCCGGCTCGGCTTGCAGGTCGCCCGACACACCCTCGGTGCGGATGGTCCCGCGCTGCCGCCCCTCGCCGTCGAAGAGCAGGACCGCGCCCGCGACCCGTACGGCCGGCGGCTCGGCGGACAGCACCCGGACCTCGCCCGGCGCGCCCTCCGCCGGGAGCCGGGTCTGCCAGGCCCGGGCGCCCGTCCGCGCGTCGGCGCCCGTGAGCCGGGCCGTCGCCTCCGGACCGCTGCCGCACTGCTCCACGTACACCGCCCGGTCCCCGGCCCCGTCGACGGCCCGCACCCGGCACCCGGCCGGTACCGCGATCCGCCAACGCTCGCCGCCCTCGCGCAGGTCCAGGCCCACCACGGCGCCCGCCTCCGCCACCACGGCGGTACCGCCCACAGCAGCCACCGAAGACGGCGTGAAGTCCTTGTGCCACAGCCTCCGCCCCTCGACCAGGTCCACGGCCCCGACCCGCGACCCGCACCCCTGCCCGTCCCGCTCGTAGGCGACGAGCCCGACGTCCTTCGGCGTACTGCGGCTCAGCGCGCACACCGCCGTCCCCTCGGCCGCGGCCCACCGCCAGCCCCTGCGGCCCTCCCCGTCGTACGCGACGAGGCCGTCCGCCCGCGCCCGTACGAGCACCGCGGAGGCCCCTTCCCGCTTCCACACGCCGACCGGGCGCGCCGAGGGCGCAGCCGGCACCTGCCAGCCGGAGAGGTCCATCTGCGGGCCGCGCATCCACTCGTACGCGTCCCAGCCCGGCGACAGCGCGCCCAGCGCCAGCGCCGTGGCCAGCACCCTGGCCGCCACCCCGGCCAGGACGGACCGGCGCGGGGCCCGCTCGCGCTCGCGCGCGATCCACGCCCACAGCAGCCACGTGACGATCACGAGCAGCGGGATGACGATCGCCAGCCGGCCCATGCCGCGGGGGCAGTCCGCCCCGCCGCACACCGTGCCGGGCGTGTCGACGAGCCACAGCTTCCAGAAGAGCGCCGAATACAACAGCGTCACTGCGGCGCAGGCCGCGGTGACGCCGAGCCGAGCGGTCGTGAAGAGCCACGCGAAGAGCCGTTGGAACAACGACGGTTGTATGTCCATGATCCCCCCCGATCGCAGACTAGTGCTGGCGGCGGCCCCCACTTCCGGCGGCCGCGGTCCGCAGGAACCGCACCAGGTCATCGGCGCTGTAGCCGAGCTTCGGCCCCCGCTCGGCCGCCATCAGCAGCAACTGGCCAACGATCTCCGCGCCCCAGCCGTCCGTACCGTCCGCCGACCACTCCCACAGCTTCTCGATGCCCAGGTCGTTCATGAGCAGCCCGTGCTCCTGCCGGATCTCCCGGCAGGTCTCGGCGACCGCGTCCAGCAGCCGCGCCCCCGGCCGCTCGCAGCGCAGCGCGAGGTACCCGCCGACCTCCTCGACCGAACACCCCTGTGGGGGCCGGGCCTTGAGCGCCTCGTAGCGCGCGTCCTCGAACTCCGGACACTCCTGCACCGGGCAGTGGATCAGCGTGAACCGCTGCCACCCCGGCGGCGGAGGCGGCAGCGGCCGCCACGCCGTCAGGCCGAAGGCCTCGTGCACGAGGGCGGTCGCTTCGTCCGCCGTCTCGGCCGACCGCGTCTCGCGCCGCTCCCCGTCGTCCCCGACGGCGGTGAACAGCCCGCCGCCGCCCGCTGCGCGCCGCACGCGCACGGTCGGCCCCATGCCCTGGCGCCGCCACGCACCGCCGACCAGGGCCGTCTCCAACCCGCGCAGCTTCCAGCCCAGTTCGAAGGCGAACTCCGCCGCCTCCACCGCCTCGCTCACGCGCCGGCCGCCCGCTCGTGCAGAACGGCGGCGAGGCGGAGCGCGGTGTCCAGGTTGCAGCGGCCGAGGTCGACCAGGGGCAGCCCGTACGAGCCCGCCGCCGAGACCCGCTCCACGTCCAGCGAGGGGAACAGGACCCCGACCCCGGCGAGGGACTCCCTCAGCTGCTGGACGGCCTCCTCGGCCGCCTGCATGCGCTCCATCGGCGTGAGCACCATGACATGTCACCTTTCCACTCTGAGTATTCGACTTCGACACTCAGAGTGGCGACCCGCTCGCTAGCCTTTCAATGCGGAACCCGAAACAACCGCACGTGTTCCAAGGAGTTTCCATGGCAGGAAAGAGCCTTGATCCATCCTCCTCACCCCGCGCCCTCCTCGGCGCCGAACTGCGCGTGGCGCGTGAGCGCAAGGGCATGTCACAGGCCGAGTTGGGCGAACCGCTCTTCGTGAGCGGCTCGTTCATCGGCCAGCTGGAGGCGGGCACCCGCCGCATGCACCTCGAATACGCCCGGCAGATAGACGACATCCTCGACACGGGTGGCTTCTTCGCCCGCAACTGCGGGGCCTTGGCCAAGTCGAAGTACCCGAACCACTTTGCTGAGGCGGCCGAGGCAGAAGCGGAAGCCAAGACGATCCGCGAGTACGCACCCCTCGCGCTGCCAGGGATGCTCCAGACGGAGGCGTACGCTCGGGAGGTCTTCCTCGCGTACCAACCGA
Source organism: Streptomyces sp. NPDC030995 (assembly GCF_055571215.1). NCBI lineage: Bacteria > Bacillati > Actinomycetota > Actinomycetes > Kitasatosporales > Streptomycetaceae > Streptomyces > Streptomyces sp. NPDC030995. The sequence goes on from NZ_JBVIFS010000071.1 coordinate 8,313, forward strand.
CGGCTCCAGAAGAAGTCATCGCCCAACTGGTCACGAACCGACTGGACCGCGCCAGCCTGCTGGGTGATCCAACAACACCGTTGTTCTGGTGCGTGCTGGACGAAGCCGTTCTCCGGAGGATCGTCGGCAGTAGGGCGGTGATGGCGGAGGCCCTACGTCACATCGCGGCCCTGATCCGCACACGACGGATCTTCGTGCAGGTGCTGCCGTTCAGCGCAGGAGCACACTCCTCCATGGGAGGCACGCTGAAGCTGATGACCTTCGAGGATGCTCCTCCACTCGCCTATGTCCAAGGGAACGCAATCGGCGTGCTGCTGGACGATCCGGCCACCGTTGCCCGCCACTCGCTGACCTACGATCTCCTCACGGCCAGCGCGCTGTCACCCACCCAATCGCTGGCCATGATCGAGTCCGTGGCGGAGGATTACGCGCATGACGAGCACGCCTGAGTACGACCTGTCAGCAGCCACTTGGCACAAGTCCAGCTACAGCGACGGCACCGGCGGCGACTGCGTGGAAATGGCCACCTGGCGGAAGTCCACCCACAGCGATGCCAGCGGCGGCAGCTGCCTCGAAGTCGCCGACGGCCTCCCCGACCTCGTCCCCGTACGGGACTCCAAGCAGCCCGAAGGCCCGAACGTGGTGTTCCACGCGCGGGCCTGGGCCACCTTCGTCGGGACCCTCTGACCGTCAGATTCCGCCGGTGAACAGCAGCTGGTTCGGGCTGCCCTTGCTGACGCTGTTCAGCACGTCCTTGGTGGACTCGCTGTCCAGGAACTCGTTGATCTCCGCCGGGTCCGCGTTCGGTTGCGCCTTCTTGTAGAGGACGGCGACACCGGTGACGTGCGGGGCGGCCATCGACGTACCGTCCTGGGCCACGCTGCCGCCGCCGAGCCTGGCGGAGACGATGGCCTGGCCCGGTGCGTAGAGGGAGACGCACATGCCGTAGTTGGAGAAGGAGGTCTCCTCGTCCCACTGGTTGGATGCGGCGACGGTCAGCACCCGGGCGGCGGACGCGGGCGAGACGTTGCAGGCATCCTTCGCATCGTTGCCCGCCGCGATGACCGGCAGCACAGCGCGTCGGACAGGGCGGTCGCGGCGTTGTTCACCGCCTCCGACCTGTCCCCGCCCAGGGAGCCGTTCGGCACGGCCGGCTGTCGCACAAGCTGCAGAAAGGGTTATCCCCCTCTGCCGTCAAGGCCGCGCCCGGCGCCGTCCCGGCCCGCACGGTCCGTGGCCGCCGCGGCGAGATCACCCGTACGGGTCGCCCCGGATCGGCGGGCGCACGGCCGGTGCGCTCCCCCGTGCCCCCGCCACACCTGCGGGCGTCGTTGACCGGCCCCGACGCGCGTGATGGCCTCGCCCCATGCGCAACCGTCTGAGCCGAGACCTGCCCGTGGCCGTCGCCGTACTGGCCGCCTGCGCGCCCACGCCTCCGCCTTCGAGCCCGCCTTCGCCCGCGCGACGGCGGTCCCGGCCGAGTGGCCGACGTACATCGTGACCGTGCACCCGGACCTCGACCCGGCCGTCGTCGCGCAGGCCTACGGGATCACCCCGATCCACGTCTACCGCACCGCGCTGAACGGCTTCGCGGCCCGCCTCTCCCCCGAGCAGGTCGAGGCCCTGCGGGCGACCGCGATCGTGGAGTCGGTCCAGGAGGACGGCATCGCGTCCGCCTTCGGCACCGCCGCCTAGTACGGCAGGTAGTAGCTGAGTACGTCCGCGGTGAGTGGAGGGAAGAGCACCTGGAACAGCTCCTCGTCCGCGGCGTAGACGTCGGGGCGGATCCGGGTCAGCCCTTCGATTCCGTGCGGGCCGAACAGCAGGGCGGCCAGATGGTCGGGCGCTACCCCGGCGCCTTCCACAGCTCCGGGCGACTGTATCGGGCCGCCGGTGACGACCTCACCGAGCCCGTTGGCGAGAACGGGAATCCGGTAGTGGGCGCCGAAGGTGGAGATGACGATGTCCCGGCCGGTGCGGTCGATCCCGGCCGTGGTGAGGCGCTGCCAGAACAGCGGACGCAGCCTGTCGAGCAGCGCTGCGACATCCGGGATGCGGATGTAGTACTGCTCTGCGTTCCGGTGCGGTTCGTGGTCGATGAACTCCTGCCACGCGTTGCCTGTCACGGTGCCTGCCCGATGGACGATCCGTATCGGGTCGCCGGGTGCCAGGGCGGCAACGCCGCTCAGGAGGTCGCGTGCCGCCGCCTCGTCGCGTGCCGCAGCCTCGGCCAGGAGCATCTCCTCACCGGGAGGCGTGGTGCGCGCGGTGGCAATGACCGTGTCGGCATGCTCGAGAACCCAGAGGTTGCTCGACTC
>NZ_JBVIFS010000072.1:0-10279 GCF_055571215.1 Streptomyces sp. NPDC030995
GAGTACGTCCAGTACTCGGGCGCCCCTCCGCCTTGCGATGCACGGCACCAGACAACGCGGGCTTAACCGGCAAGATCCGAAAGAGACGGCCTAGGCCCCGTCCCCCACCAGCGGCAGCGGATCGGACGGCTCCAGCTCGGGGTCGTCGACCCGGAAGGTCCGCACCCGACCGGGCTCCGATCCCGGCTGCTCGAACCGTACGGTCACCCGCCCGACCCCGCTGCCCTGCACCCACCCGGGCCCGTACACGGCGTGCCGTACGTCGGTCCCGGGCGTCCACCGACGCTCGGGAGCCGGATCCGGCGCCGGCTCCCCGGGCAGCTCCGTCCCCTCCTGCGGCTCGGCAGCCTCGTCAGCCGCCTCCGACCCGCTACCCCCGGCCGCCCCGGCCTCCCCGTCCGGCTCAGCGGCGAGCGACTGCGCGAAGAGGTCCTCCTGGGTGTAGTCCGCCAGCCCGGTCACCCCCACCCCCAGCAGTCGCACGCCGCCCGTGGTGTCCACGCCCTCCAGCAGCCGCGACGCCGCCTCCCGCACCACCCCGGGGTCGTCCGTGGGCCCCCGCAGCGTCTCGGACCGCGTGAGCGTGGAGAAGTCGTACCGCCGCACCTTCAGCACGATCGTGCGCCCCGAGTGCCCCGACCCCCGCAGCCGCTGTACGCACCGGTCGGCGAGCCTCCGCACCTCGCCCCGGATCCGGACCCGGTCGTGCAGGTCCACGTCGAAGGTGTCCTCGACCGACACCGACTTCGCGTCCCGCTCCGCGACCACCGGCCGGTCGTCCAGCCCCAGCGCCATCCGGTAGAGCCCCACCCCGTGCGCGCGCCCGACCATCCGGACCAGCTCGTCCTCCCCGGCCTCCACCAGCTCCCCCACCGTGGTGATCCCGGCGCGGCGCAGGTGCTCCCCCGTGGCCGGCCCCACCCCGGGCAGGGTCCGTACCGACATCGGCGCGAGCAGCTCGCGCTCGGTCCCCGGCTCGATCAGCAGCAGCCCGGCCGGCTTGGCCTCCTCGGACGCCACCTTGGCCAGCATCTTCGACCCGGCCAGCCCCACCGACCCGCTGAGCCCCGTGGCGGCCCTGATGTCCGCCCGCAGCCGCTCCCCCACCGCCCGCGCGGTCGACGAGTCGAAGGCGACTCCACCGGCCTCCAGGTCCACGAAGGCCTCGTCCAGGCTGAGCGGCTCCACGAGCGGGGACAGCTCCCGCAGCATGGCCATCACCACGTCGCTGACCTGCCGGTAGAGGCTGAACCGCGGGATCAGGCACGCACCGTTCGGACAGAGCCGCCTGGCCTGCGCCATCGGCATCGCCGAGTGCACCCCGAACCGCCTGGCCTCGTACGAAGCGGTGGCGACGACCCCGCGCGGCCCGAGGCCGCCGACGATGACGGCCTTCCCCCGCAGGCTCGGCTTCGACGCCTGCTCCACGGAGGCGTAGAAGGCGTCCATGTCCAGATGCAGGATGGTCGGCGCGGCTCTCACAGCACCGATGCTGCCCTACGGGACTGACATTCCCCAGGTTCAGACGGCGCGGTTGCGGCGGGCCGCCAGCTCGTCCGTCGGGTTGTGCCCGACCAGGGTCTCGCCGGTGTCCACGCGCTCCCCGTGCAGCTGGGACAGCGCGCTCTCGGCGTCGCGCCAGACCACGCCCACGGCGATCCCGAAGACGCCCTGCCCGCCCTGGAGCAGGCTCACGACCTGGTCCGGCGAGGTGCACTCGTACACGGTGGCACCGTCGCTCATCAGCGTCATCCGCTCGAGGTCCGAGATCCCGCGGTCACGCAGGTGCTGGACGGCCGTACGGATGTTCTGCAGCGCCACCCCGGTGTCCAGGAAACGCTTGACGATCTTGAGGACCACCACGTCGCGGAAGCTGTAGAGCCGCTGCGTGCCCGAACCGTACGCGGGCCGCACACTGGGCTCCACCAGCCCGGTCCGCGCCCAGTAGTCGAGCTGCCGGTACGTGATGCCGGCCGCGGCACACGCCGTCGGCCCGCGGTATCCGATCTGCTCGGGCGCCGGGTCACCGTCCACCGGTCCCACCGGCGTCGACTCCGGCTGACGGCGCGCGGAACCGACCGCACCGCCGTGCAGCGGGTACGGTCCAGCGTCACTCCGTACGGGGGTGCCCCCGGTCGTACCGTCGCCCGTGATCCTCACGCCGACCCTCCGTCCTTGACCTGCCCACCTTGAAGGTAGGCAGTCACCAGGGGTGCGTCAACGATCGCCACACTCGGCACGCCGAGTGATAATCACCCTGAGAGTGGTTTCCCGTATCCGTTTGCGGGGAAAGGCTAGTCGAATGGGCCGAAAGTTCGCCGTGGATGACGCGGCCGACACGGCCCACGCCTCACTGCGGGCCGGTACCGAAGTCCTCGGGCGAGATCTGGTCGAGGAACTCGCGGAACTTCTCCACCTCGTCCTCCTGCTCGTCCGGAATGGCGATTCCGGCGTCGTCCAGCACGCCGTCACTGCCGTAGATCGGCGTCCCCGTCCGCAGGGCGAGCGCTATGGCATCGGATGGCCGCGCGCTCACCTCGACCCCGCTGGCGAAGACGAGCTCCGCGTAGAAGACGCCCTCCCGCAGATCCGTGATCCGGACCTCGGTGAGCTCCTCGCCGATCGCCTCCAGCACGTCCTTGAACAGGTCGTGCGTCAGCGGTCGGGCAGGGGCCATCCCCTGCTGTGCGAAGGCAATGGCGGTCGCCTCCCCTGGACCGATCCAGATGGGGAGGTACCGGTCGCCTCCCACTTCACGCAGGAGCACGATCGGTTGGTTGGAGGGCATTTCCACCCGGACACCCACAACGTCGAGCTCGTTCACACAGCAACCCTAGGACCTGCCCGGCAGGTTTGGGTAGTCGGGGCCTCCTACCTCACCGCAGCCGGACCCCGAGAGCGGTCTGTACCAGCGCCTCGTGCAGCCGTACGGAGAGCCCCGCGAGCTCCTTCAGGGTGGCCTCCGCATGCGCCCTGGTCTGCGGATTGCGGTGGCGGCGCAGCGGTGCCACGACCTGCTCCACCAGGCCCGCCTCCCGGTCCGCGGCGGCCTTCATCGCGCGCAGGTGCCGCGGCTCCAGTCCGAAGCGCCCCAGGTCGGCCACGAGGCGGGCCACCGTGACCGCCTCGGCGTCGAACCCGCCGCCCGGCCCCTCGGCGAGCAGCCCGTACGACTCCCACTCGACGAGCTGGACCTCGTCCACCTCGGCGGCCGCCATCAGCTCGGCGCGGCCCACCCGGGCCACGGTGGGCCGCTCCCGGCCCACCTCGCCGTAGACGGCCGCGGGGCCTGCGGGATCGACGGAATCCCCGTGCGCCGAGGGCGCCGGGATCCGGATCTGCTCACCGCGGGCGAGCGCGTCGAGCTGCTCGCGGATGACCTTCAGCGGCAGGTAGTGGTCGCGCTGCAGGCGCAGGATGCGGGCGAGGCGCTCGACGTCGTCGGTACTGAACTTGCGGTATCCCGAAGGTGTGCGCCTGGGCTCGACGAGCCCCTCCGCCTCCAGGAAACGGATCTTCGAGATGGTGACTTCGGGGAACTCGTCACGCAGCGTGGTGAGCACCGTGCCGATGCTCACCAGCCGCCCGGCCGAGCCGGTACTGCCGGCGGTGCCGTCCTTCGGGGCACCGCCGGTCGGGGTACGCAGCATGGGACCTTCCCTTGATGGGGGCACCCCCGGACGGAGTCTGGGGGAGGTCAGACGCCCCGCAGGCTCGCGTAGAAGACCAGCCGGTACTTGCCGATCTGCACCTCGTCGCCGTTGTGCAGGGCGACGGAATCGATCGGCTCACGGTTCACGTACGTGCCGTTGAGGCTGCCGACGTCGGCGACGGTGAAGCCGCCGTCCTGGCTCCGGCGGAACTCGACATGGAGCCGGGAGACGGTGACGTCGTCCAGGAAGATGTCGCTCTGCGGGTGCCGGCCTGCCGTGGTCAGCTCACCGTCCAGGAGGAAGCGACTACCGGAGTTGGGGCCGCGGCGCACGATGAGCAGCGCGGAACCGGGGGGCAGCGCTTCCACCGCGGCCTGGGCCTCGGGGGACAGCGAGGACGACACGTGCGATTGTCCCGACACCTCGGCCTCGTAGGCCTCCAGGCCCGAGATCGAGATGGTGGACGTGGTCTCCGAGGCACGCTCCGGCGTCAGGCCCGCCCGCAGCGGCGCGCCGCAGTTGGAGCAGAAGCGACTGGCCGCATCGCTGCGGTGTCCGCACCTGCTGCAAACCTGCTCGGCCGACATGGACGGCTCCTCGCGCCGCGGCTGCCCCGCGGAGGCATTGGTGGCATACGGGTCGGGGGCAAACCCTCCACCCGTACTTGAGGTTGATGGTTCACCGAAACCTATGCGTCCGCTACCAGCAGGGTCAACAGCCGACGCGCCGGGCGCGCCGGAAACATCACCCGCACCGGCAACCTCGTCGCGGAAGAGCGGCCGGTCGCCCTGCCCTTCCACGTCGCCGCGCCCCGCACGGTGCCTCGCCGCGCCGCTTTCCTCGCGGTTCTTCTTGCCGAACAACTTCTCAAACAACTTCACGGGCGATTCCCCTTGACCGAAACAGACCCGCCCGTGGGGCAGGACGAACTCCGAATGCAGACACCTGCCGACCCGGACATTCTCACAACGTCCGTAACCACCAGACAGTTTCCACCACGCACCGCGACTTCGGTGCGCCGACCCCCCGCAGGCATCCGCCCGCGTGAGCCGGTCCACTCTCCACTCCGCATCATCACGATGACGACCGAGCGTAGTCAGGCTGCTTCGCAGCCCGCAAGGCATCCACAACGATCTTCGCCGACCGTGTGACGGCGACGGTCGCCTGCTCCTTCTCCAGCGTCTGGACGACACCGCCGGGAATGTTGAGCGCGGGCTCCAGATCCTGCGCCTTGCCGATCACCCGGAACTCATAGGGCTGTGTGATCTTCTTACCGTCGATCCCGACCCCGCCGTTCTCGTCCGAGAAGTACGAGCCTGCCACGATGCGCACACCGTTGATCTGGATCGCCTCCGCCCCGGCCGCCCGCAGCTCCTGAAGCGTGTCCAGCAGCTGGTCGGCCCGCACCTGACCCGTGGGATCGGTGATCTTCAGCGTGATGCCCGGCCCCTGCGCTGCCACCGTACCGGCCAGGATGCCGAGTTGACGCTCCTTCTCCACGGTCTGCTTGCGGGCCTCCTCGGCCTGGTTGGAGCTGCTCTCCAGCTCCCTGCGCTGCTCCTCCAGCTTCTGCTTCTCGTCCTCCAGGCGCTTGGTCCGCCCGTCGAGCTCGTCGAGGATCCGTACGAGGTCCTCCTGACGGGCCCCGCGCAGCGCGCTGGAGTCGCTGTTCGACCGCACCTGGATGGCCAGACCCAGCCCCAGCACGAACAGCAGCAGTGCGACGATCAGTTGGGCACGGCTCACCCGCGGCGGCCAGAGCCCGGCCGCGAGCCGCTGCCGGCCGGTCTGCGCGGGCTGCTCGGGCGGCTCCGGCTTGGGATGCCCCGGCACGTCCAGCGGAGGCTGCCCGGCGCCCGCCGGCTCCTCGGGACTGTCGTTCGTACTCATCGGCCTCACGCCCGGAACACGTGCCGGCGGATGGCCGCGGCGTTGGAGAAGATTCGGATGCCGAGGACCACGACCACACCCGTGGACAGCTGCGAGCCGACGCCGAGCTTGTCGCCGAGGAAGACGATCAGCGCGGCCACGACCACGTTCGACAGGAACGACACCACGAAGACCTTGTCCACGAAGATGCCGTCCAGCATCGCGCGCAAGCCCCCGAACACCGCGTCCAGCGCCGCCACCACGGCGATCGGCAGATAAGGCTCCACCACGGCCGGTACTTCGGGCCGGACCAGAAGTCCGACCACCACTCCGGCCAAGAGGCCCAGTACCGCGATCACGATGCACCCTTCTGCTGCTCTACTGCTGTAGCTGTACGTACGGTCAGACTCGGCGCGGCCGGCAGCCGCACCTCGTCCGCGGCGGACAGGGTGTAGCGGATCCCGTAGCTCTCCTGGAGCACGTGCAGGTACTGGCCGTCCGCCGAGTCCTGGAAGGCCGTGCCGAGCCGCTTCTTGTCCCCCACCGCCAGCACTTCGTACGGCGGCACCAGCGGCCTGTTGTCGACCAGTATCGCGTCACCCGCGGCCCTGATCGCCGACAGCGACGTGAGCCGCTGCCCGTTGATGGAGATGGCCTCCGCCCCGGACTGCCACAGCCCGTTGACGATCTTCTGCATGTCACGGTCGCGCAGCCGGCCGGTGTCCGAGAAGCCGGAGCTCTCGCGCGGTCCGCCACCGCTGGAGGAAGCACCCTTCGCGTCGTCCACCACCAGCTTGATCCCGGGCCCGCGGACCTCCGTGGCACCGGACAGCAGCGCCACGAGCTCGCCCTGACCACCGCCGGGCTGCCGGAGCGCCGCGCGCTGGCGGGCGGCGACATCGGTGCTCAGCCGGTCGATGTCCCGCTCCAGGCCGTCCGCGCGCTCGTCGGCCCGCTCCACCCGGTCGATCAGTTCCTGACGCTCCTTGGCCAGCACCGGCGCGGCTATCCGCGCCTCGGCGGCGCCGAGCGTGACGACCATGGCGGCGATCACGAGCCCGGCGGCCAGCCCGAGCTTCGCCTTGAGGCTGCGGGGCAGACCCGCCGTACCCTCCGCCTCACGCCGGGCCGACGCCTCCGCATAGCCCTCGTCGAGACTGTGGTCCATCACGTGCGTCAGCAGCGACATGGAAGCGTCCGGGCGCGCGGGCGGCACAGGGGAGGCCGAACTCCGGTTGTGGGGCGGCTGCGACATGCCGCACATCGTCGCATGTCGGCGCCCTGCACACCGAATGCGCCCGTCCGGCGGGCCGGACGGGGCACTCTCCGCACCCGGCCCACCGGACTTCGGTCCTGCGTCGGCGCCCGCCCGGCACTCAGTGCCCGGCGCTGTCCACCACGCCCGCCCATTCGTCGAGCAGGGCCTGCGCCGAGGCGTCGTCGGGACCTTCGGCCCACAGATGGGTGACCGCTTCCGCCGGGTCCGGCAGGACCAGCGCCCACCGCCCGTCGGCCTCGACCACCCGCACCCCGTCGGTGGTGTCCACCTGGCGGTCACCGGCCGCCTCCACGACCCGCCGCATGACGAGCCCCTTCACCGCCCACGGCGTCGGAACGTCCCGCTTGAGCACATGTGCCCGCGGAATCCGGGCATCGATCTGGCTCAGCGTGAGCTGCGTCCGTGCCACCAGCCCGAGCAGCTGCACGAAGGCCGCCGACCCGTCGAAGACGCTGCTGAACTCCGGAACGATGAAACCGCCGCGGCCGTCCCCGCCGAAGATCGTGTTCTCCGCACGCCCCACCCGCGTCAGGTCGTCGGGCGAGGTGGTCGTCCACTCCACCTGCGTGCCGTGGTACGCCGCCACCTGCTCGGCGACCCGCGTCGTGGTCACCGGCAGCGCGACCTTGCCACTGCGCCTCTCCGCGGCCACCAGGTCGAGCAGGACCAACAGGGCCCGGTCGTCCTCGATGATCCGCCCGCGCTCGTCCACCAGGGAGATCCGCTCGCCCACCGGGTCGAACCGCACGCCGAAGGCCGCCCGGGCCGAGGCCACGATCTCGCCCAGCCGCACCAGCCCGGCCCGCCGGGACTCCGCGGTCTCGGTCGGCCTGGATTCGTCGAGCCCGGGGTTGATCGTCAGGGCGTCCACCCCGAGCCGCCCCAGCAGGCTCGGCATGACCAGCCCGGCACTGCCGTTGGAGGCGTCCACGACCACCTTGAGCCCGGCGTCGCTGATCCCGGTGATGTCCACCCGCCGCAGCATCGAGCCGGTGTAGGCGTCGAAGACACTGCCCGGGAACTGCAGGTCACCGATCTCCCCGGGGAAGGCACGCCGGTACTCCTGGCGCGCGTACACCCGGTCCAGCTTGCGCTGCTGCTGGAGCGAGAGGTCCGCTCCCCGCTCGTCCAGGAACATGATGTCCACCGAGTCCGGCACACCCGGCGAGGTCCGCAGTACGATCCCGCCCGCGCTGCCCCGCGCGGTCTGCTGCCGCGCCACCGGCAGCGGCACGTTCTCCAGGTCCCGTACGTTGATGGCGCTGGCCTGGAGCGCCGAGATCACCGCCCGCTTGAGCGCTCGGGCGCCTCGGGAGTGGTCACGCGCCGTGGTGACGATCGCCCCCTTCTTCAGGGTCGTCGCATAGGCACCGGCGAGCCGGACCACCAGCTCGGGGGTGATCTCCACGTTCAGGATCCCGGAGACTCCGCGCGCACCGAACAGATGTGCCTGCCCGCGGGACTCCCAGATGACCGAGGTGTTGACGAAGGCGCCGGCCTCGATCGTCTTGAAGGGATAGACCCGCACGTTCCCCTGAACGATCGATTCCTCACCCACGAGGCACTCGTCACCGATGACGGCCCCGTCCTCGATCCGGGCGGCGCGCATGATGTCGGTGTTCTTGCCGATGACACAGCCGCGGAGATTGCTGTGGGGCCCGATGTACACGTTGTCGTGGACGACGGCCTTGTGCAGGAAGGCTCCGCTCTTGACGACGACGTTCGACCCGATGACGGTGTGCTCGCGGATCTCGACGCCGGCTTCGATCTTGGCGTAGTCCCCGATGTACAGCGGCCCGCGCAGCACCGCGTCCGGGCTCACCTCGGCCCCTTCGGCGACCCACACCCCGGGCGAGATCTCGAAGCCGTCCATCTCGATCTGGACCTTGCCCTCGAGCACGTCGGCCTGGGCCTTGACGTAGCTCTCGTGCGTGCCCACGTCCTCCCAGTAGCCCTCGGCCACGTAGCCGTAGATGGGCCGGCCTTCCTTCATCAGCTGCGGGAAGACATCGCCGGACCAGTCGACGGAGACATCGGGATCCACGTAGTTGAAGATCTCCGGCTCCATGACGTAGATACCGGTGTTGACGGTGTCCGAGAACACCTGCCCCCAGGTCGGCTTCTCCAGGAAGCGCTCGACCTTGCCTTCCTCGTCCACGATCGTGATGCCGAATTCCAGCGGGTTCGGCACCCGGGTCAGGCACACCGTGACGAGGGCGCCCTTCTCCTTGTGGAAACGGATCAGATCGGTGAGGTCGAAGTCGGTGAGCGCATCGCCCGAAATGACGACGAACGCATCATCCTTCAAGGCTTCCTCGGCATTCTTCACACTGCCGGCGGTGCCGAGTGGCTTCTCCTCGTTGGCATAGGTGAGCTCCATTCCGAGCTCCTCGCCATCCCCGAAGTAGTTCTTGACGAGCGACGCCAGGAACTGCACGGTGACCACGGTCTCGCTGAGCCCGTGCCGCTTGAGCAGCCTCAGCACGTGCTCCATGATCGGCCGGTTCGCCACCGGCAGGAGCGGCTTGGGCATGCTCGAGGTCATGGGGCGAAGACGCGTGCCTTCGCCACCGGCCATCACGACGGCCTTCATGTCGGAAGAGTCCTCCTTGATAGATGACGGTCGTACCGACGTCACCCGTCTCGGTCGGTGACTCCGCAACTCCTCCGCGTCTCCGGCGCCGGGGCGAGCTCAATCGGCCGTGGCGTCAGCCTTCACCAAACGGCGGACTTGAACCACGTAAAGGATTCCTGCCCACCAGTAGAGCGTTGTACCCCATCCCGCGAACGCCCATCCGAAAACTGACCCCGTCCAGGCCAACCATCCGGTGCCGTCACTGAGCAGCAGCAAGGGAAACGCGTACATCAGGTTGAAGGTCGCGGCCTTGCCGAGGAAGTTGACCTGCGGCGGCGGATAGCCGTGACGGCGCAGGATCCACACCATGACCAGCAACATCAGCTCGCGCGCGAGCAACGCTCCCGTGAGCCACAGCGGCAGGATCTCTCGATAGGTCAGGCCGAAGAGCGTCGAGAGAATGTACAAACGGTCCGCGGCCGGATCCAGCAGCCTGCCGAGGTTGCTGATCTGATTCCAGCGCCGGGCCAGCTTCCCGTCGAGGTAGTCGCTGATCCCGCTGAGCATCAGGACGGCCAGAGCCCACCCGTCGTGCTCCGCGAGGATCAGCCACAGGAACAGGGGCACGCCGGCCAGGCGAGCCATGCTCAGGATGTTCGGAATGGTGAAAATTCGGTCAGTCTGAACCCGAGTCTCCTGGACCTCCACCCGGGGGCCTCCACTGTGACTGTAGAAATCGGTCGTTCGATGCCCCCTGACCCTACAGGAGACCGCACACGTGTCCGGAACGCAGAAAAGCCCCGCACCAAACCCATAAGGGCTGGTGCGGGGCTTTCCCACAATGATTGTTCGGCGGCGTCCTACTCTCCCACAGGGTCCCCCCTGCAGTACCATCGGCGCTGA
>NZ_JBVIFS010000073.1:0-9926 GCF_055571215.1 Streptomyces sp. NPDC030995
ATTGAGGCGCGGCCACCGGCCCGCACCCGGAGAACGGGCGCGGCTAGATGCCCAGCTCGGCCGTCGTCAGCTTGGCGACGGCCTCCTTGTCCCCGTCCAGGGTCACCGCGGCAGCGTCCTGGCGGCCGAAGCAGAACAGCGTCAACTCGCCCGGCTCGCCCGTCACCGTCACCACCGGCGCGCCCTTGTGCGCCACCGCCGTCTGCCCGTTCGGGCGCCGCAGCACCAGGCCCACCGGCGAGCGGCGGCCGGTCAGCCGGGCCAGCCTCTCCAGGCGGGACCACAGAGAGTCCGAGAACACCGGGTCCAGTTCCCGCGGGGACCAGTCCGGCTGGGCCCGGCGGACGTCCTCCGCATGGACGTAGAACTCGACCGCGTTCGCGGCCTCGTCGATCTGCTTCAGCGCGTACACCGACATCCTCGGCGGACCCGTCCGGATCAGCTGGATCAGTTCCTCGTACGGCTTGGCCGTGTACTCGGCCATCGCCTTGTCCAGGCGGGCCTTCAGGACGTTGAGCAGTATCCCGCCCGCCGCGTCCGGCCGACGCTCCCGCACCACCACGTGCGCGGCCAGTTCCCGACAGGTCCAGCCGTCGCACAGGGTGGGGGCCTCCGGGCCGGCCGCCTCCAACAGGTCGGCCAGCAGCAGGCGTTCACGCTTCGCATGGGTAGACATGCGGCCAGCCTACGCGCCGGAAGCCTGCTCATCAGGCGGACAAGGATCATCGGGCTCGTCCGCGCCCGGCACAATGGCTGCATGAGTACGTCCCCCCGCCCCGGCAGCCTCGATCCCGCCATCGCCGCGCGCCTCAAGCGCTCCGCCGACGGCCTGGTACCGGCCATCGCCCAGCAGTACGACACCGGCGAGGTGCTCATGCTCGGCTGGATGGACGACGAGGCCCTGCACCGCACCCTGACCACCGGCCGCTGCACGTACTGGTCCCGCAGCCGGCAGGAGTACTGGGTGAAGGGGGACACCTCCGGCCACTTCCAGCACGTCAAGTCCGTCGCCCTCGACTGCGACGCCGACACCGTGCTCGTCAAGGTCGACCAGGTCGGCGCCGCCTGCCACACCGGCGCCCGTACCTGCTTCGACGACGATGTCCTTCTCCGCGCCGCAGACTAGGTAGGGTCCCGAGCCATGGATCTTGAGACGTTCCGCAAGCTCGCGGCCGACCGCCGCGTCATCCCCGTGAGCCGCAAGCTGCTGGCCGACGGGGACACCCCCGTCGGGCTCTACCGCAAGCTGGCCGCCGAACGCCCGGGCACCTACCTGCTGGAGTCCGCCGAGAACGGCCGGTCCTGGTCCCGGTACTCCTTCGTCGGCGTGCGCAGCGACGCGACGCTGACCGTCCGCGACGGCGAGGCGCACTGGATCGGCACGCCGCCCGTCGGCGTACCCACCGGCGGCGACCCCCTCGACGCCCTGCGCGTCACCATCGAGGCCCTGCACACTCCCCGCGACCTGGCGGGCGGCATGCCGCCCTTCACCGGCGGCATGGTCGGCTACCTCGGCTACGACATCGTGCGCCGCCTGGAGCGCATCGGCGAGCACACCGCCGACGACCTCGAACTGCCCGAGCTGACCATGCTGCTCACCTCGGACCTGGCGGTCCTGGACCACTGGGACGGCACGGTCCTGCTCATCGCCAACGCCATCAACCACAACGACCTCGACACGGGCGTGGACGAGGCCTACGCGGACGCCGTCGCCCGCCTCGACGCCATGGAGGCCGACCTCGCGCGGCCCGCCCCCTACACGCCGGCCCCGCTGCCCGCCTCCGAGCTGCCCGAGTTCAGCGCCCTGTGGGGCGGCGAGGACTACCAGGCGGCCGTCGAGGACATCAAGGAGCGGATCCGGGCCGGCGAGGCCTTCCAGGTGGTGCCCTCGCAGCGGTTCGAGACGCCCTGCAAGGCCTCCGCGCTGGACGTGTACCGGGTGCTGCGGGCCACCAACCCGTCCCCGTACATGTACCTCTTCCGCTTCGAGAACGGCTTCGACGTGGTCGGCTCCAGCCCCGAGGCGCTGGTCAAGGTCGAGGACGGGCGGGCCATGGTCCACCCCATCGCGGGCACCCGCCACCGCGGCGCCACCCCGCAGGAGGACCACGAGCTCGCCGAGGAGCTGATGGCCGACCCCAAGGAGCGCGCCGAGCACCTGATGCTCGTCGACCTGGGCCGCAACGACCTCGGCCGGGTCTGCGAGCCGGGCTCCGTCGAGGTCGTCGACTTCATGTCCGTCGAGCGGTACTCGCACGTCATGCACATCGTCTCCACGGTCACCGGGCGCGTCGCCGAGGGCAAGACCGCCTTCGACGTGCTCACCGCCTGCTTCCCGGCCGGCACCCTCTCGGGCGCCCCGAAGCCGCGCGCCATGCAGATCATCGAGGAGCTGGAGCCCTCCCGCCGCGGCCTCTACGGCGGCTGCGTGGGCTACCTGGACTTCGCCGGGGACTCCGACACGGCCATCGCCATCCGTACCGCGCTGCTGCGCGACGGCACGGCGTACGTACAGGCCGGCGCCGGGGTCGTCGCCGACTCGGTGCCCGAGCTGGAGGACAACGAGTGCCGCAACAAGGCCGCCGCGGTGCTGCGCGCGGTCGGAGCGGCGAACCGCCTCCACGGCTCCTGAAGGCGTAGGGGATAGTGGGGTGCGTGAGTGCCGTACCCCCGCCCCGAACCGATGCCGCCGCCGAGCCCGACGAGGCTCCCGACAGCCGCGGCGGCCGCCGCAGCGTGGCCGTCGCGCTGCTGCTCGGCGCGCTCGGCGCGACCGTCGTCCTGCTCGCCTCCGGCCGCGTCTGGGCCCGGGGCACCACCGCCATCGGCGGCGACCCCCTCCTGCTGACCGCCGACGGCCGGGACGTCTCCGGCTTCCCCGCGGCCCTGGCCATCGTGGGCCTCGCCGCGCTGGTCGCCGTCTTCGCCGTACGCGGCAACGGCAGGCTGCTGGTGTCGGGGCTGCTGGCCCTCAGCGGCCTGGGCGCGGCGCTGTCCGCCGTCCTCGGCCCGGACGGGCGCCGGGTCCTGGACGCGCAGGCCGCCCGTACGACCGCGGACACCGCGGCGCACGTGGCCGGGCTGACCCAGACCACGTGGCCGTACGTCACCGCCGCCGGAGCGGTCCTGATCCTGGCCGCCGGGCTGCTGGCGCTGCGCTTCGGCCGGAGCTGGCCCTCGATGGGCGGCCGCTACGAGCGTGACGGCAGCCCCCGTCCGCGTACGGTCGCGGCGGTTGATCCGGACCGGCCGGAGGATCTGTGGAAGGCTCTGGACCGCGGCGAGGACCCGACCCGCTGACGGACCCCCCGTGGACGGCCACCCGGCCCCGTGCGGGACAATGTCACCGAGCGTTCGACACAGACCGCGCTTTCCGCACAGCATCACCATCGCGA
Organism: Streptomyces sp. NPDC030995; assembly: GCF_055571215.1. NCBI lineage: Bacteria > Bacillati > Actinomycetota > Actinomycetes > Kitasatosporales > Streptomycetaceae > Streptomyces > Streptomyces sp. NPDC030995. Next base: position 3,396 of record NZ_JBVIFS010000073.1, read on the forward strand.
CAGAGCAACGAGGAGCAACTCATGGCGGGCACTAGCCACGGACACACCCCGGCGGCCTGGACCGGTGTCGTCATCGCATTCATCGGTTTCTGCATCTCCGGCGCCTTCATGGTGATCGCGAACCCGTACGGCTTCTGGGCCGGTCTCGTCGTCGTCGCGCTCGGCGGTGTCGTCGGCATGGCGATGAGGGCCGCGGGCATGGGCGCGCCGAAGGCCCAGCACAAGGACCTCGCCGAGGTCATCGCCGCCGCCAAGGCCCCCGCCAAGGTCTGAGCGGGCGACCGGCGTCCTTCCGGGCGCACGCGGCGCAGCCGAAAAGGCGCGGCCCCGTGGGGCTGCGCCTTTTGTCATGACCGGAGAGAATCAGCTGGTGGACGCCTCTCGCACCCCCGATTTCCCGCCGTCGTCGACGCCCCGGGTGCCCCCGGTGCCCCCGGCACCCGCCGAGCGGCCGTCCAGGGCCCGGCGGATGGCCGCCCCGGCGCTCTACCCGGCCGCGGCCGCGTCGGCCTTTGCGTATGTGGGCGCCGTGGACCCCAACGAGCCGGGCCACTACCCGGTCTGCCCGATGCTGCGGCTGACCGGAATCCTGTGCCCCGGCTGCGGCGGACTGCGCAGCGCACACGCGTTCGCCCAGGGCGATCTGATCACAGCTTTCGGGGCAAATGCCCTCGCCGTCGTGGGCTACTTCGCCTTCGCCGCCTTCATGGGCCTGTGGCTGGTTCGCGCCTATCGGGGCGGGCCGGTCCCGAGGGTGGCCCTGCGGCGGCCGCACTGGTGGGGGATCGGGGCGCTGGCGCTGGCTTTCGTCGTTGTCCGAAATCTTTCTTTCGGGTCCGCGCTGGCGCCCTGAGCCCTGTGAGCAGGCCGGATGAAGCCCCGATTCCGAATGTCCAGTTACTGGGACGCCGTCAACCGCGTGCGGAGGGCAACGCCTCCTGCGGATACCATTTGATTGCTGACCTTGCAGTTGTACGTGTCTGCAAGGCGGCCGACCGTCATCGACCCGGAAGGGGGCCGCTCGCGTGAGTGTGCTCGACGAGATCATCGAAGGGGTCCGCGAAGACCTTGCCGAACGGCAGGCCCGCGTGAGCCTCGACGAGCTCAAGGAGCGTGCCGCCAAGGCGCCCCAGGCCAAGGACGGCGTCGCTGCCCTGCGCGGCGACAGCGTCAAGGTGATCTGCGAGGTCAAGCGTTCCAGCCCCTCCAAGGGCGCGCTGGCCGCGATCGCCGATCCGGCCGGGCTCGCCGCCGACTATCAGGCGGGCGGTGCGGCGGTCATCTCGGTCCTCACCGAGCAGCGCCGATTCGGCGGCTCGCTGGCCGACCTGGAGGCCGTCCGCGCCCGCGTGGACATCCCGATCCTGCGCAAGGACTTCATCGTCACGGCGTACCAGCTCTGGGAGGCCCGCGCCTACGGCGCCGACCTCGTGCTGCTGATCGTCGCGGCCCTGGAGCAGGAAGCCCTCGTCTCCCTCATCGAGCGGGCCGAGTCCATCGGCCTGACCCCGCTCGTCGAGGTTCACGACGAGGAGGAAGTGGAGCGCGCGGTCGCCGCCGGCGCCAAGATCATCGGCGTCAACGCCCGCAACCTCAAGGACCTCAAGGTCGACCGCTCCACCTTCGAGCGCGTCGTCGGCGAGATCCCGGCCCACATCGTCAAGGTCGCCGAATCCGGCATCCGTGGGCCGCACGACCTGATCGCCTACGCCAACGAGGGCGCCGACGCCGTCCTCGTCGGGGAGTCCCTGGTGACCGGACGCGACCCGAAGGCGGCCGTGGCCGACCTCGTCGCCGCCGGCGCCCACCCCGCCCTGCGCCACGGGCGGAGCTGACCTCAGCCATGGCCCACCACCTGCCCTCCGTCAGCACGCAGTCCGCGCCGCCGGCATCTCGCCGCGGCCCGGTCGGCGTGCCGACGGCGCACGCGCCCCTGGCGCGCGGCTGCCGCCCCCGCGGCTGCCGCGCCCCGGCCCGGCGCGTGCACGGGCGGCGGGTCCGGTACGTGATCGGCTCCGAGCCCGGTCAGGTCAACGGCATGCGATGGCGCCGCGGAGGCGCGCTGTAACGAGGAGTCCCACGCGGCGGGAGCCGCGGGGAGCTCCCGTACGGTCTGACGCCCGGGCCGACCGGCTCGGGGCGCGGACCGACCCGTACCGTACGCACGCATGCCCCAGCGGGGTGTGCGCGGCGCGGGCGGGCGGCGCAATACGGTGAATCCACCCCGCCGCATCTCGCACCCGTAGGAGCACTGGACATGTCCAGCGAGTTCTTCGTTCCAGACCCGGAAGGTCACGTCCCCAACGCCGAGGGTTACTTCGGTGACTTCGGCGGCAAGTTCATCCCGGAGGCGCTCGTCGCCGCCGTGGACGAGGTCGCCGTCGAGTACGAGAAGGCCAAGGGCGACCCGGCCTTCGCGGCCGAGCTCAACGAGCTCATGGTCAACTACACCGGCCGCCCCAGCGCCCTCACCGAGGTGCCCCGCTTCGCCGAGCACGCCGGCGGCGCGCGGATCTTCCTCAAGCGGGAGGACCTCAACCACACCGGCTCGCACAAGATCAACAACGTGCTGGGCCAGGCGCTGCTCACCAAGCGCATGGGCAAGACCCGGGTCATCGCCGAGACCGGAGCCGGCCAGCACGGCGTGGCCACCGCCACCGCCTGCGCCCTCTTCGGTCTCGACTGCACCATCTACATGGGCGAGATCGACACCCAGCGCCAGGCCCTCAACGTGGCCCGGATGCGCATGCTGGGCGCCGAGGTCATCGCCGTGAAGTCCGGCTCCCGGACCCTGAAGGACGCCATCAACGAGGCGTTCCGCGACTGGGTCGCCAATGTGGACCAGACCCACTACCTCTTCGGCACGGTCGCCGGCCCGCACCCCTTCCCGGCCATGGTCCGCGACTTCCACCGGGTCATCGGTGTCGAGGCCCGCCGCCAGATCCTGGAGCGCGCCGGCCGGCTGCCCGACGCCGTCGCGGCCTGCGTCGGCGGCGGCTCCAACGCCATCGGCCTCTTCCACGCCTTCATCCCGGACGCCGACGTCCGCCTGGTCGGCTTCGAGCCCGCCGGGCACGGCGTCGAGACCGGCGAGCACGCGGCCACGCTGACCGCCGGCGAGCCCGGCATCCTGCACGGCTCCCGCTCCTACGTCCTCCAGGACGAGGAGGGCCAGATCACCGAGCCGTACTCCATCTCGGCCGGTCTGGACTACCCGGGCATCGGCCCCGAGCACTCCTACCTCAAGGACTCCGGCCGCGGCGAGTACCGCGCGGTCACCGACGACGCCGCGATGCAGGCCCTGCGCCTGCTCTCCCGCACCGAGGGCATCATCCCGGCGATCGAGTCGGCGCACGCCCTCGCCGGCGCGCTCGACCTGGGCAAGGAGCTGGGCAAGGACGGCCTGCTGGTCGTCAACCTGTCCGGCCGCGGCGACAAGGACATGGACACGGCCGCCCGCTACTTCGGGCTGTACGACGGGACCGAGGGGGAGACCAAGTGAGTGCCAGCGAGAAGACCGGGCGCATCCAGCTGCTGAGCGACACCCTCGCGAAGGCGAAGTCCGAGGACCGCGCGGCCCTCGTCGCCTACCTCCCCGCGGGCTTCCCGACCGTCGACGGCGCCATCGAGGCGGTCAAGGCCGTCATCGCGGGCGGCGCGGACGTGGTCGAGGTCGGCCTGCCGCACAGCGACCCCGTCCTGGACGGCGCGATCATCCAGACCGCCGACGACATCGCCCTGCGCGGCGGCGTCAAGATCGCCGACGTGATCCGCACGGTCCGCGAGGCACACGAGGCGACCGGGGCCCCGGTCCTGGTGATGACCTACTGGAACCCCATCGACCGCTACGGCGTCGAGCGGTTCACCGCCGAGCTGGCCGCGGCGGGCGGCGCCGGCTGCATCCTGCCCGACCTGCCGGTGCAGGAGTCCGCGCTGTGGCGCGAGCACGCGGAGAAGCACGGTCTGGCGACCGTCTTCGTCGTGGCCCCCAGCAGCAAGGACGAGCGACTGGCCACCATCACGGCGGCCGGCTCCGGCTTCGTCTACGCCGCCTCCCTCATGGGCGTCACCGGCACCCGCGAGTCGGTCGGCAACCAGGCACAGGACCTCGTACGGCGCACCCGCGCCACCACCGAGCTCCCCGTCTGCGTCGGCCTGGGCGTCTCCAACGTCGAACAGGCCAAGGAGGTCGCGAGCTTCGCCGACGGTGTGATCGTCGGCTCGGCCTTCGTGAAGCTGCTCCTGGACGCGCCGGACCTGCCGGCCGGGCTGGACGCCGTACGGGCGCTTGCGGGCGAGCTTGCGGAAGGCGTACGCAGGAGCTGAGGCGAAAAGGGACACCTGATCGGGTTCTGTAGCCCGATCGGGTGGAAGTGGGAGCAGGGAGGCACGCGAGTGCCTCCCTGCTTCGTTTGGCCGAACGTGAGCGAGAAGAACGACGGTGCGAACCGCGATGCGACGAAACGATCGGCCCGGGAGCGACTCCTCGTGGAGCGCGAGCGGCAGAAGACCCGGGACAAGCGCCGGCGGACCCTCATCGTGGCGGCGGCGGTGGTCGGCGTGCTCGGCCTGGCGACCGTCGTCGGTGTGATCGCGGCCAACACGGGCAAGGACGGCGGCTCCGCGAAGGCCGGCCCGGTGGTCGCCCCGTCCGGGGCCACCGGCAAGGACGCCCTCGCCATCCAGACGGGCAAGGGCGAGGCCAAGTCCACCCTGACCGTGTGGGAGGACTTCCGCTGCCCCGCCTGCAAGTCCTTCGAGGACAACTACCGGGACACCATCCACGAGCTGGAGGCCAAGGGGCTGCTCAAGGTCGACTACCACCTGGTCACGCTCATCGACGGGAACATGGGCGGCAGCGGATCGCTGAAGGGGGCGAACGCCGCGGCCTGCGCGCAGGACGCCGGCAAGTTCACGGCGTACCACGACCTCCTCTTCCAGAACCAGCCGCAGGAGATCGACGACGCCTTCGGCAAGAACGCCAGGCTGCTGGAACTGGCGGCCAAGGTGCCCGGGCTGGACACCCCCGAGTTCCGCTCGTGCGTCGAGGACGGCACGCACAACAGCTGGGTGGCCAAGTCGCACGAGGCCTTCGCCGCCGGGAAGTTCCGGGGCACGCCGACCGTGCTCCTGGATGGCAAGAACATCTTCTCCGACGAGAAGAACCCGCTGACCCCGCAGAAGCTGAAGGAGCAGGTCGAGGGCGCGGCCAAGGGCTCCGGGGCGGGCGCGGCGAAGGGAACGGGGAAGTCGGCCTCCCCGTCGGCCTCACCTTCGGGCGGGGGATCGCGGACGGCTTCGAAGAGCGGCTCCGACGCCACCTCGCAGAACTGAGAACCGGCCGGTCAAGGTCTGGATTTGGTTTCGTCTTGCCGGGCGGTTGCGGTCCGCACCGCCCGGCAGGGTAGCGTCATGTCTGCCATGGACATTGCTTACATCCCCAGTCCGTCGACCGGCGTGATCCATCTCGGACCGATCCCGCTCCGCGGCTACGCGTTCTGCATCATCATCGGCGTCTTCGTCGCCGTCTGGCTCGGCAACCGGCGCTGGATCGCTCGCGGCGGAAAGCCGGGCACGGTCGCGGACATCGCCGTGTGGGCGGTGCCGTTCGGCCTGGTCGGCGGTCGCCTCTACCACGTGATCACCGACTACCAGCTCTACTTCGGCGAGGGCCGCGACTGGGTCGACGCCTTCAAGATCTGGGAAGGCGGCCTCGGCATCTGGGGCGCGATCGCGCTCGGCGCGGTGGGAGCCTGGATCGGCTGCCGGCTGCGCGGCATCCCGCTGCCGGCCTGGGCGGACGCCCTGGCCCCCGGTATCGCGCTGGCCCAGGCCTGCGGACGCTGGGGCAACTGGTTCAACCAGGAGCTGTACGGCCGGGCCACCGACCTGCCGTGGGCGGTGGAGATCAGCGCCGGCCCGAACCGGGACGCCGGCACCTACCACCCGACCTTCCTGTACGAGTCGCTGTGGTGCATCGGCGTCGCGGTGCTGGTCATCTGGGCCGACCGCCGCTTCAAGCTCGGCCACGGGCGGGCGTTCGCCCTGTACGTCGCCGCGTACTGCGTCGGCCGCGGCTGGATCGAGTACATGCGGGTCGACGAGGCGCATCACGTCCTGGGCCTGCGGCTGAACGTGTGGACCTCGATCGTCGTCTTCGTGCTGGCGGTCGTCTACCTGGTGCTGTCGGCGAAGCTCCGGCCGGGCCGCGAGACGGTCGTGGAACCGGATGCCTCCGGCGGTGAGGGCGGTGACGGTTCGGCTCCGGCCGACGCGGGTGCCTCCGGCGGTGAGGGTTCGGCTCCGGCCGATGCGGGTGCCTCCGGCGGTGAGGGCTCGGTTCCGGCCGATGCTGACGCCGCCGCCGAGCCGAAGGTGGCCGTCCTGACGAAGGACGCGCCCGCCGAGCAGGGCGGGACCGAGTCCCCGGAGCCCGGGAAGGCCTGACCGTACGGTCCGAAGGGGGACGCCGCGCACCACGCGGCGTCCCCCTTCGCGTTTCCGGGTGCGGCCCGGTGGCCGCGCCTCAAA
>NZ_JBVIFS010000074.1:0-8473 GCF_055571215.1 Streptomyces sp. NPDC030995
ACCCGAAACTCACCCAACGTCACCACCCATACCCCATCAACGTCCAGGCCAGACCCCCACAACCACCTCACAACCCAAGGAAACAAACCCACCGAACACTGCCATCCACACCCCACCACAACACCCCCAAACAACAGCACGACACCCAAACCCCACCACCCCGGCAAGACAGCCAGGGCAGCCCGGGCAGGCGGAGCAGCCGGAGGCAGCCAGGGGGCCCGGGCAGACGGGGGCCGTGACCGGCGAGGCCGGGGGCGGCGGGGCCGGGGGCGGCGGGCCGGGGCGGGCGGAGCAGCCAGAGCGGGGGCAGCCAGAGCTGCCGGGGGGCGGGGGCCGGAGGCAGCCCGGGCAGGCGGAGCAGCCAGGGCATCCGGGACACCCAGACCCCGCAGCCCCCGCCACCCCCGGCAAAACAGCCAGGGCAGCCCCGGGCGGCCGGGAGGCCGGCCGGGGGGCCCGGCCGGGGGCGGGGGCCGGAGGCAGCCAGGGGGCCCGGGAGGACGGGGGCCGGAGGGCGAGGGACCGGAGGGCGGAGGGCAGGAGGGCGGCCCGGGGGGCGAGGGGAACCCCGAGGCAGTACCGAGGGAGTACCCCACCCCCGGCCGCCGTCCCCGCCAGCCGCCCGGCGGGTGGACGAGAACCTGCGGCAGCTCCGCAAAAAACCCCCCGCAATGCCAGGACTCCGCCGCTGCGCCCCACCCACACCCGCCCCGCTCTAGACACCGTCCGATGCGGAGCGCAGCGGGTCACCGGCACGGATCCGCCCCGCTTCCCCCATACGCCCCTGATCCTCCAAGAGCGCGGCAAGGTTCCGGTGGGCGTACGGGGTGTCGTGCTGCGCGGCCAGCCGCAGCACGGACTCCGCCCGCGCCGCCTGACCGCGCCTGCGCAGGACCACGCCCAGCCCCACGATCCCGTTCCAGTCGCCCTCGTCCGCGGCCCGGCGAAACCACAAATAGGCCGCGTCGAGATCCTCGCGCTCCAGGCACAGCACGCCGAGGGCCTGGAAGGCGGCGTTGGCGTGCCGGCCGGCCGCCGTCCGGTACCAGCCCTCGGCCTCCTCGCGGGCACCCGCCTGGTGAAACAACCGCGCCAGCTTGAACGCACCCGCGGCACTGCCGTCCCCGGCGGCGCCCTCGTACGCGTCGGCGGCCTCCGCCGCCCGCCCGGCCGCCGCCAGCCGGTCGCCCTCGGCCACCAGCCGCGCCGCACGCGGCGAATCGGGGACGGGCACGGGCCGGTCAAGGCCCCCGGAGCCGGCATGCGCAAGGACCGCGAAATGAGGTTCACGCTCCCGCCCCGCCTCCCGCGGCGGCATGTCAGGGGACCAGTGATCGGGGCGGACCACATGAGCGGGCACGGCCTTGTCCGTGCCGTCCGGGTCATACGCCCGGATACCGGTACTCGCGGTGATCCGCAGCGCCCAGTACGGGTGCCACATCCGGCCGCCGCACTCGATCTCCGCGGTCAGCCACCAGTGCAACTGGCCGGGAAAGCCGGTCACCGGAGCACAGACCACAGTCCGCCTCCCGCCGGCCGGAACCGTCAGCGGCAGGGACTGCACCTCCGGTGCGACGGGGCACGCGTCCACCAAGTCCCGGGCGTCGAGCAGGAAGGCGTACTCGGGGGCGCGCAGGGGCCGGTAGGCGGCAACCGCGCGCAGGAACGATTCCACCAGGTCGGGGGCATAGGCCAGATCGGGCATCCGGTCATGGGCGAAAGCGGTCCCCTGCGCCGCGACCGGCGCCTGGCCGGTCGCCCGGGCAGTCAGCGACCGCAAGGTCAGCTCCGGGCCGGTGGAGACCAGTTCGAGCAGCAGGTTATGGCCACTGACCGGGATCCGTACCGTTTCGGGCTCACCAGTACGCTCCGCAGAGGCGAGATGCACGATCTGACTGTGCACCGAGACCCGAACAGCGAACGGAGCATCGCCGGGCAGGTGACACACCGCAACCGGCCGCACGGGCAGGTGCAGCTCGTAGAAAGCCCCGCCCGCCTCCTCCCCCAACGGCGCCCGCACCGCCTCCACCACAGGCAACCCCACCGAACCCACCGGGCCCGCCGGGCGCCCCGAACCCGCCGAACCCACCAGGCCCCCCGAACCCGCCGAACCCACCGGGTCTCCCGAACCTGCCGGGCCCTCCGGGCGCCCCTCTCGGCGCCGGCGGGCGGCGAACAGGGCAAGCGCCACGACAGCCGCCCACGGCAGCCACGACCAGACACCGGCGGCCAAAAGAACACCCCCGCCGGCCGTCAGCGGCAGCAAAGCCCCCACGACCGAATACCGCCCCCGCCGCGTCATGCGGGCATGCTCATACGCGCAGCAGTACGAAACGGCCGGCCATCAAGGTCAATGCGAGTGGTGCCGCTGCGGCCCGCCGTGGTCCAGTCAAGCCACAACACCCACCGCACGTACCCGTACTCAAGGTCAGCGCGCAGGTCCAGCACCTCGGTCTCGTCCTGGGCAAGCCCATAGGGGAAATCACTGTCCGCGATCGGACGGACCCCGGGCGGGTCCTCATCGAGCACGACCGCGAACGCGCGCGGCGCGATCGCCGACGCATGGCGGGCCAGCTCCCCGTACTCCCGCCCCCGGGAAATCACCTCGGCCCGCAGCCCGGTCAGCACCACCGGACGGGGCCCCGCACCGGTGAGCACCAGCCGGACGGTATGCCCCGCCGCCGGGACATCAACAACACGCTCACCAGCGTCGAACGAGACAAAGTCCTGGTTCCGTATACCGACCGCGACAGTGAAAGGCGCGGCCGCAGCCGCCGCCAGCTCCCGCCCGGCCCCCCGCCGCCCCAAAACCGCCCCGAACTGAACGGGAGCCACCTGGCCCAGATAAGCCGCCAGAGCCGCGGTAGCGACACCACCCGCCCAGGGCAACACCTCCCCAGGCGCCCACAAAGCCGCAGCACCCGCCGCAGCCACGACACCCCCAACCAGCCCCGCCAACAACCCCGGCCTCACCCAGCGCTCCCGCAACCCTCCCACCCCACCCTGCCCCTGCCCCTGCCCCTGCCCCTGCGGCATGGTTCCGCCCTCCGCCCCGACAACGAGATCACCGTAGCCCGAACACCCATACAACGTACCGGCGTTGACAATCACCCACGGCCAGCCAGGCTGACGGCCCTGACACAGGACACCGAGGCCAGTGAACCCAACTCCGGCATCCGCGCCCCGGCCGCAGAAGGGCGCGGACGCCCAGGAGGTGAAGATCGCGAGCATGGCCGACGACCGGACGGCACGTACGGCGCGCGGCTCGCCGAACTCGGGCTCTCGGAGGCGATCGAGCGCGAGATCCTCACCGGATTCGAGATCGACGTCCTGGAGATCCGCGAGCCCTCCCCCGTCCACGGAGAGTCCGAAGAGGCCCGGCGAGGCCGGCGCCTGCCCACTCCTGCAGACGGCGCTCCTGGAGCACGCGGCCGCGCACAACCTGCGCACCGTCATGACGTTCCACCAGAAGGTCGAAGAAGCAGCGTTCGCGGAGAAGCTGCCCCAGACCGCCGCCGAGCTGTACGTCAACGACGCCTCCCACGCCGACCTGGCCGCCGCGGACGGCTGCCGAAGTCGTCCATCGACGCGAAGTTCTACGAGCTGGAAGCCGGCCGCCACGTCCCGCCCGACCGCGTCTGGTCAGCCTGGCCATGCGGCGACCACCTCGTGTCCGAGCGCCGCGAGATCCTGCGCCAATTCGCCAACGGCATCGACGCAGCCGGGCGCCGGGTCCACCGAGCCTTCCTCGCCTCGGTGCGCGTGCTCGGGGAGGGCGTGGACATCACCGGCGAGCGGGGAGTGGAGGCCGTCTGCTTCGCGGACACCCGCGGCTCGCAGGTGGAGATCGTCCAGAACATCGGCCGGGCGCTGAGGCTCAACAAGGACGGCTCCACGAAGGTGGCGCGGATCATCGTGCCGGTGTTGCTGGAGCCCGGCGAAGACCCGACCGACATGGTTGCCTCCGCCAGCTTCCGCCCCCTTGTAGCCGTGCTCCAGGGCCTCCGCAGTCATGACGAACGACTCGTTGAGCAGCTCGCCTCCCGCGCCCTCACCAGCGGACAACGCAAGGTCCACATCCGGCACGACGAGGACGGCCGGATCATCAGGGCCGACGACGACGGCGAGGACCAGAAGCAGGACGACACGCAGGCCGTCGCCGAAGCCGCGCTGCTGCACTTCTCCAGCCCACGCGACGCGGCGACCATCGCGGCGTTCCTGCGCACCCGGGTCTACCGGCCCCGGTCACTGGTGTGGCTGGAGGGCTACCAGGCCCTGATCCGGTGCCGGACGGAGCACGAGATCAGCGGTCTGTACGCCGTGCCCTATGACGTGGAGACCGAGGTCGGCGTCACCAAGGACTTCCCGCTGGGCAGGTGGGTGCACCAACAGCGCAAGGCCCTGCGCGCCGGGGAACTGGAAGAGCGGCGCAAGACCCTGCTGAACGCGCCGGAAGCCGGAATGGTGTGGGAGCCCGGCGAGGAAGCGTGGGAGAACAAGCTCGCCACGCTCCGCTCCTACCACCGCGCCAACCGTGCGGTCGCGGACGGGGATGAGGGTTCCGTCCACGATCCACAGCCGGTCCACGTCGGCGACTGGCCGTGGGGCCGGCTCCAGCGCGAGCAACGGCCGCAGGCGCTGGATGACCCTGCAGACGGTGGCCGGAGAGATCCCGAAGAGCGGGGCGAGCTGGCGCATCGTGAGGTTCGTGCGGTAGTACACCGCCACCAGCAGCACCCGCTCCGCCAGCGGCAGACACCACGGCCGGCCACCACCAGGACCGTTCCCGCCCCGCTCCCGCACCACCTTCACCAGCTTCGCGAACCGGTCGATCCGCAAGCCCGTGAACGTCTCCACCCACACCGACTCAGCCCGCAACACCCCACCCATACAGGAAAAATGCCCAAGACTGAGCCTTCTGCAACACCCTTTAGCGTAGAGCTGCCTCTTGATCTTCTTGATGCGGTTCACGGCGCCCTCGATGCTGCCGGAACTCCAGTCCAAGGTGAGCCCGGCTGTCACGGCGTCGCGGTCCCGGAGCAGGTGAAGTGCGAAGCCGGTGAGGCCGGGTAGTTGGCTGGCATCGACCGCGTCGATCCAGGCAGGGAGCATGGCGCCGAGGCGGTCCCTGAGTAACTCTCCGAAGTCGCGGACATGCCCGGCGGCCGCGTCCAGTCCGGGACAGCGAGCCAGGACACTCTTCAGGGCGGCACGTTCCTCCTCGGTCAGGGCCGTGGGGTGACGCGTGAGCCAGCCGGTTACCTGCCGCACCGTCGGAGGCCGGGGCGGTGCGCTGGCCGGAGCCGTGCGCAGGGTGGCGATGTGGGCGCGAACCATCTGGTAGGTGACGGGAGCGTTGTCGGCGAGGAGTTCACGGTGGAGGTGGGTGACGCTGGTGCATCCCGCGGCAAATCGTCGTTCCAGGTAGGGCTTGTAGGGATCCAGCCTGCTGGACCGGGGCCGGTTCTCGCGGATGGTGTCCTGCCAGCGTGCGGCGGTCGCGTACCGGAGCACGGTGTTGAGGCCCCAGCCCAGGTGCCGGGCGATCGCCCGGCGTGAGTGGCCTTGGGTGAGCATCTCGTGGACCAGGGCGTGTGCGGCCTTCTTGCGCTCGGCCCGCCGGCCGAGGGGTTCGCAGTCGTCCTGCGGCCGACTGGACTCTGGGCTGATCGCCTCCAGCAGTGTGCCGCTGGGCGACGGGCTGCGCAGGCAGTCGCGGTGTGCGGCGACGCAGGTCTCCACGGCCCGGCCGAGGCCCTGCCACAGATGGAACCGGTCAGCGACCTGCAGAGCATCGGGGGGCGCCGCGCCGGGCACCCTCGGCGTAAGCGCCCGCCCGGTCCCGGCAGATGATCTCCACGCCTGGGTGACGGATCAGCCACTCGGCCAGCGGCCCGGCCTCACGGGTCGGAAGCACATCGACCACGCGATGGTCTTCAACGCAGGTCAAGACGGTGGAGTATGTCTGCCCGCGGCGGACCGCGAAGTCGTCCACGCCCAGCACTCGCGGCGTGCTGAACTGCGGATCAGGCAATGCCATGACCCTGCGCAACAAGGTCATCCTTCCCATGTCCAAGCCCAGCTGGACAGCCAGCCGAGCGCCAGCCCGCCCGGCCAGCGCCAGCCCCACCCGCTCCAGGGCGTGGTTGAGCCGAGTTGTGAACCGTGCGTACGGGGCGGCCAACCGCGAGAACGGCTCGGCGAACGTCCGACGCGGACAGTCCGCCGCCCTGCAGATGAAACGCCGGACCACCAACCGGATCACGAAGCCCTGCTCGGCGAGCGGAAGATCCTTCAACCTGCGGTGATAGCGGTCGTGCACCCGGTCCGAGAAGCGGCCGCAGTCCGGACACTCCGCCCCGGCCACCTGGCCTCTCGCCACCACTTCGACCGTGCCGAACAAGGCGGTCACCGCCTCGACGTCCACCTCGTCGATACCGTCGAACACGAGCGAGTCCCAGAACGATGCATCGGTCTGCATGACCAGCACGATCACCGTCCACGGCCGACCACGACAGCGACGACCAAGTACTTGACGGAGCGTCACGTTCGGCTGTCGGGCGGCCAGGCGTACCCGGTCTCACGCGACCCAGTCCCTCACAATCGAACACCAAGGTGACACTCCGCGACGACTCCCCAAGATCTGTGCCAGAACGCACAACCCGTGAACAAAGCCAACCGGGTCTGGCTGGCCAAACGCCACCTGCCCGCCGCCCTCATCCCGGTCTACCTCGCAACCTGGGCCGCATACACGCTCGCGCAGCGGCCCCCGCTGTCCGGCCTCACTGCCTGGTGGGCCGGCTTCATCGAAGGCCTCCGGGTGCCGTGCCCTCCGAGGCGGCCCATGCGGTGGCGGACGGTATGGAAGATGACCCGACTGGGCCGCCCTCCGGTGATCTGACACCACGACCGCCGCCCTCAGGATCGGTGCGGTCAGGCGGGCTCGTACCCCTGCACGGCCACGAATCACCGGACCATCCCCGCGGGCGCGGGGTCGACTGCGGGACCAGCCGGTCCGGCGGGACCGGTCGGAACAGGCTTGCCCGGGCAGCCCGGCGTACTGCCGGCCCCCGCAACGCCCGCACCGACACCGTCGGCAAAGCAGCGTCCGAACCAGTACCTATCCCTGCCAAGCCCGGGTCCCCGTGCTTGGCGATCCACCCGCCGATCACACCAACCCCCGCTGGCCCGTGATCAGAACTTACGCAACTGAGACAGCGTCACCCCACATGCGATAAAGCCCGGAAACAGCGATCCCATGCAAATCTCTCACCCCCAAGTCAGTGACCCCACCCGCTGAAAACAGCCTGCTACCAGCAACAACGCCCCAAGGCCCACTGTCTCTCACCCGACCACCCCAAAACCAAGAGATCGCAACCAGCCGTTTTACAGAAGACGAGGGCGAATGACAGCCCTGGGGCGGGCAGTGCAGCGACCAAAGGCCCGCAGCGGAAAGTGGCGAAGATCTTGCGGTCCTTCCGGCGGGCGTTCGTCCGGTTGAGACCCGGAGGGTGTGGACCGGAGCCTCCGCATGCGGATCGCCGCCGCCGCTGCACGAAACGCTTCGGCCCGGCCGACAGCGCCGTCGTGCACCACTCCTCAGGACTCCCGAGGTCATTGTTACCGGTCTCGCCGCGGGCCGTACGCCACGGGCAGGAAAACGCTGCCGCTACGTGTCGCGATGCCGGACTCGCCCGCCTTGATGACCGAATACCGCCCTATTAGACAGCGTGGCCGATTTTGAAGCCGCGGTGTTGTCGGGGAGTTGGCACCGGGCCATGATCACTTCTCGTACAACCTGACTACCCACCCGGGAGCCGAGATGTGATAGCAAACCCCCTTCCACGGGATGAGGCTGGACGGCCTGCGGGCCGCCTTCCGGTACCTGCAACCCCTGGGCCACAGTGCAGGGTTCTGGTTCCTGAGCAACGGACGTTTCTGAAACTCACCTGCAAAGCCACGCGGAGGAACTCCGGGGGCTTTTCGTCTCGGCCCCCGCGCAGGCGGTTCTCAGCTTCTCCCGCGCTACAACATCTGCGTAGGCACGGCCGTTCACGCCGAGCGGGTCCGCCTGGCGGCACGGCTTCATGTATGTCGCCCCGCACGCCGGGCTCCGCTACTGCGCCGACGCAGACCACGCGGTCCGACACGCGTCGTCATCACCTGGCCTGATTCAGCCGACCCGGCCCGAACGGGGTGGGCAGAGCGGCTCTGACCACGGCAGTCCCCGGTCGGCCGAGCAAGACATGGCCATCCGCCCGTCAACTGCCGACGGCCGCAGGGCCATGGCTGTCTCGCGCGTCCACTGCCTCTCCTTGTGCCGGTGTTCTACCGCTCTTCGGCGCAACGACGCAGGAGTGCGCGGCCTGACCTGATCAGCAGCTCGCCGCGTTCTCCTCCGCCGTGCCGCTCTCTCACATGCCCTGCATTCACGAAATTCCACTATCAAAGGAGTTCTTGATCTTCATGTACA
>NZ_JBVIFS010000075.1:0-6685 GCF_055571215.1 Streptomyces sp. NPDC030995
GGAACAGCTCCCACAACTCATCCGGCACCAGCCGCTCAACAATCCCCGCCACGACCGACAGCCTACCCAATCATCCAAATGAGATGGCTTCTAAGAGCCGCCGATGTCCACACTCCCTGTCCATCCCCACCATGAAGATCTCCAGACGACCCGCGCTGAGCGAGGACGAGCGCCTGGCCGCACTCGGCCGGCTGCTGACCGACGCAGACACCCCGATGCGCCTCCGTGTCGCCGGCGTCATCGTTCTCCTCTATGCGCAACCGCTGACCCGGATCGTCCAGCTGACGGTCGACGACGTGCTCCACGACGGAGAGACCACGCTTCTGCGGCTCGGGGAGCCCGCCTCTCCCGTCCCCGCGCCAGCGACAGCCCTGCTGCTGGCATACATGTCGGACCGCGACAACATGAACACCGCCACCAACCAGGCATCCCGCTGGCTGTTCCCCGGCCGCCGGGCCGGACGGCCGGCCCGTCCCGACCACATGTCCTCACGACTGCGCGAGATCGGCATCCCGGTCGCAGCCGCCCGCGGCGCCGCCATCCGGCAACAACTCCTCGAACTGCCCGCCCCCGTCGTCGCGGACGCCCTCGGCTACCACGACAAGACCACCAGCCGCCTCCTCAGAGAAAGCGGCGGGGCCTGGAGCCGATACGCCGCTGGCGAGCACAGCCGGTCACCAGCGGGCTGGGCTCCCAAGGGAACCCGCGACAGTTGAATGCGAGAGCCCACCAGTAATCGGGGTGCCTTGACAGGCAAAGTGATTAGCCGCCATATTATGCGCATGGCGAGGGATGAAATCGATGGCGAGGCACCCACGCTGGACCAGGCCAGACGGCAGGTCGAGCGCTACGGTCTGGAGGTCGATCCGCAGGCGGTGCTGGTCGCCGTGCGGCTGATCTCGGCGGGCGCGAGGGTCGGCCGGGCGGCCGAGGTGCACTTTGCCAGGTTCGGCCTGTCGACGGGGCGCTACCGCCTGCTCGCCGACCTCGAAGACCACGGCGGGGAGAAATCCCCCTCGCGCCTTGCTGCCGACCTCGATGTCTCCAGGGCCACGGTCACCGGCCTGCTGGACGGCCTTGAGCGCGAGGGGCTGATCGCCCGCCGCCCGTCCACGGACGACGGCCGGGGCACGGTGGCCGTCCTGACCGTGCGCGGTGCGCAGCGCCTGCGTGACATGGCGTCCGAGCATTTCGGGCGGCTGGAGGCGATGGTGGGCGGGCTTTCCGTCGAGGAGCGTGCGGTGTTCCTGGATCTGCTCGCCCGCGTCGTGCGCGGCAGTGCGGCCCTGGCCGCTTACTGACCCGGATCTCAGTCGGCTTGGCCCCGCCCTCCGGGTAGGGCCCTTTTTACGAGGCAATAGTTAGTTGCCTAATCAATTTGGCCGAGTAGGCCTGAGGCTCCCCACCGCAACCTTTCGCTTCCCTCACGCGAACGAGAAAGAGGCCAACGTGCCCGCAACGAAGGACAGAACCAGCCGAAACCGGGCAGCCTCCCGGCCGTTCACCCTGTGGCGCGAGGTACTGACCGCCTACGCCGCCCCTGGGCTGATGGCCGGTACCGCCGGAGTCGTCACCGGGCAGCAGGACCTGGCCGTGGCCGCCTGCACCTCCATCGCCGGCACCTCCGCCGTGGTGGCGTTCCTGGTCGGCACCTGGCTGCGGCACGGCGGGCAGCCCCGACGGTGGACCACCACCACGCCGCGCGTCGCCCTGACCGCGGCACTCGTCATCACCGCCGTCGGCGCGGCGGCCCTGCTGGGATGGTTCACCGCCCAATGGCTACCCGCCCACACTCGGATCCCCGCCACCCCGTGGCTGGAGCGCCTGCGCATCGACCTGCCCGTCTCCGCAGCCCTCGCCACCACCATCATCACCCTGCGCTGGCGCAGCACCACCACAGCATCCCCGACATAGCCCACCCCTGTTCACCGGGCCCACCCGCCCCACGAGCCCAAGCCCGACCGGGCCCACCCCGGCAGCACCGCCGCCGGGAAGTCACCAAGGAATGAGCACACGATGATCGTTGTCATGGGAGCGACCGGAGCAACCGGGAACGCCCTGCTCCGCAGTCTCCTCACACTCGGCACACCCGTCCGCGCACTCACCCGCACCCCGCACAGGCCGATCCCCGGCATAACCGGCGCACACCAACCGCCCGTCGAGGTCCAGTACGCCGACGCCACCGACCCCCACTCCATGCGCACCGCCTTCAAGGGCGCCAGCCAGCTCTTCCTCGCCATGGCCAACAGCCCCGCACAGGTCGAACTCGAAACCCGCGTCATCGACATCGCCGCCCACACGGGCATCGGACACATCGTCAAGATCTCCGCACCCGCCGCCGAACCCGACTCCCCGGTCGCCATCTCCCGCGGACACCACGCCGTCGAGGAACACCTGCGCGCCAGCGGCCTCACCCATACCATCTTGCGCCCCTACGCGTTCATGCAAAACCTCCTGCGCCTGGCCCCCACCGTCGCCCAGGGCATCATCCTCGGCACGATGGGCGACGCGCCCTGCAACTACATCGACTGCCGCGACATCGGCGACGTCGCCGCCGCTGCCCTCACCAGGCCCGACATCGCCGGCGACACCTACGCCCTGACCGGACCCGAAGCCGTCGCCTACCCCGAACTCGCGTCACGACTGACCACCCTGACCGGCAACCAGATCCGCTACGTCAACCTCACCCCGGACGAACTGCGCGACAACCTCATCCACAACGCCCACATGCCCACCTGGCTCGCCGACCACGTGACGGAGATCCAGCAACTCGCCATCGCCCGACCCGAAACCCCCACCACCACTGTCACCGACATCCTCGGCCGCCAGCCCCGCACCGTCGACGCCTTCCTGCACGAACACCACGCCCACTTCCGCCGATAAGACGCCGCTCACGCCTGGCCACGAAACCGCGAACCGTCCCGCCACACAAGGCAGGTGATCAGACATCGGCTCGGTGGTGGGCGAAGCGGGTGAATCTCCGCACGGCCGGGCGCACGTGGAGCCGATACGCCGCTGGAGATCACACACGGTCACCGTCCGGTTGGGATCAGCGGAGAACTGGTGACAGTTGAATACGAGAGCCCACCAGTACCGAGGCCGAGATCAGCGGCGACTTCGGCCGGGCCGAGGCGCGCGACCTGGCGGCGCTCGTGAAGGGCGGCGCGCTGCCGGTGCCCTCGACGTCGTGGAGCAGCGCACGGTCGGCCCGACGCTCGGCGCGACGCAATCGAGGCGAGCACCAAGGCCGCGCTCATCGGCATCGCCCTGACCGCACTGTTCATCACCGTCGTCTACCGGCTCCTTGGCGCGCTCGCCGCCTTGGCCCTCGCGCTGTACGGCCTCATCTCGTACGCCGCTCTGGTGGCGCTCGGCGCGACGCTCACGCTGCCGGGGCTCGCCGGGTTCGTCCTGGCGATCGGCATGGCGGTGGACGCGAACGTCCTGGTCTTCGAACGGGCCAGGGAGGAGTACCTGGGCGTCCGTTCCAAGGACTTGGCGAAGCCGGTGAAGACCGGCTTCGCGAAGGCGTGGAGCGCGGTGATCGACTCGAACGTGACGACGCTGCTCGCCGCGGGATTGCTGTTCTTCTTCGCCACGGGCCCGGTCAAGGGCTTCGGGGTCACCCTGTGCATCGGCGTCCTGGCATCGATGCTCACGGCGCTCGTGATCACCCGCGCGCTCGCGGACTTCGCCGTCGCCCGCAGCTTCGTACGCAAGCGCCCCGGTCTGACGGGCATCGCCTCGACGGGCCGGGTCCGCACATGGCTGTCCCGCCGCAACCCGAACCTGGTCCGCCACCGTCGCCGCTGGCTCGGCGCGAGCGCACTCCTGGTGGCGGTGGCCGTCGCAGGAATCTTCATCCGCGGCCTGGACTTCGGCGTGGAGTTCACCGGCGGCCGCCTCGTCGAGTACAGCACCAGCAGGTCCGTCGACGCGGACACGGCCCGGAACGCCGTGTCCGACGCGGGGTTCCCGCGCGCGGTGGTGCAGGAGTCCGGCGACGGCGACATCACCGTACGCACGGAGAAGCTCACCGACGACGAACAGCAGCGCGTCAAGGCGGCCTTGGAGGAGCCCGGCGGAACCGTCACGGTGGAGCGTGACGAACAGATCGGCCCGAGCCTCGGCAGCGAACTGCGCCAGAAGGCGCTCCTGGCCCTGGGCATCGCGGTGGCCGCCCAGCTGATCTACCTCAGCGTGCGGTTCCGCTGGACCCTGGCGGCAGCGGCAGTCTCTGCGATGGTCCACGACGTCCTCCTCGTGGTGGGCCTGTTCGCCTGGCTGGGCAGGCCGGTGGACAGCGTCTTCCTGGCGGCGCTGCTCACGGTGATCGGCTACTCCGTGAACGACACGGTGGTCGTCTTCGACCGCGTCCGCGAAGCGCGCCGCCGAGACCCACGAGGCAACCTGGAGAAAACGGCCAACCACGCGGTGGTCCAGACACTCCCGCGCACGGTGAACACGGGCATGGGAGCCCTGTTCATCCTGACCGCACTGGCGGTACTGGGCGGCGACTCGCTGGCGGACTTCTCCGTGGCGCTGATCGCGGGCGTCCTGGTCGGCATCGCCTCGACCATCTTCACCGCGGTCCCGATCACCCGACACCCCCACCGGCACGGGACCGCCGCGCCGCGAAGGAAGTCCCTGACGGGTACAGCCCGTTGGAGGCGCGGAGGAAGAAGGAGAGGGGGACGGGGGCGGTCGTCTGAGCCCGCGAGGACGGCCCTGAGGTCGAGGGCAGCCTCCATCACACGCCGACCGGGCCTCCACGGAGCTCCGACAACCGCAGCCACGCTCCGTGGAGGCCCGGTCGGCACGATGCCCGGGGAAGCGGCATTCCGCGTCGGTGCCGGCGTCCTCGGCCACCAGGTCGTCCAGCCGGGAGCAGGTCGCTGCCGACATGGTGATCAGGCGATAACGAGCCTCTGGCGCCAGAGCATGCACAAGTCTGCCCTCTATTTCGTTCGGCCGTTGCTGCTGGCCTGCTCGGGTGACGGGCTCTGGTCAACAGCGAGTCGGCGGTGCCCGAGGTGGGGGTGTCGCTCACGGTGTCCTTCAGAACGGACGGTTACTGGACCAGCCGGAGGGATGCGCGATGGGCTGGGTACGGCGCAGGCGGATCGCCGCGCACGCCTTAATTGCGGTCTCGGTCGGTCTTCTGGTCATGGCCGTTCTCTCCTGGGACCGGCTGGTCAGCCTGACCGCCCGCATCCCCCCCAGTCCCGTTCGTCTTCGTGATCATGTCCGTGGGTTGTGCCGTGGCAGCCGACCAGCTGTACAGACGAACGCGATCAGAGCGGCAACGGCGGTCCGCCCCGCGTATCCGCTGGTGGTGGGTGGTGCTGGCGTTCGGGGCCGTCCTGGCTGCGGTGTGGGCCACCACGGCCGTGCTGTTGCCCCAGACCGCCCATATCCAGCCGGACAGCGAACGGGCGAAGCAGCGGATGGACGTGGTGCGCACCGGTCTGGCCGCAGGTGCCGGCGTGGGCGCGGCCATCACAGTGCTGCTGGCCTTTCGCCGACAACAGCATCACGAGGAAGCCACCGAAAGAACCGACTACGACGCGAGCGAACGGCGAATCACCGAGCTGTACACCAAGGCCGTCGAGCAGCTCGGCAGCTCTCAAGCCCCGGTGCGCCTGGGTGGACTGTACGCGCTGGAGCGGCTCGGCCAGGCGGTTGACGATCACCGGCAGACTATCGTGGACGTCATCTGCGCATACCTGCGCATGCCCTACACCCCGCCCGTGGCCCCTCGCCCGAGCGAGGAGAGACGAAGGCGAGGGTCGCCGCAGGCGGTATCCCGCTCCCGACAGGCAGAGCGTGCACTCATTCGCGGGGAGGGGGAAGCGGACAACCAACGGCGTCAGGAACTCCAGGTACGTGAGACCGCCCAACGCATTCTCATCGCCCACCTCCGTGATCACCGCACGCCGGACCAGCGGGAGACCATCCCTGCCGACGACCAGTTTTGGGAAGGCATGCGCATTGACCTTTCCCACGCCACCCTTACCCCGTGGAACTTCGGCGACTGCCATGTCGCCGAGGCGAATTTCACTCAGGCGACCTTCACCGACACTGCCGACTTCACCGGCGCGACCTTCACCGACACCGCCATGTTCGACGGCGTGACCTTCACCAGCCGGGCCTCGTTCAAGGGCGCGACCTTCACCGGCAACGCCCGGTTCAGCTTCGTGACCTTCACCCGCTCCGTCATGTTCGAGGGTGCGACCTTCACCCGCTCCGTCATATTCGAGGGCGTAATCTTCACCGGCATCGCCGTCTTCACCGGCGTGACCTTCACCCGCTCCGCCATGTTCGACCGCGTGACCTTCACCGGCGGGGCCGTGTTCGAGGGTGTGACCTTCGCCCTCGCCTGGTTCGAGGGCGTGACCTTCACCGGCCCCGCCGTGTTCGACGGTGCGACCTTCACCGACCAGGTCCGGTTCGAGGGTGCGACCTTCGCCCACTCCGCCCGGTTCAAGGGTGTGACCTTCGCCCTCGCCTGGTTCAAGGGCGCGACCTTCACCGGCCCCGTCTCGTTCAAGGGGGCAACCTTCACCTGAGGCTGATCCTTTGGAGTGGACACACCCTGACAATGGATCTTGATGGTCCAGGGAGGGATGTCCAGGTGGGACGCAAGTCTCCGTATCCGGAGGAGTTCAGGAAGGACGCTGTCGCG
>NZ_JBVIFS010000076.1:0-6054 GCF_055571215.1 Streptomyces sp. NPDC030995
CCGTCCGTTCCTCGTCGAAACCCTCCTGCCCGGGCAGGAACACCTCACCCTCGACCCGCGACACCAGCGAAGAGAACTCACTCATAAGGCAACCTTTCCACGAAGGCGAAGCCAAGCCCCGCCTGCATAAATGATGTTGAAGCGGCCGGCACTTGATGTCCAATAAGAAACCGTGCTGGCCGTCAGAAGCCCTGACTATTGGACGCGGTCGCGCGGATGTCGCACGATTCTTCCGGCGAACTCAAGTCAAGGAGCCGGTATGGGTAATTCGGAAAGCACGGCGGAGATGCACCGTGTGTTCAACAGCGCCGCGGACGTGTACGACCAGAGCGGAGTCGAATTCTTCGGCCCCATCGGCCGCCGACTGGTCGAATTCTCCGGAATTCGGAGCGGTGACTCGGTGCTCGACGTGGGCTGCGGCCGGGGCGCCGTGCTGTTTCCGGCCGCGGCGGCCGTGGGCGGCACCGGAGAGGTCATCGGAATCGACCTCGCCGAGGAAATGGTCAAGTACGCGGACGCCGACGCGCGGTCGCAGGGCCTGACCCAGGTGACCACCCGGGTCATGAACGGCCAGGTGCCGGACTTCCCGGCCGGCCGCTTCGACGCGGTGGTCGGCGGCTTCAGCGTCTTCATCTGGACGCACGGCGCCGCCGAACTGCGCCCCTACCGCACGATCCTGCGCCCCGGCGGCCTCTTCGCGGCCAGCGCCCCCTCCTTCTTCCCGACCGCCACGGGCAAGTGGGGGTTCCTCCCCGAGGACGTGCACGACCTGCTGCTGCCGCACCTGACCCAGCCCAAGGACGGCGATGCCTACGACTGCCCCTTCACCAACATCCACAACAACTGGCTGGTGACCCCGGAGACCGTCGCGGCCACCCTGACCGACGCCGGCTTCACCGACGTGGCCGTCATGGAGGAGGACCTGCCCATCGTCGTGGAGTCCGGGGCCCACTGGGTCGCCTGGACCCGCTCGCACGGCATGCGCCGGCTGTGGGACCGGCTGTCCGAGCGGGAGGCGCAGGAGCTGGCCGCCGAGGTCGCCCGGCGCCTGGACGCCCTGCGCTCGGCCGACGGCAGCATTACGCTGCCGACGCCGATCGTGTACCTGAGCGGCCGGGCCCCGCAGGTCTGACCGGTCATCCCGCCGCGGTCATCCGCCGCAGGCCCACCCACTGCAGGGTCGCGTACACGCCCACGACCACCGCGCCGATCAGCATGAACACGATGCCGAAGCCGGTGAGCGGGACGAGGTCCCCCGCGGCCACCACCAGGCAGGCGACGGCGGAGCCGAGATTCACCCCGATCACGGCTTTGACCAGGCCGGCCGGGATCACGGGGTACCCGGCGATGAGGGCCAGCGAGGCCGCCCCGCCGAGCTGGTAGAGCCCGAAGCCGACACTGAAGCCGACCGGCATCCCGGTGGCGGAACCGAGGGGGCCGTACGCGGCGATGAGCACGGTGGCCATCACGGCGGTGCTGACACTGTCGATCCGCAGGACCAGCCGCAGGAAGCGGTCGGACGCCTGCCGGACGGCAGGGTCGGTCGTATGCATGGTCTGTGTCATGGCAGGGCTCCTTCGCACCGGACTGTGCCACCACCGTGACACGGGACAGGTCGCGGACTCCATGACCTCAGAGGTCATGGAGTCCGCGACCCCGGCCGTTACGGTGGAGTGCATGAAGACGGAAGACCCGCCCCGCGTCGGGCTGTTATTGCGCGACTGGCGCCAGCGCAGGAAGTTCAGCCAGCTCGACCTCGCCCTGCGCGCCGAGACCTCCACCCGGCACCTGTCCTGCGTGGAGACGGGGCGGGCCCGGCCCAGCCGGGAGATGGTGCTGCGGCTCGCCGAACACCTCGACGTGCCGCTGCGCGACCGCAACAGCCTGCTGCTGGCGGCCGGCTACGCCCCCGCCTATCAGGAGAGCCCCCTGGACAGCGACCGCATGGCGATGGCACGCCAGGCCCTGCGGAGCATGCTGGCCGGCCACGAGCCCTACCCGGCGGCGGTCGTGGACCGGGTCTGGAACATCGTCGACTCCAACCGCTCGATGTCCCTCCTGCTGGACAGCGTCCCGCCGACCCTGACGGCCGAGGGCGCGAACGTGATGCGCCTGATCCTGCACCCGGACGGCCTCCCGCAGCACTGCCTCAACTTCGCGGAGGTCCGCGCCCACGCCCTCGGCCGTCTCCTGCACCAGGCCAACGGCACCGGCCACCCCGAACTGCGGGCGCTGTACGACGAGGTGTCCGCCTACCCGCCGCCACCGGACACCGGCGCCCCACCCGGGCCGGTGGACGCGACCGGCATGGTCGTCCCGCTGCGGCTGCGCACGCCCTTCGGCGACATGGCGCTGTTCAGCATGATCGCCACCTTCGGCGCGCCCGCGGACGTGACGCTGTCCGAACTGGCGGTCGAGACGTTCTTCCCGATGGACGAGGAGACCGCCCGGCTCCTGCGCCTGCACGCCGCGGCCGGCGACTCGCAGGGCACCCACGGCTCCTGACGCGGCGTGGCCGGTCGGCCGGCCGAGGCCGGGACCTAGGGGGTGTCTTGCCGGTCAGGCCGGGCTCGCGACGCCTGCCACGCACGCTCGCCGCGTTGTCGTCACTCGCCGACGTCCCCCAGCTACCGCTGGGAGGTGCCCCCACCGCGTCGACTCCCTCCTCCGCCTTGCGAGCGCACGCGTCAGACGCCGCTCCCTGACCCGGCCTGACCGACAAGACACCCCCTTGCGCGCGGGGGCGGTTCACCCGGCGGCCACGCGGTGTCCGGATGCCCGTCCGGGATTGACGGTGGGGTTTGCCGGCCGGGCGTGCTTTGCTGGAGACATGATCGATGAGTTCCTGGCCCAAGGCCTGTCCGATGTGGAAGAGGCCGTCCGCAAGGCGGCGGCGATCGAGATCATGCCGAGGTTCAGGCAGCTGGCCGAGCACGAGGTCGACGAGAAGAGCGGCCCCCACGACCTCGTGACCGTCGCCGACCGCAGGGCCGAGGAGCACCTCACGGCCTCCCTGCCCCGGCTGCTGCCCGGCTCGGCCGTGGTCGGCGAGGAGGCCGTGCACGCCGACCCCACGGTGTACGGGGCGCTGCGCGCGGACGCCCCGGTGTGGATCGTCGACCCCGTGGACGGCACCCGCCAGTTCGTGAACGGCGACCCCGCCTTCTGCACCCTGGTCGCGCTGGCCCACCGCGGGGAGATCCTCGCCTCCTGGACCTTCGCCCCGGCCCTGGAGGAACTGGCGACCGCCGTGCGCGGGCAGGGCGCCTACGTCAACGGCGAGCGGATCCACAGCGGTTCGCCGGAGCCGGGCGCCGCGCTGCGGGTCGCCGTCGCCCACCCGCTCTACACCTCCGAGGCGGACAAGCGGACGCTGGGCCGGCTGGACGTGCCCGGGGTCGCTGCCCGGCCGTGCGGTTCGGCGGGCCTGGAGTACCTGAGGGTGGCCCGCGGCGAGGTGGACGGCCTGGCCTTCACCTGGCCCTCGGCCTGGGACCACGCGGCCGGTCTGCTGCTGGTCGCCGAGGCCGGCGGGTCGCAGAGCACCGTCGACGGGGTCCCCTTCCGAGTGGACCGGGACAACGCGCTGCCGTTCGCGGTCGGCCGGGACGAGGCCACGACCGTACGCATCCGGGAACTGCTCCGGGACGTGTGAGTACCGTCCCAGGGTGTCCGTCCGCCGCATCCGGCGGAATATCCTGAAGGCGCAGGCGCCGCCGGAGACGAAGGAGTCGCAAGTGCCGTCGATTCTCGATGCGGTCGTGGTGGGAGCGGGGCCCAACGGGCTGACCGCCGCCGTCGAACTGGCCCGGCGCGGCTTCTCCGTGGCCGTCTTCGAAGCCGCGGACACGATCGGGGGCGGAGCCCGGACCGAGGAGCTCACCCTCCCCGGCTTCCGGCACGACCCCTGCTCTGCGGTGCACCCGCTCGGCGCCGGCTCGCCGGTCTTCGCCACGATGCCGCTGAAGCGGTACGGGCTGGAGTGGCTGCACGCCCCGCTGCCCATGGCCCACCCCTTCGACGACGGTACGGCCGCCGTCCTCTCGCGCTCGGTCGCGGAGACGGCGGCGTCCTTCGGCCCCCGCGACGCGGGCGCCTACCGGCGTCTCGTCGGACCCTTCCTCGGCAGATGGGACACCCTGGCCCGCGACTTCATGTCCCTGCCGAACACCGCGCTGCCCCGGGATCCCGTCACCCTCGCCCGCTTCGGGCTCGCCGGGCTGCCGCCCTCCACCTGGCTCCTGCGCCGCTTCCGCGACGAGAAGGCGCGGGCGCTGTTCGCGGGGCTCGTGGCGCACGTCATCGCACCGCTCGACGGGATCGCCACCGGCGCCGTCGGCCTGGTCTTCGCCCTGGCCGCGCACGCGAACGGCTGGCCGATGGCGCGCGGCGGTTCGCAGTCCGTCTCCGACGCGCTCGCCGGATACCTGCGCGACCTCGGCGGCGCCATCCACACCGGCTTCGAGGTCAAGCGGCTCGACGAGCTCCCGCCCGCCCGCGCCTACGTCTTCGACACCTCGCCGACGGCGCTGGCCCGGATCGCCCGCCTGGGGCGCTTCTACGACGGCTACCGGTACGGCGCCTCCGTGTTCAAGATCGACTACGCGCTGGACGGCCCGGTCCCCTGGACGGCCGAGGCGCCGCGCCGCGCCGGCACCGTCCAGATCGGCCCGCGCGCCCGCGACATCGACGCCGCCCTGCAACTCGCCTCGGGCGGCCGGGCCCCCCGCAGCCCCTTCCTCATCACGGCGCAGCCCAGCCTGGCCGACCCGGGCCGGGCCCCCGAGGGCAAGCACGTGTTCTGGGCGTACGGACACGTCCCTGCGGGCTGGGACGGCGACCTCACCGACGCCGTCGAACGCCAACTGGAGCGCTTCGCCCCGGGCTTCCGCGACCTCGTCCTGGCCCGCGCCACCGCCGGACCGCCCCAGCTCGCCGCCCGCAACCCCAACTACGTCGGCGGGGACATCGCTTGCGGAGCCGCCTCGGGACTCCAGCTCCTGCTGCGCCCCAAGCTCAACCTCTCCCCGTACACGACGCCCCACCCGGCGGTCTTCCTCTGCTCCTCGGCGACCCCGCCGGGCCCGGGCGTACACGGCATGTCCGGCCACAACGCCGCCAAGGCGGTCTGGCGCCACCTGCGACGCAAGGGCTCCTGAGGTCCGCCTGAGGCCCGCCTGAGGTCCGCCCGAGTCTCCGGGTTCCGAATGGCAGGGCGGGCCGCGCCGGGCCACCGTGGAGGCATGACCACGCGCGCCCGGCCCGGCTCCGCGATCCGCCCCGCCACCGCACCCGGCGCCTCGCGCGTGCGCCACCTCGGCCCCAACTGGTACGCCGGCGTGATGGGCACGGCCATCGTGGCCAACGCCGGAGTCGCCCTCCCGTGGCACGTCCCCGGCCTGCGCACCGCGTGCACCGCGGTCTGGGCCCTCGCCGCCCTGATGCTGGCCGTCCTGCTCGTCGCCCGGACGGCCCACTGGGCCCGCCACGCCGACCAGGCGCGCGCCCATCTCCTCGACCCGACGGTGGCGCCGTTCTACGGCTGCCTGTCGATGGCACTGCTGGCGGTGGGCGGCGGCGCGATGCTGGTCGGCAAGGACGTGATCGGCGCGGGCGCGGCCCTCGCCGCGGACACCGTGCTCTACACGGCCGGCACCGTCGTCGGGCTGCTCGCCGCCGTCGCCATCCCGTACCTGATGGCGGTGCGGCACGAGCTCAAGCCGGGCAGCGCCTCACCCGTTTGGCTGCTCCCCGTCGTCGCGCCGATGGTCGCCGCGGCCCTCAGCCCGCTGCTGGTCCCGCACCTGCCCGCCGGGCAGTGGCGGCAGGGCATGCTGCTCGGCTGCTACACGATGTTCGGCCTGAGCCTGCTGGCCACGGTGTTCCTGCTGCCCATCGTCTTCGCGCGGCTGCTCGCGGGCCCGCGGCTGCCCCTAGGCCGTCTCTTTCGGATCTTGTCTGGCCCGCGCTGCCTGGCACCGCACCTCGCCGCGTTGTCGGGGCGACACAGGGCAGTTCATCCCCCGGAAGACACCCTCCCTTCTGTGCGCAGAC
>NZ_JBVIFS010000077.1:0-3214 GCF_055571215.1 Streptomyces sp. NPDC030995
TTCAGAACTAACACAGTGGACGCGAGCAACTGAGGACAAGCCCTCGGCCTATTAGTACCAGTCAGCTTCACCCGTTACCGGGCTTCCACATCTGGCCTATCAACCCAGTCGTCTACTGGGAGCCTTACCCTCTCAAGGAGGTGGGAATACTCATCTTGAAGCAGGCTTCCCGCTTAGATGCTTTCAGCGGTTATCCCTCCCGAACGTAGCCAACCAGCCATGCCCTTGGCAGGACAACTGGCACACCAGAGGTTCGTCCGTCCCGGTCCTCTCGTACTAGGGACAGCCCTTCTCAATATTCCTACGCGCACAGCGGATAGGGACCGAACTGTCTCACGACGTTCTAAACCCAGCTCGCGTACCGCTTTAATGGGCGAACAGCCCAACCCTTGGGACCGACTCCAGCCCCAGGATGCGACGAGCCGACATCGAGGTGCCAAACCATCCCGTCGATATGGACTCTTGGGGAAGATCAGCCTGTTATCCCCGGGGTACCTTTTATCCGTTGAGCGACGGCGCTTCCACAAGCCACCGCCGGATCACTAGTCCCGACTTTCGTCCCTGCTCGACCCGTCGGTCTCACAGTCAAGCTCCCTTGTGCACTTACACTCAACACCTGATTGCCAACCAGGCTGAGGGAACCTTTGGGCGCCTCCGTTACCCTTTGGGAGGCAACCGCCCCAGTTAAACTACCCATCAGACACTGTCCCTGATCCGGATCACGGACCGAGGTTAGACATCCAGCACGACCAGAGTGGTATTTCAACGGCGACTCCACAACCACTGGCGTGGCTGCTTCAAAGTCTCCCACCTATCCTACACAAGCCGAACCGAACACCAATATCAAACTATAGTAAAGGTCCCGGGGTCTTTCCGTCCTGCTGCGCGAAACGAGCATCTTTACTCGTAGTGCAATTTCACCGGGCCTATGGTTGAGACAGTCGAGAAGTCGTTACGCCATTCGTGCAGGTCGGAACTTACCCGACAAGGAATTTCGCTACCTTAGGATGGTTATAGTTACCACCGCCGTTTACTGGCGCTTAAGTTCTCAGCTTCGCAACCCCGAAAGGTCACTAACCGGTCCCCTTAACGTTCCAGCACCGGGCAGGCGTCAGTCCGTATACATCGCCTTACGGCTTCGCACGGACCTGTGTTTTTAGTAAACAGTCGCTTCTCGCTGGTCTCTGCGGCCACCCCCAGCTCACGGAGTAAATCCGATCACCAGTGATGGCCCCCCTTCTCCCGAAGTTACGGGGGCATTTTGCCGAGTTCCTTAACCATAGTTCACCCGAACGCCTCGGTATTCTCTACCTGACCACCTGAGTCGGTTTAGGGTACGGGCCGCCATGAAACTCGCTAGAGGCTTTTCTCGACAGCATAGGATCATCCACTTCACCACAATCGGCTCGGCATCAGGTCTCAGCCTTATATGAGGGACGGATTTGCCTACCCCTCGGCCTACACCCTTACCCCGGGACTACCACCGCCCGGGCTGGACTACCTTCCTGCGTCACCCCATCGCTTACCTACTACAAGTCTGGTTCGTCGGCTCCACCACTTTCCTTTCCCCGAAGGGTCCGGAACGGCTTCACGGACTTAGCATCGCCTGATTCGATATTGGGCGTTTCAAAGCGGGTACCGGAATATCAACCGGTTGTCCATCGACTACGCCTGTCGGCCTCGCCTTAGGTCCCGACTTACCCTGGGCAGATCAGCTTGACCCAGGAACCCTTAGTCAATCGGCGCACACGTTTCTCACGTGTGTATCGCTACTCATGCCTGCATTCTCACTCGTGAACCGTCCACAACTAGCTTCCGCTGCTGCTTCACCCGGCACACGACGCTCCCCTACCCATCACAGCGGGCGTTGGCCCTATTGCTGCAATGACACGACTTCGGCGGTACGCTTGAGCCCCGCTACATTGTCGGCGCGGAATCACTTGACCAGTGAGCTATTACGCACTCTTTCAAGGGTGGCTGCTTCTAAGCCAACCTCCTGGTTGTCTCTGCGACTCCACATCCTTTCCCACTTAGCGTACGCTTAGGGGCCTTAGTCGATGCTCTGGGCTGTTTCCCTCTCGACCATGGAGCTTATCCCCCACAGTCTCACTGCCGTGCTCTCACTTACCGGCATTCGGAGTTTGGCTAAGGTCAGTAACCCGGTAGGGCCCATCGCCTATCCAGTGCTCTACCTCCGGCAAGAAACACACGACGCTGCACCTAAATGCATTTCGGGGAGAACCAGCTATCACGGAGTTTGATTGGCCTTTCACCCCTAACCACAGGTCATCCCCCAGGTTTTCAACCCTGGTGGGTTCGGTCCTCCACGAAGTCTTACCTCCGCTTCAACCTGCCCATGGCTAGATCACTCCGCTTCGGGTCTAGAGCGTGCAACTCAATCGCCCTATTCGGACTCGCTTTCGCTACGGCTTCCCCACACGGGTTAACCTCGCTACACACCGCTAACTCGCAGGCTCATTCTTCAAAAGGCACGCAGTCACGACCGTTGTTCCGAAGAACAACGGCGACGCTCCCACGGCTTGTAGGCACACGGTTTCAGGTACTATTTCACTCCGCTCCCGCGGTACTTTTCACCATTCCCTCACGGTACTATCCGCTATCGGTCACCAGGGAATATTTAGGCTTAGCGGGTGGTCCCGCCAGATTCACACGGGATTTCTCGGGCCCCGTGCTACTTGGGAGATTCTTAAGCAAGCCGCTGATGTTTCGTCTACGGGGGTCTTACCCTCTACGCCGGACCTTTCGCATGTCCTTCGACTACATCAACGGTTTCTGACTCGCCGACCGGCCGGCAGACCGATCAAAAGAATTCCCACAACCCCGCATGCGCAACCCCTGCCGGGTATCACACGCATACGGTTTGGCCTCATCCGGTTTCGCTCGCCACTACTCCCGGAATCACGGTTGTTTTCTCTTCCTGAGGGTACTGAGATGTTTCACTTCCCCTCGTTCCCTCCACACTGCCTATGTGTTCAGCAGTGGGTGACAGCCCATGACGACTGCCGGGTTTCCCCATTCGGACACCCCCGGATCAAAGCTCAGTTGGCAGCTCCCCGGGGCCTATCGCGGCCTCTCACGTCCTTCATCGGTTCCTGGTGCCAAGGCATCCACCGTGCGCCCTTAAAAACTTGGCCACAGATGCTCGCGTCCACTGTGTAGTTCTCAAACAACGACCAGCCACCCATCACCCTGC
>NZ_JBVIFS010000078.1:0-3987 GCF_055571215.1 Streptomyces sp. NPDC030995
GGAACGGACGCTTCCTTTGTACTCACCCTCTCGGGCTTTCCTCCGGGCTTTCGTTCTGTTCTTGCGTTTCCGACTCTATCAGACTCTTTCGTGTCCGACTTCCTCGGTGCTTTCCAGGTTTTCGCTTTCGCGTTTCCCTTTCCGGCGGTTCCGACTCTATCAGAAGTTCTCCACCGGATTTCTCCGGCTTCGGATTCCTGGATGAGGAGTCGAGTGTCCCCATTCAGAATTCACCTCATGGGGGGGGTGTTGCCGAACTGTTCAGCTCCAGGCAACCGTTCGACTCTACATCACGGCTCAGGACCGAGTCAAAACGGCGAGCTGTCGACGTCTCAGCCCCCCTGCCTCTCCGAGCATGTCCTGGTCAGCGGCCGCATCGCCTGCTCGCGAAGGGCGTGGATGAGCGTCGTGACGTGGGGCCGGTCGCCACGCCCGAGGGCGGCGACGCCGATGTGCCGGATCGGCCCCGGCGACTTGATCGGGACGGTGCACAGGCCGGGGATCTCCGGGGCGAGCGCGATCGAGGGGATCAGGGAGATTCCCATGCCTGCGGCGACGAGCGAGCGGGCGAAGAAGTAGTCGGTGGTGGTCCCGCGCACTTCCGGCTCGAAGCCGGCGCGCTCGGCGTAGCGGCGCAGGTATGCCTCGGTCTTCAGGCAGCCGAGGATCCAGGGCTCGGCTGCCAGCTCGGCGAGGTCG
Organism: Streptomyces sp. NPDC030995; assembly: GCF_055571215.1. Lineage (NCBI taxonomy): Bacteria > Bacillati > Actinomycetota > Actinomycetes > Kitasatosporales > Streptomycetaceae > Streptomyces > Streptomyces sp. NPDC030995. The sequence goes on from NZ_JBVIFS010000078.1 coordinate 700, forward strand.
AGCGCGTCGCGGTCGGCAAGTCGGTGCCCTTGCGGCAGGACGACGTGCAGCGGGTCTTCCAGGAGCGGCGTCCACTCCAGGCTGGCGCTGGGGCCCGGCCCCCCGGGTAGCGGGCCGTCGAAGTGGTAGGCGAGGGCGAGGTCCACGGCGCCCTGGCGGACGAGCGGCAGGGTCTCCTCGGGTTCGCCCTCCCTTATGTGGAGCACGATGCGGGGATGGACCGCCATGAGCCGGGGGAGAGCGGCGGGCAGCAGGAGCCTGCCGCCGCTGGTGAAGGTGGCGACGGTGAGTTGGGTGCGGCCCGTACCGAGCTGGGCGACCTGCTGTTGGGCGTGTTGGAGCTCCGCGGCGACGGATTCGGCGGCGCCGACCATGATCTGGCCTGCCTGTGTGAGGGTGACGCCCCGGGTGCTGCGGGCGACGACCTGGGCGCCGAGGCTGCGCTCCAGGGCGGCCACCTGCTGGGAGACGGCCGAGGGGGTGAGGCGGAGAGCCATGGCGGCCTGGTTGAAGCTGCCGTGCTCCGCCACCGCCCGCAGGACGCGGAGCCGCTGCACATCGATCAACAGTTTTCCTTAATGCCTATCCAGTAAGTCAGGACTTCTGCTGATGACAGTAGGTCTCCACGATGGGGGCATGCAAAGGATCTGCGTCATCGGCGGAAGCCGGTACTTCGGAAAGCGCCTGGTGGAGCGCTTGCAGGCTGCGGGCCACCAGGTCACCGTGATCAACCGCGGCTCCACCTCGCCGCCCGCCGGCGTCGAGCACCTCATTGCCGACCGCGGCGACGAGGCCGCTCTGGCGGCCGCGCTCGGCCCCCGCACCTACGACGTCGTGGTGGACCAGGTCTGCTACACCCCGGTGCAGGCCGCCATCGCCGCCCGCGTCTTCGCGGGCCGCACCCGGCGCTACGTCATGACCTCCACGATCGAGGTCTACGACCCCGCGACCGCCGCACTGCCGGCCGTACCTCCAGGCACGCCGGTGCCGGAGGAAATCGTGGACCCGGCCACCTGGTTGGTGGCCATGGACCTGCCCTGGCACGACGACGCGTACCTGGAGGCGCACTACGCCGAGGGCAAGCGCCAGTCGGAGGCCGTCCTCGCCCACGCCGGCAGCTTCGAGTTCGCCAGCGTGCGCAGCGCCCATGTACTCGGCGGCGGCGCGCAGGAGTTCACCGGCCGGCTGGCCCACTACGTCTGGCGCATCACCCAAGGCGAAGAGATCACCGTGCACGCGAAGGCGCTGCCCACGGTCTTCATCCACTACGAGGAGCTGGCGGACCTGCTCCTGTGGGCGACCACAGCCGACTTCACCGGTCCGGTCAACGCCTGCTCCGACGGCCCGCTCGATGTACACGACCTCGCCGCGGTCATCGCCACGCAGGCCGGCCGGGAGCCCGTCTACCGGACCGTCCCGGCGGGCGCGGAGGCCTCGGCGTTCTCCTTCGACCGCCACTACGCCATGAGCAACGCCCGCGCGAAGGAGCTGGGCTTTGCCTTCTCCCACACCACCGACTGGTTGCCCGGCGCCGTCGCCGAAGCCCTCACCACCGAGCCGTCACCCACCGACTGAGGAACGGAGCCGCCATGCAGTACCGCACCATCGCCCACACCGCCGTCAGCGCCATCGGCCTGGGCGCCATGCCGCTGTCCATCGAGCACCGCCCGGACGAGACACGGGCCATCGCCACCGTCCATGCAGCCCTCGACGCCGGCGTCACGCTCATCGACACCGCCGACAGCTACCACTGGCACGCCGGCGAGGCGGGCCACAACGAGCTGCTGATCGCCCGCGCCCTGGCCCGCTACGGCAGCGACACCTCCGACGTCCTGGTGGCCACCAAGGGCGGCCGGGGCCGCCCCGGCGACGGCAGCTGGACCGTCACCGCCACCCCCGCCCACCTCAAGCAAGCTGCCGAGGCCTCCGCCAAGCGCCTGGGCATCGACGCGATCGGCCTGTACCAGCTGCACAAGCCGGACCCGGCCGTGCCCTGGGCGGAGTCCGTCGGCGCGCTGCGCGAGCTGCTCGACGCCGGCACGATCCGCGCCGCGGGAATCTCCAACGTCACCACCGACCAGATCCGCCAGGCGCATCAGGTCCTCGGCAGCGGCCTGGCCTCCGTGCAAAACCGGTACTCGCCCGCCGTCCGCGACAGCGAGCCCGAGCTGCGGCTGAGCACTCAGCTGGGTCTGGCCTTCCTGCCCTGGAGCCCACTCGGTGGCATCTCCCGCAGCTCCCTCGACAGCCCTTCCGGCCCCACGTCCGTCGCCACCGCCTTCCACCACATCGCAGCCGAGCGCGGCGTCAGCCCGCAGCAGATCGCCCTGGCCTGGCTGCTCGCCCGCTCGCCGTCAGTGATCCCGGTACCGGGAGCCAGCCGCCCGGCCTCCATCACAGACTCGGCCAAGGCCGCGGAGCTCACGCTGAGCACGGAAGAGCTGGCGCGGCTCGAGGACTCTCTACCCGGCTGAGGTGGCACGCGGGTCGCTCGCGCTCACAGGTTGACCCGCTTCAGGTAGACCCGGCTGCGGTGGGGGATGGTCTGGTACCAGACCATCAGGTGCTCGTCCTCGTACGTACGCAGCCGCATGGGCTGGGGATCCTCGTAGAGGCTGCCGTCCTTGGGGTCGATGGCCATCGACGCCAGGTCGACCAGGCCCTCCATGACGACGGCGACCAGCTCCTGGTGCTCCGCGGGCATGTCGCCGAGCACCCACAGCCGGCTGGGATCGCACTCCCATGCCCAGCCGTTGTCGTTCTCCACTCCTTCGCCCCGCGGAGTCACTGACCGATCTCGCGCTGGGCCTCGGCGAGGATGCGGCTGCTGGTCTCCATCGCGGCCCGGAACTGTTCCTCCGTCGCGTCCGGGTCCCCGGCCACCCGCTCCGCTTCGTACAGCGCGGCCGATCGCGCGGGCCAGCGGTGGATCGCCACGTGCGTGGCCCACTTGATCAGGAAGAACCGCAGCGGGTTGATGGCACCGGTCTCCGCGGCACGGTCGAAGGCCTCGTTGCATTCCTTGTCGAGCACGGCGAGGTTGGCCATGTCGATCCGGCGCACCGCGTCCCGCAGGGCTTCCCGCGTCATCGCCGGCTGAGGGATGAGCGGCCCGCCGTCTTCCAGCTGCTGTGCAGTCATCGTGTCCTCCCGGGGAACGCGGCCAGGATACCCAGCCGAGCCGACGACCTGCCCGTAAACGCAGAAAAGCCCCGCACCGAACCCATAAGGGCTGGTGCGGGGCTTTCCCACAATGATTGTTCGGCGGCGTCCTACTCTCCCACAGGG
>NZ_JBVIFS010000079.1:0-3860 GCF_055571215.1 Streptomyces sp. NPDC030995
CGCACACCAGCCGAGTTCGAACAACAACTGAGCACGACACGTACGCTGTCACTCGTCGCATGAAACCCGGTGTCCACTCCCCGGGATCAACCTCAAGCGCGTGGTCTTCTCCACCACCATCGACATGACCTGGACGCTGCGGCGGATGGCCCGCGAGGGCTGGACCCTGAATGCGGCCGATTTGGCGGTTCTCAGCCCCTACCGGCGCGAGAACGTGCTCCGTTTCGGCGACTACACCACCGACCAACTCCACATACCCCCGCCTGCCTACAACCCGACTCTCCACACCACCACCGAGGAAGCGGGCGGAGTCCGGCTGTACACCCATGACGAACTGGCGACAGTGGAGTAGGAGACCTCACCAGTACGAGACCCCGAACTCACACATCCATGTATGAGAGGGCACTCCTGAAGGAGCCCGCTGCGTGCTGGCAGACCACCGTTGCGATGAACGTCTGGGGCTGATTGGTCGGCCAGCGGCGGCAGGGCGGAGCGCAGCCTGTCATGCCGCGGGGGGCGGATGGGACCGCTCGCTGCATTGGCATCGCCGTTCGGGACCCGAGGCGGGCAAGTCGCCTTACTTCCATCTCCCGTTTAACGGTATATCGCATGGGGGATCTTGCCGCAAGCCCCCCATATCGGGCGAAGATAGCCCTCCGCGTCACGAGGCGCGGCAAGAGTATGGGAGTGAACATGCGGGTGCTGTTGTCCACTATCGGATCGCGCGGAGAGGTCCAGCCGGTGATCGCTCTGGCCGTGCAGCTGAAGGAATTGGGGCAGGAGGCCGTGGTGTGCGCACCTCCTGATTTCCAGGAGTGGGCCAAGTCGCTGGGGATCACCTACGTTCCGGTCGGCCCGGAATTGCACGCCACAGCCAAGCGGCCGGCAGGGGCAGTGCCCACACCCGAGCAGCTGCGACAGATGATCGAGGGCACGGTTGCGGATCAGTTCGCGGCGGTGGGTTCGGCCGCCGAGGGATGCGGGATGATCGTGGGAGGCGGTGCGCTGGCGATCGCCGCCCACTCGGTTGCCGAGCAGCGAGGTATCGGCTACGTGTACGCCGCGTTCGCACCGATCACGCTGCCCTCGCCGCACCACGCGCCGCCAGTGTTCGGATTGCTGGGAGAAAAGCCGACGGACAGCCCCGTCGACAACCAGACCCTGTGGGCCCAGGACGCACAGCGCTGGAATGTCATGTGGAGCGCGGCACTCAACGCACAGCGAGAGGCTGCCGGGCTCGCCCCCGTGAGCGATGTAAGCCGTCATATCTTCACCGACACCCCATGGCTGGCCGCCGATCCGACCCTGGCACCGTGGCCCGAGCCATCGGAGCTGAACGTGTTCCAGACCGGGGCGTGGACGCTGACGGATCACCGGCCGCTCTCGCCCGAGCTGGAAAAGTTCCTCGACGCTGGCGAGCCACCGATCTACTTCGGATTCGGCAGCGTACGCGCCCCCGAAGGCATCGCCCGGAAGATGATCGCAGCCGCCCGCGCACTCGGCCGCCGCGCGATCCTCGCCCGCGGCTGGGCCGAGCTGTCTCTCGACGAAGCCGCGCCCGACTGCCTAGCAATCGGAGACGTGAACCAGCAAGCGCTGTTCCAGCGGGTCGCCGCAGTCGTGCACCATGGTGGGGCGGGCACAACCACGACGGCCGCCGCAGCCGGGGCGCCCCAGGTGATCGTCCCGCAGATGCTCGATCAGTTCTACTTCGCCCGCCGCGTCGACCAGCTCGGAATCGGCAGCGCCCACGCGGTCAGCGACCCGACGGCCGACTCCCTCACCGCAGCGCTGGGCCGAGCCCTCGCCCCCCAGGTGGTCGAGACCGCACACACTCTGGCAGGGCGGGTGCGCACCAACGGTGCACTGACCGCAGCCCGCCGAATGATCGAGAGGCAGTAGCCCCCGCTCGCGCCCGCCTTCTCCGGCCAGCAGCACTCTCGCCCCTATCATCACTGTCCGTATTCAACGGCGGCAAGACGCTTCGTAAACAGACCGCTGGGCTTTGGAGGAGATATGCCCGAAGGGCGCCCCCGCGGGGGCGCCCTTCGGGCATATCTCCTCCAAAGCCCTACCTGGCCGCCGCCGGCCACCGACGTGAGGGCATCTACCACCCCATAGCCCGGGCTCTCCTGGCCGTGGCGCCCACCCCACGCCAAGCGGCCAAACTTACCCGGTCCCAGCTGCGGACCGTGCTGAAGAAGGCCGGTCGTAAGAACACCATCGACGGGGAGGTCGAGCGTCTGCACAACGCGCTCCGAGCTCCGCAGATGCGCCATCTCCCCCTGGTCGAGGAGGCCATGGGCCGACAGGCAGTTGCGCTGCTGCGGCAGCTGGAGGCGGCGTGCGCGAGCGCCGATGATCTCGCCGAAGCCTCAGTGCAGGCGTTCGAAGCCCATGCCGATGCCGAGGTCATCACCAGCTTCCCCGGCCTGGGCCCGCTGAGCGGGGCTCGGGTTCTGGCCGAGATCGGCGACGACCGGACCCGGTTCGCCGACGCCAGAGGTCTGAAGGCGTACGCGGGATCCGCCCCGGTCAACAGAGCCTCCGGCAAAAGCGTGTCCGTCGCGGCCCGCAGGGTCAAGAACCAGAGACTGGCCGGTGTCGGCTACATGTGGGCCTTCTCGGCGATGGCCCATTCGGACGGAGCACGGGCCCACTACGACCGCCGACGAGAGGCCGGAGACCGCCACACGGCCGCGCAGAGAAACCTCTTCAACCGGTGATCGGCTGCCTGCACCACTGCCTGTCTCACTGCGTCCCGTTCAACGAGGCCGTGGCCTTCCCGAACGCTCAAGAGCCCCGCCTTGCCCTTGCCGCTTGACGTGTTCTTCGCATCGGATGTCTTCTTCCCGCCGTCGTAGCCCCGACTGCCGGCGCCGACGACCGCGTCGGCCTTCACGGACTGCGAGTCGGTGACCGCAGCCGTCGGCTCCGTTTCCCGACCCACCCTCTCGCGGACCTTCGCGCGCAGCCAGTCGTGGAACTCGGCGATCAGCCCGGTCTCCCGCCATCGGCGGAAGAAGGCGTGACCCGGTCCCAGGCCGGGAAGTCCACCGGCATCGCTCGCCACTTGATCCCGTTGTCCAGGACGTAGAAGACGGCGTCGAGCATCTGGCGGTGGCAGTAGCCCTCCGGACGTCCGCCCCGGCCCTCCAGCCATGCCGGCACCGGCGGCAGCGGACGGATCTCCTGCCACTCGGCATCCGTCAGATCCGTGCCGTACGCCGGCGCCCGGTCGGGCTGATCGGCCGCGTTCCCGAACCGGTGAGCGAGGCAATCGCACGACACGACGGACGAGTTGAGATCCTCGCCCTCGACCGCGTACAACATAGACAACAGGGCCTCCAGGTGCGATCGGCGTCTCAGCAACTCCGAACTGCGCCAGGGGCCCTGTCCTCATGCACGGTCACGACCAGGTTCACTCGCCCCGGCAGCCACTTTCGATCACATCGCACTCAAGATCGATAGGTCAACGGCTTCTGATCGCCGGTATGTGGTGTGGTCTCGGGGGTGGGCTGGTTGTCGAGCCAGGTGGTGGGGATGAGTTTCTCGCCGTTGCGCCAGTTGTAGCGGAGGGCTTCCTGGTACCAGGCATGTGGCAGGTCGGCGTGGTCACTGACGGTGATCTGGAAGTCGGGGGAGAGTCCGGTAACGACCTGGTGCATGGGCTGGAAGAGGCGGGTGACGGTCACGCGGTCTTCGTCCAGTACTCCAGCCGTCCCCGTGCTTTGGCCATGTCGGAGGGGTAGTAGGGCTGGGTCGGCTAGGGCCTGTGTGATGTCGTGATCAGTTCCTGGGTTCTACCCTCTTCGTGGGGTGGAACCCGGTAGGACTGTGGCCGTGACGCGCAGGCAACT
>NZ_JBVIFS010000080.1:0-2657 GCF_055571215.1 Streptomyces sp. NPDC030995
TCCCTCGCCCTCATCCCGGTGCCGGACGCACCCTTCGCACCGGAGCCGCTGCGCGGCCGGTACGTAGCCCACGTCCGGATCGCCTACACGGGCACGGCCGAGGAGGGCGAGCGTCTGGTCGCCCCGCTGCGCGCGGTCGCGCCGCGGCTGCTGGACACGCTCACGGAGATGCCGTACACCGCGAGCGCGGCCATCCACAACGATCCGCCGACTCCCATGCCGTGGTACGCGGACGGCGCCATGCTCAGCGAGCTGGCCGAGTCCGACGTGCCGACGGTCCTCAAGACGGTCGGCCCCGGCGCGCCCGTCATGTGCATCGTCGAACTGCGTCACCTCGGTGGCGCGCTGGCCCGGCGGCAGGGAGCGCCGAACGCGGTCGGCCACCGCGACGCGCGCTACCTGCTCTACGTGATCTCGCCCCTGGTCGGCCCGTTCACCCCCGAGACCGTACGGCCGGTGCACCGCCAGCTCTTCGACGCCCTGGCCCCCCGTACGACGGGGCGCTTCGTGAACTTCATGGGCATCGGCGAGAACGCCGGTCCGGAGCAGGTGCGTTCGGCGTACGACCCCGAGGACCACGCACGTCTGGTCCGGCTCAAGGCCGTGCACGACCCGGCCAACACCTTCCGCGTCAACTACAACCTGGAGCCCGGCACGCCCGGCTCGCACTAGCCGGTGATCGCCCACCGCAGCGGCCCCTCCCCCTCGGGACCGCCGCGGTGGGCGGTCGCCTGCCCGCGGGACCGCCGGCGGATCCGGCAGATTGGAAGCAACAGATGTCCCAGAGCGTGTTCCCGCTGGACCCCACGGGGAGTGATCTCGCCGGCGAGGCCGCCGCGCTGCGCCGGCTCGGGCCCATCGCCCGGGTGGAGCTGCCGGGCGGTGTGCCGGCCTGGTCGGTGACCCGGCACGAACGGATCAAGCAGCTCCTGACGGATCCGCGGGTGTCCAAGGATCCCCGCCGGCACTGGCCGGCCTTCCGCGACGGCGAGATCACGCCCGACTGGCCGCTCTACCCCTGGGTGTCCGTGGAGAACATGCTCACGGCCTACGGCGCCGAGCACTCCCGGCTGCGCCGGCTGATGGCGGGCGCCTTCACCGCCCGGCGCACGAAGTCGCTCGCGCCGTCCGTGGAGGAGGTGACGGCCACCCTGCTGGACGAGCTGGCCGCGGTGCCGGCCGGGGAGACGGTGGACCTGCGGGCCGCTTTCACCCACCCGCTGCCCTTCCAGGTGATCTGCCGGCTGTTCGGCATACCGGAGGCCACCAGCGAATCGCTGCGGCAGATGATGGACGCCTTCTTCCGCGATCCCGGGAGCATCGACGACATCCAGGAACGCGGACGGGCCATCTACGCGGTCCTCACGGACCTGGTGGCGTACAAGCGCGAGCACCCCGGACCCGACTTCTCCTCCGAGCTGATCGCCGTACGCGCCGAGGACGGGAAGCGGCTGAACGAACAGGAACTGGCCGACACCCTGATGCTCATGATCGGGGCCGGTCACGAGACCACGGCCAACCTGCTGGGCAGCGCACTGGTGGAACTGCTGTCCCGGCCCGATCAGCTGGAGCACATCCGGGCCGGCCGGGCCACCTGGCAGGACGCGATCGAGGAGTCCCTGCGCCTGCACGGCCCGGTTGCCCACATGCCGCTGCGCTTCGCCACGCAGGACATCGACGTGGACGGGGTGACCATCGCGCAGGGTGACGCGATCCTCGTCTCCTACTCGGCGGCCGGCCAGGATCCGGAGCAGCACGGCCCGGACGCGCTCGACTTCGACCTGCTCCGCGAGAGGCGCGAGCACCTCGCCTTCGGGCACGGCGCCCACCACTGTCTCGGCGCCCCCTTCGCCCGGTTGGAGGCCGGGATCGCGCTGCCGCGGCTCTTCGACCGCTTCCCCGGCCTGCGGCTGGCGCGACCCCGCTCCGAGATCCCGGGGTCCGGTTCCTTCATCGCGAACGGGCCGCGTGACCTGCCTGTCCTGCTGACGTCATGACGCCGGGTCCGGCTGGATGTTGTGGTTCACGCGGAAGGTGTTCGCGGGATCGTGTACGGCCTTCAGCCGGGCCAGCCGCCGCCCGGCGGGGGCGTCGTACAGCATGCCGAGCCGCTCGGCCGTGGCCGGGCGGCCGGTCCCGTAGACGAAGTTGAGGCTGCGGCCCACGGTCCACGGCCGGACCGCGGCGAGCAGCTTCTCGTGGACGGGGGCGATGTCGGCCGCGCTCCAGGGCCCTACGGGTGAGAGCACGCGCAGGATGTACGCCGCCTCGCGGTGGCCGACCGCGTTGGGCACGGCCGGCGGGCGGGCCAGCGCGCCGCCGAGATGGCGCAGGTCCACGACACACATGACGGGTGCGGCCGGGCCGGCGAGGTCCCGGACGGCTTCCAGCGCCGGGGTGCCGAGCGAGCCGAGCAGGGCGTTGTCCCCCGTGTAGCCGTGCGGGTGGACCGGGTCGTCGAAGATGGAGCCGCTCGCGGTGTACGGCATGTCGCGCAGGGTGTCCATCAGGCGGGGTGCGACCGCGCGCAGCGGCGCGACGGCCCTGCGGCCGGCGATCGCGCCGCCCGTGCAGGCGATCCGGACGTGGGCGACGTAGCGCCCGCGCAGCGCCTCGGGCATGAACGGCAGGTCGGGCACGGGCATCAGCCCCACGCT
>NZ_JBVIFS010000081.1:0-1287 GCF_055571215.1 Streptomyces sp. NPDC030995
ACACCCTGACAATGGATCTTGATGGTCCAGGGAGGGATGTCCAGGTGGGACGCAAGTCTCCGTATCCGGAGGAGTTCAGGAAGGACGCTGTCGCGCTCTACCGCGCCGCTGCCGGGAAGCGGACGTACGCGGCGGTGGCCGCGGATCTCGGTATCACCGCAGAGTCGCTGCGGACGTGGGTCCGCAAGGACGAGGCCCAGGCCGCGCCCGTTGGCCGCGACGGCAGCGTCAGTGCGGCGGAGGAGCTTGCCCGGCTGCGGGCTGAGAACGCCAGGCTGCTCAAAGCCGAGCAGGAGTGGCGGCTGGAGCGCGAGATCCTGCGCCGGGCAGCCGCCTATTTCGCCCGGGAGGTGAAGTGAGCCCCCGCCGCTGGGCCTTCATCTCCGACAACCGTGCCGACTTCGGCGTCAAGCGGATCTGCCGGGTGCTCGGGGCGTCCCGCGCCGGCTACTACCGGCACCTGGCCACCGAGCAGGACCGCGCCGAGCGCCAGGCCGAGGAGAAGCGGACCGTGAGCGAGATCCGCGCCATCCACACCGAACACCATGGCGCCTACGGCGCCCCGCGCGTCCATGCTGAACTGCGCGCGAGAGGGCGCAGGATCAACCGCAAGCGCGTCACCCGGCTGATGCGGATCAACCACATCGTCGGCCGGCACCTGCGGAAGAAGAAACGGACGACGATCGCGGACAGGACCGCGCCGCCCGCGCCGGACCTGGTGATGCGCGACTTCACCGCGGACGCCCTGAACACCAGGTGGTGCGGCGACATCACCTACATAGCCGTCGGCTCGACGTGCCTCTACCTCGCCACGGTGATCGACATCTGCTCGAGGAAGGTCGTGGGCTGGTCGATCGCGGACCACATGCGCACCTCGCTGGTCACCGACGCGATCGAGATGGCCGTGGCCGCCCGTGGCGGCCGGGTCCACGGCGTCGTCTTCCACACCGACAGAGGCGCCCAGTACAACGCGGCCGCCTTCGCCGACATCTGCCGCCGGCACGGCATCCGCCGCAGCATGGGCCGGGTCGGCTCGAGTTACGACAACGCCCTCGCCGAGTCGTTTTTCCAGGGCCTCAAGCGCGAGTTGCTCCACGGACGCCGCTGGACCTCAAAGGCACATACCCGGCTCGAGCTGTTCCGCTGGCTTTCGTACTACAACCGGCGCCGTCGCCACTCCGCGCTCGGCTACCGCACACCAGCCGAGTTCGAACAACAACTGAGCACGACACGTACGCTGTCACTCGTCGCATGAAACCCGGTGTCCACTCCCCGGGATCAACCTCA
>NZ_JBVIFS010000082.1:0-1229 GCF_055571215.1 Streptomyces sp. NPDC030995
GGGAGGGATGTCCATGATGGAGAACATGCCGAAGAAGAAGCCGCGGCAGCGGCGGCAGTTCACGCCGGACTTCAAGGCCGAGATCGTCGAGTTGTGCCTGCGGGGAGACCGGTCGGTGCCCGATGTCGTCAGGGATTTCGACCTGACCGAGACCGCTGTCCGCCTCTGGCTGGCCCAGGCCGACGAGAGCCACCAGCCCAAGGACCTGGAGCGTGACGAACGCTCCGAGCTTGCCGAGCTGCGGCGGGAGAACCGCCGCCTGCGGGAGGACATTGAGATCCTCAAGCGGGCCACGGCTTTCTTCGCGAGGGGGACCCGGTGACGGTTGATCCGTTCATCGAGGCGGAGAAACAGGCAGGTCACAACGTCAAAAGGGCGTGTGAGCTGATGAAGGTCTCCCGGTCCGCCTTCTATCAGCGCCGCCAGGCCGTCACCCGCCCGCGGGCCCGACGTGATCAGGAACTGACCACGCTGATCAACGAGGTCCACACGCGTTCACGCGGCACCTACGGTGCCCCGCGGATCCACGCGGCCCTGCTGCGTGAGGGCCACGCCTGCGGCCGGCGCCGGATCGCCCGGCTCATGCGAGAGGCAGGCGTCGCGGGCCGGCACCGCCGACGCCGCCACCGCACCACCGTCCCCGACCCCCAGGCGGCCTCCCGCCCCGACCTGATCGGCCGCGACTTCCGCACCGAGTCAGCGGCCACCGACACGCGCTGGTGCGGGGACATCACCTACATCGACACAGGTCAAGGCTGGCTGTACCTCGCCACCGTGATCGACATCGCCTCCCGCCGCGTGGTCGGCTGGGCCACCGCCGACCACCTGGGCACATCCCTGGCAGCCGACGCCCTCACCAACGCCTGCCACCAACGCATGCCCGACGGACCGGTCGTCTTCCATTCCGACCGGGGCAGCCAGTACACCAGCCACGCGTTCGCCCAGCTGGCCTCCGACCACAACATCCGGCTCTCCGTCGGCCGCACCGGAGTGTGCTGGGACAACGCCCTCGCCGAGTCCTTCTTCGCCACCCTCAAGAACGAACTCGTCACCCGGCACCGGTGGCACACCCACGCTGCCGCCAGGACCGCGATCTTCGAGTACATCGAAGGCTGGTACAACACCCGCCGACTCCACAGCAGCCTCGGTTACCAAAGCCCAGCCGAGTACGAAAACACCGCAGCCTGAGCAACACATAGAACCTGTCCGCCAAACAGGAACAACCTCAG
>NZ_JBVIFS010000083.1:0-1177 GCF_055571215.1 Streptomyces sp. NPDC030995
CTACTGAACTTGATCGGGTGCTGTCGGGGCCGTTCGGCTGACAAACACCAGACGGCCCCGGTAGCTGTTGGTCGTGAGATACGCGCAGGGCGGCGGCTTGACCGACGCCGAGAGGGCCGCGCGCGAGCGGATCCGGCTGCAAGCCGTCGTCCGCTTCGAGGGCGGGGAGAAGAACAGAGAGACTGCCGCCTTGATGCGAGTCAGCGAGCGGTCCGTTGAACGCTGGCGTCGGCAGTGGCGGGAGCGGGGGCACGGCGGGGTCCAGTCAAAGGGATCGCCGGGGCGGCCGAGGCTCAGTGATGCGCAAATCGATCGGCTTGAGCGGGAGTTGGAGCGCGGTCCGCTGGCCCATGGCTGGGAGGACCAGCGTTGGACCCTGGCCCGAGTGAGAACGCTGATCGGGCGGATGTTCCACGTCAGCTACACCGTGGAGGGGACGTGGCGCTTGCTCAAGCGCCACGGCTGGTCGTGGCAGCAGCCGGCCCGGCGTGCGATCGAACGCGACTACGCGGCCGTCGAGTTGTGGCGGAAGGAGGTGTGGATCCAGGTAAAAGCACCGCGGCGGCTCGGGGAGCCTGGGTGGTCTTCGAGGACGAAGCCGGGCAGACGCTGAGACCGCCGCGCGCCAGGACCTGGGGCCGAGTGGGGTGCACGCCCGTCGTGCGGGTGAAGGGCGGTGGCTCCGGACGGATATCCATGGCCGGCATGAGCTGCTACAAGAGGCGTGAACGCTCCCGGCTGATCTTCAGAGTCCGCCTGCACCGAGGGCGCAAGGGCGAACGCAAGAGCTTCACGTGGCAGGACTACCGTGACCTCATCGTCCGGGCCCGCATCCAGCTCGGCGGCCCGATCGTGCTCGTCTGGGACAACCTGTCGGTCCACCTCGTGCCGCAGATGAAGGACTTCGTCGCCGCGAACGAGGACTGGCTGACGGTCTTCCAACTGCCCTCGTACGCGCCGGACCTCAATCCGCAGGAAGGCATCTGGTCGCTGGTCAAGCGGACCATCGGCAACCTTGCCGTGGCCAACCTCGACCACCTGACCAAGACCGTCAAGCGGAGCCTGAAGAAGATCCAGTACCGACCGCACCTGATCGACGGATGCCTCACCCAAGCCGGACTGATCATGGACAGCTGACCCTGACCAGCGCCCGACACCACTCATTCAATTTCAGTAG
>NZ_JBVIFS010000084.1:0-1170 GCF_055571215.1 Streptomyces sp. NPDC030995
GCCCAGATCTCGGATGTCCGCCAAACCGAAGCAACCTCAGGACATAGGCCGCCACCGATCGCTACGCGCTCCTCGACGACGGCGGCTGCCGGGCGTCTGGGGCTGATGGGGAGCGAAGGGGTCTGGTGAAAGGTCCGGAGGGGCGATTGCTCACCTCAGCCGAGCTCTACCCGCATCAGATCGTCCTCGTCACCACAAATGCGGGGATGGATGGGGGGAATTGGGGCAAACTGACGGCTCTTTCGGCCGCTCACTCTCCCTGACCCGAGTACAGCTCGGTATGGCCGCTGTCTGACGCTTGTACCGCCCCAGGTCAGCCGTCGGACGCAGGTATGCCACTGGCTGCGAATTGGCTCGCGACTCGGGTGCGGCGCGGCAGGGAGACTCGGCATCTGATTTCGAACTCAGGGAGTTGTGATGCAGGTAGCCGTAGTCACCTTCGACGGATTCAACGAGCTCGACAGCTTCATCGCCTCCGCTCTGATCAACCGTTGTCGGAAAGACGGCCTGGAAGCCTTCATTACGACGCCGACGCCGGTCGTCACGTCGATGAACGGCGTCGAGGTGACCGGACAGCGCCCGATGGAGTTCGTGACCGAGGCCGACGTCGTGCTGATCGGTAGCGGGGTGAAGACGCGCGACGTGGTCGCCGACGACCGGCTGCTCTCCATGTTGCCGCTCGACCCTTCGCGACAGCTGATCGGTTCGCAGTGCTCCGGCGCGTTGGTGCTCGCGCGGCTCGGGTTGCTGGGTGACATGCCTGCTTGCACGGACATGACGAGCCGGCCCTTCGTCGAAGACTGTGGCGTCACCGTGCTGGACGCGCCGTTCTACAGCGAAGGCAACATCGCTACTGCGGGCGGCTGCCTGGCGTCCGAGTATCTCGCCGCGTGGGTGATCACCCGAATGCTCGGCGAGGACGCCGCCCGCGCCGCCATCGACTACGCGGCTCCGGTCGGCGAAAAAGAGGAGACTGTCGAGCGCGTCATGCGTGCCGTCCACGCGGGCGAGGCAGCACTGCGCTGACGCTCCGCGATCAGCCCTCTGGGCCGCCTGCCTATGACCGGCCCCAGACGGGTCGCGGACGCTGAGTCGTGAGGAGCGCGTAGCGATCGGTGGCGGCCTATGTCCTGAGGTTGCTTCGGTTTGGCGGACATCCGAGATCTGGGA
>NZ_JBVIFS010000085.1:0-1118 GCF_055571215.1 Streptomyces sp. NPDC030995
TGTCTCCGTACCTTGATTCTCGACTCTTTGAACGAATTCAAGAGTCCGGTCATTCACACGGAGGACACCATGACGGCAAGCGCGCTCACTTGGAGTTCGGACGCCGTGCTGCGGCGGCTGCGCGGCACGGGCGATGGGCTGACCGGCTCGGCCGGTCCCGGCGCAGCCGCCGACCGCGCGATGGGACGGGCCCTGACCGGCTTCCTGGACCGGATCGCCGGGCGTGGCTCGGGGCCGGCCGTGGACGGAATCGTCGCGCTGCCGTTCCTGGTGCACGGGACACACTCCGGCGACCCGGCGCCGGCCGAGCCCGCGGCGGTGGCGCACGTGCTGTGGTGGGTTTCGGCACGCTACCTGGACGACCTGTCCGACGCCGGGCCCCGGCCGTCCGCCGCAGCTGACACGGACAGTGCGGACCAGGATCTGCTCGCCGTGATCGGGATCGCCTGCCACCTGGCGACCGAGGTGCTCGACGAGGCGTGCCGCGACGACCCGGAGCGGGCGCTGCGGCTGCGCCAGGAGCTATCGCGCAGCTGGCACCGGGCGATAGCCGGGCAGCTCGCGGACCTCACGGCGACCGCGGCGACGGCGACCGCCGAAGAGGTCATGGCCGGCTACCTGGGGAAGACCGGTGCCCCGTACGCCATGGCCGCGGCGATGGGCGCGGTGCTGGCCGGGTGCGATGAGGCGCGCGTGGACGCGTGGCGCGACCTTGGCGCGCGTTTCGGCGTGCTGCGGCAATTGGTCAACGACCAGCGGGACATCTCCTCGGGACGATACGAGGACCTTCGCAACGGGACTGCCACCTTCATGGTGGTGCAGTATCTGAAGTCGCTGTCCGAGCCGGAGCGCGCGGTGGCGGAGAAGCTGCTCGCCGGGTGCGCGAACTCCGCGGCGGCCCGGGAGGAGTTCGCGGCGCAGCTGACCGAGCCGAGCCAGCTGCGGGCATTCGCAGCGGTTGCCAGGCCGCTGATCGACGGGCTGCACGCGAGTATCGACGAGGCCGGCGGGGTGGGCGAGTACGTTGCGGGGCTGCACGGGCTGGTCGATCAGACGGTGAACCTGTACCCGGAGTTCCTGCTGGACTTCCGGGACTGAGAGCCAAGACTCGGGCGGCC
>NZ_JBVIFS010000086.1:0-1092 GCF_055571215.1 Streptomyces sp. NPDC030995
GCGACTTTGTCGAGGATCTCGTCGGCTGTCTTCGTCCAGACGAAGGGCCGGGGTTGCTCGTTCCAATGGGCGAGCCAGGACCTGATGTCGCGTTCGAGTGCTTGGACGGAGCGGTGGACGCCGCGCTTGAGCTTCTTTTGCGTGAGCTCGGCGAACCACCGTTCCACCAGGTTCAGCCACGACGCACTGGTTGGCGTGAAGTGCAGGTGGAACCGCGGATGCGCCAGCAGCCACTTCTTCACGTCCGGCGTCTTGTGGGTCGCGTAGTTGTCGAGGATCAGATGGACCTGGAGATCCGCCGGTACTTCTTTGTCGACCTTGGTCAGGAACTTCTTGAACTCGGCGGCCCGGTGGCGGCGGTGCAGGGAGCCGATGACCTTGCCGGTGGCCACCTCCAGGGCGGCGAAGAGGGTGGTTGTGCCGGCGCGGACGTAGTCGTGACTGCGGCGCTCGGGAACGCCGGGCATCATCGGCAGAACGGGCTGTGACCGGTCCAGGGCCTGAATCTGCGACTTCTCGTCCACGCAGAGGACCAGGGCCTTCTCCGGCGGGTCCAGGTAGAGGCCGACGACGTCGCGGACCTTGTCGATGAACAGCGGATCCGTCGACAGCTTGAAGGTCTGGGACCGGTGCGGGGCCAGCGCGAACGCCCGCCAGATCCTCGAGACCGTCGACTGCGACATGCCGGTCGCCGCAGCCATCGACCTGGTCGACCAGTGTGTCGCGTTCTTCGGCTTCTCCTCCAAGGTCTTGACGATGACTCTCTCGACATCAGCGTCGGTGATCTTCCGCGGGACACCCGGCCGCGGCTCGTCGCCCAGCCCGTCGAGGCCGTGCTCGAGGAAACGGCGCCGCCAGGTGCGGACCGTGTCCGGAGCGATCTTCAGGCGGCGCGACACTTCCATGACCGAATGCCCCTCCGCGCACTCCAGCACGATCCGCGACCGTTGAGCCAGGGCTTGGGCCGTCGTGCGACGTCGTAACCAGCCCTCCAGCACAGCCCGCTGGGCATCGGTCACCGACAACGGCGGAATCTTCGGACCCGGACGACTCATACCGAACTAACGACAAACCTCCGACTCAGGTCACTAG